>JBDRCA010000140.1:0-2002 GCA_043822165.1 Candidatus Altarchaeota archaeon
TTAAAGCGTTGTACAGAGGAAATCATGGACAAGGAGGAAGAACTCACCCACATACAACGGGAAGTAGACGAGCTCTTCGAAAAGGATCAGGGAAGCGGAGGTTCCGATGACTGAAGAAAAGAAGAACAGCGGCGGCGCGGAGCTGACACCAGAGGAAATAGAGAAACTAAAGTCCATGGAGGGTAAACTCCAGAGCATGCTCGACAAGTTCAAGGACAGGGAGAAGCAGCTTGTCGACTACGAGAACAAGCTAAAAGACAAGGAGCTTGACTGGGAGCGCAAGCGCAAGGACGAGGAGGAAAGGTGGCGCAGGGAGCTTCTGGAGCGCGAGAAAGAAATCGAGAAACGCGAGAAAGAGCTCCAGATGCAGAAGATCTTCATGGAGGAGCGGGAACTCGAAGAGAAAGAAAAGATTCTGCGGGAAATCGAGGAGGAGATATCCGCTAAACACGAGAAACTGGCCACCATGAAAAAGACGATTGGAATGGTCAGGGAAGACGACGTGAAAGTGCTCGCAAACATGCTGAAGCAAAACCTTGAGGGAGTCGGGAAAGACGAGATAGTATTGCTCGTCTCGACACCGCAAAGCCACAATGAAGTAGCAACAGGCCTTACCAAGATGCTCACTGAAGACGAGGGCAGAAACGGCGTCTACATAACGTTTAACCGCCCGTTCGAGCAGTTGATACGGGATTTTGAAGCCAACAAAATCGACTTGTCTAAGGTGATATTCATAGACTGCGTCTCGAAGATGGCTGGCAGGTTCCCAGGCAAGAAAGAAAACGCGGTCTTCATAGACAACCCGTCTTCGCTGGAGGAGATCGGGATGTACTCCGAGAAGATTCTCGCAAGGCTGCCTGGCAGCAAGTTCATAGTACTCGACTCCATCTCGAATCTTATGATATACAACGACGAGAACTCTGCAAGGGAGTTCGTGCACTTCATCGTCAACAAGTTGCGACTCGAAAAAATAGGAGGATTCCTCCTGACCGTCGAAAAAGAAGACGTCGACAAAGTAGTGGGAATAATAGAGCCTCTGGTGGATAAGGTAATAAAACTATAAGTTTAAATGAATAACAGAATGAAAAAATCCGGGAGACTTGCCGTGGCAGGCGCAATACTCCTGCTCCTGATTCCCTTGAGCCTTGCCCAGGAATCAATCGTAGTGGGCCCGCAGGCGATATCGCTTAACGCGTACCCGGGAAGGCGCGCGGAAACCAAGATAAGGGTTGAAAACAACCTCGACTTCACGGTCGTGTTCGTGGCTGCGAGAACAGAAGGGGACATACAGGAAATAGTGGGCCTGGAAAACACGCGCATATCCCTTGCCCCCGGCGAAGAAGCAGACCTGCCCATACGATTCTACGTTCTCCCGCAGGCGCAGGAGCGAACATACAACGGAGACATAATCATCTCCACGGGAGCCATAATCCGCAAAGTGCCGATAACCCTCACGATACTGTCCCCCGAAGAACTGTTCAAAGCCAGGATGACAGTCGAACCATTCACCGGAAACGTGGCACCCGGCGCAGCCTTAAGCGTCGTAGCAGACATAGTCAACCTCGGCGAAGGGACAATAGGAGTCCTACTGGACGTCTCAGTCAGAGACCCCGACACAGGCAGGATAATCGGACACTCCGACGAATCCATAATAGTATCTACCGAAAAAAGCTCTGTCATAAAAATAATCCTGCCAGACGACATCGAACAGAAAAAATACCTCATTGACGCCAAACTCCACCCCGCTAACACAGGGAAAGACGGAGGCGAAATAACATCCGCCACAAGCGAAGTAAACGTAGTATACCCCGTAACAGAATCCCTTAGCATGTGGGTAAAGGAAAGACTCGAACCATCAAGGATAAAAACATTCCTGTCCATGCTCCTTGCCATAATCCTGGTTTCGCCGATAGCAATCCAATACCGCGTCGACCAGCAGCGAAAGAAAAGATACCTGGAATCCCTGGATTTTGAGTCCCTGCCGCGACCCGGGAAAAACTCG
>JBDRCA010000141.1:0-21327 GCA_043822165.1 Candidatus Altarchaeota archaeon
GTATCCGGCGTTAACGTCTATCTTGTTGGCTGCCACGATTATAGGCTTTGAGGCCTTGCGCAATGCCACTGCGAACTCGGTCAAGTCTTCGCTGCTCCACTCTCTCTTACCCGAGAATCCGCACGACCTCAAACCATCCCCTATCTGAGACTCTGAAATCGACAATCCAGCAAGCACTGGCGCCAGTTCTTTTATGAAGTTTTTGCCCTCGTATTTTATCTTGCCTTCGATTTTCGCCCAGTTCTTCTTCAAGACGCCGGCGAACCACAGGTCTATTTCTTCTTCCAAAAACTTTATGTCGTCTTCTGGGTTGTGGTCGTCGCAGGCATCTCCTTTCTCGTCTGTTTTACCCGATATGTCAACGACATGTATCAGCGCGTCCGCTTGGCGCAGATCATCCAAGAACTGGTTTCCAAGACCCTTGCCTTCATGGGCTCCGGGGACAAGCCCTGCAACGTCTATCATCCTGATTGGCGTGAACCTGACGCCTCCCTTGCAGACGCTGTTTTTCGGCGTGCACGATGTCTCGAATTCCTTTTCTGGGCAGGGGCTGCGCACATATCCTACGCCGACGTTGGCTTTAATCGTCGTGAACGGAAACGCCGCAATCTCAGCGTCAGCCAGAGTCAACGCCTTGAAAAAAGTCGACTTGCCCACATTCGGTTTCCCGACAACTCCAACAATCATCTTTACCCCTTATGCCTCCAATGCATTACCAACATTACGAACCCAGCCAATAAAGTAACGCCGATTAAGGCCCCGGCAATGTAGGCTTGCTCCGTGCTCTTTGACGTTAACACGAAATACTTTAGCCGTCCCTGGCTTGTCCCGTAGACTAGGGCGACCTCGTTGGCGTCAAAGTCTGAAACCCCGGAATCCTCGGTGTTGACCCAGACTGGCCTGCCCCTCCAGTTGAAGGCGTAAACCTTGTTGTTCGTAGACCCCGCTATCACGTACTCAGCGTTCAAGTAAACCTTGGTGATGCTCCCGTCAAGCCTGTTCGACCACCTTGCTTCGCCGTTTTCGTCGAACACGTGAATATTCTCCTCCCTCGAGCCTGCGACGACGCCGTCCGACGAGGAATAAACAGTTCCCACAGTCTCCCCTAAACTCTTGTTCCAGAGGGCTTCACCGCCAGCATCAAATATTATGATTTCTCCCCCGCTGGAAGAGAGCGCCGACAACTCTGTCTCAAGTCTCGCAGCCCTCACGTAACCGTCAACCGTAATCATCTGGTTAATCCGTGAATCCTCCAAAACATACACTCCCTTATCAGAGACCGCGAGCACGGTGTCATCCAATCTATTCAACGAGATAACGTATGCGTCGCTTGTGCCCTTCCACAAGAGATTGCCTGATAAATCGAACAAGGAGATGACTCCGCTCATGTCTCCCGCGTAAAAACCGTCGTCAATCAATAAGAGCGCGTCAGCATACCCAATGTAAGAGTCAGTGCGCCTGCTCCAAATCCTCTCTCCGCCGTGATCCAATAATATGAGCTCTCCGCTGGTGAGTGAAACACCGACGTAGTCGTTGCTCAATGCTATGCCTGTTATCCCGGACTCGAAGGTCTTAGCCCACAAAATCCTCCCAGTCGTCGTTAAAAGCGTTATCGTGTTGCCCCCGCTCCCCACCAGAATCTCCCTCCCCACTATCCTGACGTAGTTCACGGCTCCCGGGAGCGCTCTATCCCAGAGCGGCTGAACGCCGAATTCAACGCCTGCTGAAGGAAAGCTCAATAAGACTGTTGTCAATGAAATCAAAAGCACGAGCTTTCCTGATTTCGAATCCATTATTGTTTTTTCTTGCTCCAGTACGGTTTCTTGATGTATTCGTAGGCTGAGAGCGCGGCGACGCAGCCTTCGCCCACTGCCGTTGCGACTTGGAGCACTCCTCCTGTGACGTCGCCTGCGGCGTAGACGCCGGGGATGCTTGTCATCTGGTCGTCGTCGACTATGATGTAGCCTTTCTCGTCGACTTTGACTCCCATGTCTCCCGCCAGCGCGTGGAGGGGTACAACTCCGATTGATATGAAGGCGCCGTCAACTTCGAGAACCGTCTTCTCGCCGGTTTTGGCGTTCTTCAGTTTTATGGCCTGCAAAAAATCTTTCCCTGCGAAGCCTTCGACGACTGAATCCAAGACGAATTCGACGCCTTTATCCTTGACGTTTCTGACTTGGCATTCCTCTGCCCTAAACGAATCCCTCCTGTGCACGAGATACACTTTGCTTGCCAGGTCCGCCAGGTACTCTGCGTCACTGCACGCGTGGTTCCCGCCGCCTATTACCGCGACTTTCTTTCCTGAAAACAGGGGGCCGTCGCAGGTGGCGCAGTAGCTTATGCCCCGCCCCAGAAAATCCTCTTCCCCGGAAACATCAAGGTGCCTGTGGGAAACACCGGTTGCCAGAATAACAGCCTTCGCGGAATAAATATTGTCCTGGGTTGAAACCCTCTTCACGTCCCCGTCCAACTCAACCCGCAACACTTCAGAGGAGACAAAAACGACGCCCGCAGCCCTGGCATGCTCCTCCATCCTGCCAGCGAGCTCAGCGCCAGTAACGCTCGTGAAACCCGCGTAGTTTCCTATCTCCGGTGCAGCCGCAAGCTGGCCTCCGACAAAACCCTTCTCCAGTAAAAGCGTGGAAAGACCCCTTCGCACCGCATACACTCCCGCGCTCAACCCCGCGGGTCCGCCACCTACAATAATCACGTCGTAATCCATTTTTCACGCATCCACAAGGCTTCTTACTGCAGAAGCCTTATCCTCTGAATTCATGAGAGCCGTCCCGACGAGATAAGCGTCAGGCTTCCTCGTGCAACTATCCATCAAATAACGAACATCCTCCGGGTAAGCGATGCCAGACTCCACTACGAAAACCCGGTCATCCGGAACGAACTGGCACAACTTTATCGAAGCGTCCAAGTCAACATTCCCCTTCACAAAATCCCTGTTGTTCACGCCAATAATGTCTGCTTCACAGTCGAGCGCAAACTTGATGTCTGATTTAGAGTGCGTCTCCACGAGCGCCCACAATCCGATCGACTTCGCGTACTCGAGGTATTCGTCTAGCCTGTCTTGTAAGAGGTATGCTATCAGCAACACGCCGTCTGCGCCGTATGCTCTTGCCTCCTGGATTTGCAGTTTATCCAACACGAAGTCTTTCATAAGAACCGGCGTCTCATCCGCCACGGCTCTAACGTCCTCCAGGTGCCTCACGTCACCCTCAAAGTAGACTGGCTCCGTTAGAACCGAGATGGCTGCCGCACCACCATCTATGTACTGGGAGGCGATAAGCGCTGGAGAATCCCCCTCTCTTGCCAGCCTGCCCTTAGTTGGCGAATTCATCTTGACTTCCGCTATAACCGTGTTGTCGACTCCGCGGCCGGGAAAAGGCAGGGGCGAGCGCAAGACAGCGGAAGCAAACCGCGTGTTCAAGGCTCTCCGGTACTCGAAATCGATCTTCTTCTCCTCGACAGTAGCCATTACCGCCGACGTAATCTGCTCTAGGATGCTCATCGTCAAAAAAAACATTGACTTTAAAGATTATATAAACATTCAGCGAGATGTTTATATACGCGTCAATTAAATCTATAAACAAGAAAAAAATGGACGGAGAACAACAGGACAAAGACTTGGTTATGCCGGTACGAGTCTCGGCATTCGACAAACTCATCAATCAGGGCGGAATCGAGAGGGGAAACACGATACTCCTCGTCGGCGGCTGCGGCTCGGGAAAGACGATATTCTCGATGCAATCCCTCTACAACGCGTGTCTCGCAGGCGAGAAAGTAGTGTACTTCACTCTCGAGGAAAGCGACGAAAAAATCCGCAGGCACATGAAGAAAAACTTCGGCTGGGACATCGAAGAACAAGAAGCTAAAGGACTATTCTACCTCAAAAAAATCGACCCATACGAGCTCGTCAAGGAAATCGAGCTGACTCTCGTCGAATACCGGAGAAAGGATTCGGTGTCCTTGGCGGAAATACTCAACACGCACCCTGAAATATCGCTCATAGACGCTAAAGGCATTGAACTGCCGTTTCACCCGGACAGAATCGTAATCGACTCTGTGTCCGCGCTCTACTCCGCGTTCAGTGACAAAGACAGCTACCGGGTATGCATGCAACTACTCATATCCGCGCTCAACGCCCATAACTCCGTAAACCTTATAATACTGGAGACCGAGCAGGAGCCAGACCGCTACAGCACGTTCGGCAGCGAGGAATTCATAGTCGACGGGGTCGTGACTTTGTATAACCTGCGCAGGGGTCAGCTCCGCCGAAGGGCGATAGAGATAGTAAAGCTCAGGCATTCAGGGCATGTGACTGACATGGTGCCTTACAGGATCGGTCCTGAAGGCTTCACAATAATGGTGGGCGAGAAGCTTTAAGCTGTCTCTACTCCGCAGTATGGGCAGAAGCTCCCGTCTTTAGGGATTTTCCTTTTGCATTTCCCGCAGGATTCGACTTCGAAGACTCTTAGCATGTGGGGTTCGGATAATCCCATTCTCTTGGTCACCTTGTTGAATATTCTCTGCCCCAGCTTGTATGCGCTAGTGCTCTTTATTCTTGCTTTCGCCTTGTGGTATGATTTCGTCCTCTTCAAGACTTTCTTGAAGATGAAGGTCGCTATCATGTAGTGTATTCTCGCTAGGAGGTACGCCAGGTAAGCGTAGACGACGGATATGAGCGGAAGAGATAGTATGAAAGCGTAAACCGAGAAAAGTATCCCGACAGCGAATGCCATGACTCCCGTGAAGTACCCTACCGCAAGAGCTATAATGCCTATTCCAACGCCCGTCGGGCTTTTAACAACCTCTCTGTCAAGGGATGCGACAAACAGGATGACTAGTACAAGTAGAACGTATTCGAATCCCTGTTTTTTCGTGGGCTTCCTCATCTTCTAGCACTCCGTCCACGTGCAGTAGTCGAGCGGGTACTTTAAGCATCTTGCTTCGATGCATCTTTTCCCAGGGCAATAGTTGGTTGAAAGGCATCTCTCGCTTGGATGGCATTTCTCCTCGATTATGAACCTTTTTTTAATCCTGCAGCTCGCGTTAATCATCCAGGGGCTCATGCACTCGTATTCTACGAGGGGCTTGTATACGTCTCCTTCAAGGCACACCGTGTTGTCGTAGTGTGGTGTCCCGCAGTCTGAGTCTCTCGTGCACTCGACCTTGCAGGGACTGCATTCTCCGCCGCAGTCGACTCCCAGCTCGTTCTGGTTTTGGAGTCCGTCATGACAGTGCCCCCATAGCGTGGTCGTGTAGGATATGAGGTATGTCGTTGACGTGGTTGAAGTCGTTGAAGTGGTTGTCGTGGTCGTGGTGGTCGTAGTCGAGGTGGTGCTGGTTGAAGTAGTGGTCGTCGTGGAAGTCGTCGACAAAAGCAATTCATACTGTTCGTACGCGATTTTCCCTCCCGCGAAAACCACCATAATGGCCGCGAAGGCTGCGATGTAGCGTGTGTAACCCATACTATATACTACTTAGAATTAACCCAATTTAATGGTTTTATCTCTGGAACATGCCAGGGAACTGCCCGCTTTTTCGAAGTATCGTGTTTAAATCCTCGGATGCCTTCATGAGATTAGGTATCCCGTGAATGTTAGGCAGCAAGTGCAGGCCAGGAATCTCCCTGCTGCACAACATGGCAAGTGTTATCTGAGGCGTCACCTCACAAAACCGCTCCTTGGATTTATCCTCAATAGCTTTTGCAAAACCTGATTTATCCCTCGGCCAACTCGCACCCCCCGACTCGATATTGTGTTGAAGCTCCCTTAACGCTCTACCCCACCACCTGTTGTGGCTTTCCTCCTCGATCACGGATATTGAACGATGCGGCTGGTGCGGTAGCACGTATAATGCTGTTGCTCTGGGCAGCAGGCTTTTCATGTACAATACCTCCGGTGTTGTGCCGCTTCCCAGGATTAGCATGTTAACGGCTGGGTCATCCAGGATTTCTTTCAGTCCTGCAATATCCCACGGCTTGTGGTATTCGCCAGACGGTACAGTATGCGTTGGAAAACCATAGTAATGTCCGTTGTACCTGTAAGAGTATGCCAGAGGATGTCTACCATCCTGTCTGAAGCCAATTAATGTGTCCTCAGTAGGTCGTGAACCATCCTTTATGATTCCTCCATTTGGGTCAAGCATCGGCTCCCTCGACACATCCAATTGCATGTCCCCCCCGTCAAAGTAGTGATAGTGCACGCCATCAACTTCATCCGGCCTACGGGCTCTCCCAGTGAGCTTTGTAAGCCGGTGGACTCCAAGACGCCGCTTAGCCATCTCGAATAGTTCATCCCTCTCAATATCCGGCCTCTCCCTCCCCTCGTTAGGATAACCTAAAAGATTCTCTAAGTCATCCAACACTTTCCTGCAGTCAGCTGCGTCAGCGGCATCCAAGGGAGGGGCCGCAGCCACCTGCTCCATCAAATCTTGCAACGGCATGTCTGTGTTAGCGTCAGCCGGTAAGAATTGTTCTAAAAGCTTTCTTTTAAGGAACATGTCGACTATCGCGTCTTTTCCGACTGCAGTCGGGCCCGCTACGATAATCACTTTCCCTGATTTTTCAACAAGCCCCGGAACCTCACTGGCAAGCGCAGACTCCAAAGGATTCTTCGGGTGGAAATCCATCAACGCCACATCCAATGCGCCAGTCCAAAACGTGAGGACGCAAGCAGTATCCAGTGCATCACTCACCCTCCCAATCGGCCTGGCATCTCCTTTGCCGCCATACTCGTCGACGTAAGATGAAAGAAGCTGGCTCACCGGAACAGGCATACTGCTAAGCAAGGCATCCATATGGTCTGAAGTCCGCGGATTCAGCATCTGATCGCGCATCATATCTCCGCGCCTCAGCTCGTGTAAAACCGATCTCTGCAGGGATCCAGCATCAACCCTTGCCGTTTCAGCGACAACATACGCGTCAGGACTCCCATAAACAATTGGGTTTAACTGCCTACCGCAGTCTACCATCCTATCAAGGAAATCATCCCCGAAGAGCGCCTTCATCCTCCCAGACATATCCTGGATTATCGGAGACTGATCATATTTCCTACTCAACAAGTCCGCCCTCTTAACTTTTACTCTAGTCATTTCCTCGTTTAATCACTGTTTATATACGCCCGGGAATTTCCCGCTTTTCAACAAGACTTCATTCAATCTCTCGACAGACTCTGCTGGTCGTTCAATCCCTCCGGGATTAGGCACTACATTGAATCCTGGAACATGTTCATGGCAGATAAGCGCTAACGCCATCTGCGGTGCTATCCCCAAAAGTTGATCATTAGCGTGCTTGTTAAGCTGAGTAGTGTATCCAGTCATGTTCTGTGGCCATGCCCGGTGCCCTGTCATCTCAGCAATCTTATGCAGTCTGTCTAATTCACGCGCAAACATCCTGGATTTTACTTCGTCCACGTGGTCTGCTATGTGGCTGCCAAGACCTGCGGGGGCGACATACGCGATAGTTGCATTGGGAAGCAATCTACTCAAGTACATAAGCTCCGGCATGGTTCCGCTGCCGAGTATCAGCATTTTAGTCTTAGGGTTCTCAAGCATATCCTTCAATCCCCTGATGGCCCATGGCTTAGAAGTCGTCTCAGTGTCAATGTTGAGTGCTGCGAAGGCGTATTGGTGCTGGTCGAATGAATAAGAGTATGCGAGAGGATTGTTTCTGCATTCTGACAACCTTGATAATTCCTCTTCTCCCGGGCGTGTCCCATCCCTCATAGAACCAACCATGGAATCAGCTACTACCCCGCCTGCTTCAGTACGCAAGAGATCTCCTCCGTCAAAGAAATGATAGTCTACTCCGTCTACTTCCCCCATTTCTTCACGGCGTTTCCTACCTGTCAATTTAACAGCCCTATAAATGCCTTTTGTCCTGGCAGCTAATCTGAAAAGCGTCCTCCTAGCAACTGGTAGATCCGTGGTTGAACCAACATGCATCTTCAAAAAATTGTCCACTAATGAATCTCTCCCCGCGGCAGGCGGGCCCCCTATGATAACCACCTTACTTGATAGTTCGCCTAAATCACGGACTTCACGGGCAAGTAATGACGCCTCAGGGTTTGCTGGATGAAAATCCATGATAGCCGAATCCAGTGAATTAGCGGCAAAAGCTAAAATACATACTGAATCAAGAGTGCTGCTTACCCTGCCGGTAGGCGCCCTACCAGCACCTTCCCCCATGTATCCATCAGTATAAGATGAAAGAAGATCACTCACCGGCTCCGGCATGACAGCCAATAAATCACCCATAGCATTCGAAGTCTTAGCGCCAGTCACCAAGTCCCGGCTCATATCCCCCGCCCGCAGCGCCTCAGAAAAAGTGATTAACTGCGCCCCAATATCCTGGCGAGCCTCCAAGGCACTGTAAAAAGCAGCCATGCTCGTGCTCATTACTGTTTTTTCGTATTCTCCTGTCCTGATGATGGCGGCAGGCAATCCGGCCTCACTTATCTCTTTTACGAATATTTCCCCCATTCGCCTGTGCATATCCTCCAGTATTGGGGAAGGCTGGTACTGTATATCTCTCCGGATTGTTTTCGTCATTTTAAAGAGGATATATTCCTTAGGGAAAACAAGTAAAAAAGGGTGTTTTTACGTTGCATTTAAGCGTTGATTCCAATTTTTTCCCATGAATGTATTGGTGATCGACAACATAGATTCCTTTGTGTATAACCTAGTCCAATACGTGGGAGAGCAAGGGGCAGAGCCTGTTGTATTCCAGAATACCGTTGATTACGGCAAGATCAAGGAGGCGGTAAGCAAGCAGGGTATCTCGGGCATCATAATATCTCCTGGACCAAAAACCCCAAATGAGGCCGGAATCTCAGAAAAGATTATCGAGGATTACGGCCCCGAGATTCCGCTTCTCGGAGTCTGCTTGGGCCACCAGTGCATAGGCCACGTCTACGGCGGCAGGATACGTTCTGCGAAAACGCTCAAGCACGGGAAGACAAGCCTTATCGAGCACGACGGCGAAGGTTTATTTGCGGGACTGGTTTCTCCTCTGGAGGCGACCAGGTATCACTCGCTTGTCGTGGATGATGTTTCTCTGCCGGATTGTCTTCAGGTTTCCGCCAAAGCCGCAGACGACGGTGAAATCATGGGTTTTGCGCCACAGGGATTATCCGATTCACGGCCTGCAGTTCCACCCGGAATCTATTTTAACGGGTGACGGGAAAAAAATAATAGCTAATTTCCTAAAATTGTGTGAGAGACGATGAGCAGCGCTGAGGAACTCGTAAAGAAGGGGAACGAGCACTACAAGAAGGGGGATCTGGTGCAGGCGGTTGCGGCTTACACTGAGGCGGTATCTGTAGACCCTACTTATTCGTTGTCTTACTGTAATCTGGGGACTGTATACGGCAAGCAAGGCGACTTCGCCAAAGCCGTGGAGAACCTGGGCAAGGCCATTGAACTGGACCCGGAAAACCCTGAAATACACTTTAGCCTAGGCTACGTTTTATACGATAAACAAGACTACGACGGCGCAATAGACGAGTACTCGATTGCACTGGAACTTGACCCTAAATACGTTCACGCATTGTTCGAGCTTGGCATAGCGTATCGGGCCGTGGGCGAGCTTGATTCCGCGCTAGACCAGTTCGAGAGAATCCTCGATTTGGAACCTAATAACGCGAGAGCCCACTATGAATTAGGCTTTACTTTCTTCGACTTGTCTGATTTCACGGGCGCTATACAGCACTACAGGAAGGCGTTGGAGCTTGACCCCAAGTATTCCGCGGCTGTGAGGGAGCTTGTACTCTCCTACGTGAGGAAGGGGGATACTGCGTCCGCCCTATCCTATGCGGACAGGCTCACGGCGATTGATCCTTCCGGTGAAGCCCGCCAGTTCGTGGAAACAGTCAAGAAGGATTTAGGTGCTAGGGCTCCTTACTCTCCGCCGCAGCCTAAACCCCCTACTCCTCAGGCGACAAAATCAATGCCCATGCAGGCTAGTCCCACGTCGTCCATGGCTTATAAGTCGTCTGCGCCGCAGATGCCAGCCAAGCCGCCGCAAACACCTGCCGCCCCGCCTAAGACGCCCCCTGCGGCAGCTCCATACAAGCCCCCTGCGGCGCCACCCACCGCTCCTACAGCAGCAAAGCCGCAGTCTCACGCTCAAGCACATCCTTCGACGCCGCAATCTCCATTATCATCTGCTGTTGCGGGCGTGCAGGCGGCTGCGCCTCCTCCCCCCAGTGGTGCGCATCCTCCGTCAGGCGACTATGTCGCATTAGGCAAAAGCCTTTTCAAGGCGGGAGAGTTTGTCAAGGCGGAGGAGGCTTTCAGGAATGCGTTGGCGGGAGACCCGGGCTCGTATGAGGCGTTCGAGGGTTTAGGCGTCGTCCAGACTAAGATGGGCAAGCTTGCAGAGGCAGAGGAAAGCCTTTTGAAGGCGTTGGATTTGAATCCGTCTTACGCGAAGACACTGTATAATCTGGGCAACGTGTACCTTAAAAAGAAGGATTTGATGAAGGCTCTGGGTTACACTCAAAAGGCTGTTGAAGCAGACCCCAAGCTTTACGCTGCACATATCAACATGGGGATAATCCACCAAGAACAAGGCAGCCTAGACGAGGCCTTGAAGGATTATTTCAAGGCCGTTAAACTCAAGCCCGACCGGTCTTCCGGCTACGTCCACGTGGGAGACATCTTCTCCGAGAAGGGCGACTACGAAGAGGCATGCGAAAACTATGCTCACGCCACGAAACTTAAGCCGAACATGGCTTCCGCTTTCCTGCACTGGGGAGTGGTCTTGAGGAAGAGCGGGGACTCCGAGCAGTCGCTTGCAAAGATTAATGAGGCGCTTAACCTTAAGCCTGAGTCTTCCTTGATTTACAGGGAGCGGGCTGAGACTCTTCGCGCGATGGGATTGGATGATCAGGCGGACGAGGACGAGCGCAAAGCGGCTGAACTGGAGAAGAAATGAATTTATCAGAGATTAAGGAAGCGGACGGTAAAGTCAACTCATTCATCGTCTTGGATGAGAAAGGCGTCTGCGCAAAAGACACTGCAAAAAAGGGCAAGCTTTCCGGATTGACGCTAGCCGTCAAATCCAACATGTGCGTTGAAGGATTATTGACTACAGGCGGCTCAAAGACGCTTGAAAACTATGTTGCCCCCTACGACGCGACAGTAGTCTCGAAAATAAAGAAAGAGGCTGGAGCACTCGTCGGGTTAACCAACATGGACGAGTTCGCGTGCGGCTCAAGCGGCGAAACAAGCTTCTGGGGTCCAACCGACAACCCCTCCGCCCCCGGGCGGATTCCAGGCGGTTCATCCTCCGGCTCAGCCGCCGCCGTAGCCGCAGGCTTCGTAGACGCAGCCCTTGGCTCAGATACGGGCGGGAGCATACGAAACCCTGCAAGCCACTGCGGGGTCGTGGGATTCAAGCCTACGTACGGAGTAGTATCACGATACGGCCTCATAGATTTGGCCATGAGCCTTGACCAGATAGGCCCGATAGCGCGCGACGTCCCGACGGCGGCGCTTCTCCTAGAAGCCGTTGCAGGCCACGACCCAAAAGACCAGACCAGCCTAAAACTAGAAAAAAAATTCTATAACTTCAGGGAAAACCTGAACCCCTCACTCAAGGATGTTAAGCTCGGCTACGCCACTGAATTCAATGAACTAATATCAGACAAAACAATACGGAAAACAATCGACAAAGCACTAGACAAACTATCATCTGCCGGGTCAGAGCTAGTCGACGTCTCGCTTCCCAACCTGAAGATAGCCCTCCCTACGTATTACCTTAACGTGTACGTCGAATTTTTTTCCGCGACCCGCAAATACGACGGCAGACGCTACGGCCACAAAATAGAAGACGTGTGCGGCGAAGAAGTATTGCGAAGAATCCTTTTGGGAAGCTACATAAGCCAGAAAGAATACAGCGGAAAATACTACCGGAAAGCACTCCAGGCACGCTCAATAATACGCCAGGATTTGTCCGACGCCCTGAAAGACGTAGACGCCCTCGTGTCCCCGACTGTGCCCAAGCTTCCCCACAAACTTGGGACGAAAATAACCGACCCCATGGTCATGTACGCCTACGACGTCTTCACAGTGCCCGCAAACCTGGCCGGCCTCCCAGCTGGAGTAGTACCTGCCGGAAAAGCAGACGGAATACCCACCGGCCTGCAAGTAATAGGCGACGCCCTCAAAGACCAGAGCGTGCTAAACGTGATGGCAGGATACGAGCGAACTGTTCGAGGGAATTAAAATAAAAGCGGGCAAACTCATCCTTGCTTTAGTATTCCTCTCGCGTAGTTTATGGCGTATGTCATTAACACCAACACAGGTAGTGTTTCTACGCGGCCTATCAGCATTTCAAGCGTCAGGTAAAGTTTCAGGGTTACGGCTAGTTCATGTATGGGCAGTGTTGACAGCCCCACGGTTCCTATCGCCGATGATGATACGAAAAGCGAGTCAGCGGCGTTGTAGCCGTAGGCCGTTAACAATAACGCTCCTACCATCAGGATTGTTATGTGTGCCGCCACTTGGATGAATGCGTGTTCAGTCTCATAGTCCTCCACCATGGTTTCATGTATCTTGAATGGGACGATGGCTTTTTGGGGTAGTATCGTTTTCTTGATCATCCACATTATCGAGTAGATGATGATGACAAAACGCATGAGTTTTATCCCTCCGCCAGTCGAGTTCACTCCCGCGCCTATTATCATGAGCAGTGTCGTCGTGAGTTTCCCGAAGTCGGTTATGCTGGCGAAATCGATTGTGCTGTACCCTGTCGTCGTTGCGGCGGATACCACGTTGAATACGGATTCATCGAGCGTTTCCCCGAAGTTTTCCAAGCCGAACAATACGTCGGTGTACAGCATGTTCGTGAACATGATTATCCCGATGAGTATCACTATGGCCATCGCCTTGACTTCGATGTTCCGGAGCACGTCCCCGAGTCTTCCGTTGATGAGCGTGTAGTGCAGGAAAAAACCCATGGATCCCAGAAGCATCATCGCTATCGTAATCCCCTCTGAAAAAAGTCCCACGTAAGGTTTAGAGTTGTTATGCCAGAATCCGCCAGTCGAGATAGAGCACATTGTATTGTAGAATGAGGAATACCAGTCCATCCCTGATATGAAAAGCAGCATGACGCCTGCGAGAGAGTAAAAACAGTATATCTTGAACAATTCCTTGGCGTTCGAGTACGAGCTCGGGTGGACTTTCTGGTCTCCGCGCTCGGACTTGTAGATGATGGGTATGTTGAAATCCCTGTAGCTTGCTATTAACATGAACATCACGATTATTCCGACGCCCCCGATCCACTGGCTTACGGCGCGCAGGAAAAGCACGCTTTTAGGGTATGACTCGATTTGAGTGGGGGTGATAATGCTCAGGCCCGTTGTGGTGTAACCTGACACGCTTTCGAAGAATGAGTTGACTATTCTGACGTGGATGGCGTCCGTGAAAACGCCCATGTAGACTATGGAAGAGAGAGCGGAAACTAAAAGCAGGGTCGTTATCGTGAGAAGCATTGCCTCGCCTAACGTCAACTCTTTTTTCTGCCCTGAGCCTATAAGCCAACCTGATGCAAACGACGCCAGGGAGGCAGCGACGAACAAAAAAATAGGTTCATGATAATGCAATGCCACGGGAACCGGGAAAAGAAGAAAAAGAGCGTTGAATTTCAATATGTCCCCCAAATACGGGAAAATCTTTGATATGTGAATCCAACTGCGGATACTGTGAACCGAAACCATTGTGGGAACTGCCTGAACAGTGAAGTATTAGAACCAGTATAAAAATAGGGTCTCCTGAAAATTCATGTACTAGATGCTCTGAAGCTTCGTCTTCGGCCTCTCAGTCCACATGCTTTTTTCCTTGGGTTTTCCGCGGGTTCTCATAGAGTTTGCCGTCATCAAGGCGACGACGATTATTGCCCCTAGAAGACTTGCTTTTCCTGCGTTGTAGAGGAATCTTCCGATAAAGCTTGGGGAGGAAGCGTCTGCGTCCTCTGTGACCGAGGTAGTCGAAGAGGCCGCTACTGTACTGGTCGTCTCCGGGATTGTCGAGGAAGAAGACGTTGACGAAGACGTCGTGGTCGAAGTCGTCCACGCAACTGTTGTTGATTCAGCCTCCGTAATGACGGAAGTTGAAGTCGTAGTCTCAGCATCCGAAATACCCGAACCGGAACCTGAAGCATTAGGACTCTCGCACGCGACGATTTTAACATCCTCCGTCTCAGAGCAGTATTTCGGACTCTTCCTCGCTATAATCTTGTATTCACCCTCCATTTGCGGCGTGTACCTTGTGATTCCCTCCTTGTCGGTGGTCTGCTCTGCCATGAGCCTGCCCAGCCGGTAAATTATGACTACCGCGTCCCGCACGGGCTCATCGTCTCTTGACCTCTCGGTGACGCTTATACTCATCTCCTCGCCCACGCACTCCCTGTCGACTTCGATGCTCATCTCCCTGCATCCCTGCCGCAAGATGATTGTGGTGGTGGTTGTAGTAGTTGGCATGGTGGTCGTGGCGGGCATAGTAGTGCTCGAAGGCAATGTTGTACTCCCTGTCTGTGGAATCGTCGTGGTCGCCGACGGAACAGTCGTAGTCGAAGGAATCGTGGACGTTCCAATCCCGTAGATGGTCGTCGTGGTCGGCACCGTCGTCGTTGACGGGATGGTCGTCGTCATAAAGACGGTCGTCGTCGGCACGGTAGTGGTGCCTGAAACAGTGGTCGTGCCTGTAATTGTCGTCGTCGACGGGATGGTTGTGACGAGAATGGTCGTGGTTCCCGGAAACGTTGTTGTGGCGGGTACGGTCGTCGTCTCCTGGGCTGCGCATCCAAGTGCAAGCAGCAAAACAACGGTTAATGCAAGCTGTCTCATCCTAGAATACATTATGGGAAGAACGTGTTTAAAAACACTCTCGTTTAATCAATAAACATGGTCTTGGAGTCGATAATAAACCCTGAAAAAGAAGAGAAAACTCCAAAAGACATGGTCGTCGTCGGATTCATCTACTCGACGGTCGGAATACTAGTCTCCCTTTGGATTTTCGGGGGAGCAGCGTCTCTTCCCCAGATTTTCCTGACTACTCTGCCGTTGGTCGTCATCGTCAACCAGGCGTTCAAGCTCGAGGAGGAGAAGACCAAATGCGAGCACAGGTTCCTGGTTAAAGAGCACGGCCCCATCTTGTCGCTTTTCATGTATCTTTTCATAGGGCTTCTAGTTTCTTATGCTTTCTGGTTCACGGTTTTGCCGCCGGATACAGTCCGCAACGTCTTCGACACCCAGATTTCGACGATAGAGGACATAACAGGGGAAAACATTTATTTGACGGCGTTCGCGACCAATGATGGTGCGACCCTTAAGGCAATATTCTGGAACAACGTTAACGTGCTCTTGTTTTGCATAGTATTCTCGTTTCTCTACGGCGGCGGCGCAATCTTCATCCACACGTGGAATGCCTCAGTAATCGGGGTCGCCGCAGGCTCCGTTATGCGCTCGACTTTCAGGAACTATGCGGGCTCCTTTAACTCAGTGTTCCTCTATGAATACTTGGGTTCATTTACCATCAGTTTCTCGTACATGGTTCACGGGGTCTTCGAGGTCGCGGCCTACTTCCTCGGGGCTGTCGCAGGCGGCATAATATCCTTTGCAGTCGTCAACCACGACTACAATACAAAGGAATTCAAGCATATAGTGTTTGATTCCTTGGACACGATAATACTTGCCATGCTTTGTCTGGTATTCGCTGCGGCAGTGGAAGTATACGTCACACCGATGATATAACTGTGTCAGTCTAGAGTTTGTCTTCTCCTCTTATCTGAGGGTTTTCAGGCGAATCAATTGTGTTTGGCTCCTGCTGGACTAGTGTGTCGTCTCGGGGCGTGTACAATTCTTCTCTCCCGGATTCTTGAGCATTGTTATATCTTTCTGAGACGCTGGTTTGTTCCTGCACTATCCGTTTCTTGTTTTCTGTTTCGCCGTCTTTTTCTTCGACGGTTTCTGCTGTAGACTCCGCGGTGTAGTGGAGTATGTGGAGTATCAGCATGTTTAACGCGAAGCCGAGTGTTAGTCCTCCGAAGCCGTATAAGAAGAAGTTGTTCCAGCCTACGTTCTCCCAGAAGAGATAGACTAGGGGGAACTTCATGACGAAGAGGAATCTTATGAAGTAGAATCCCAGCGCTGAAAACGCCATTATGAACCATTTATCCTTGCTGTTAAGGCCTACTGCGGTCCCGACGAAGAACCCTATGATCAGGCCCAGAGACAGGTCTCCTATAAGCCCCCAATCTGAGCCCGGGTTAGCGTAAGCCAGGTATCTTCCGTAGTACTGGACTATCAATCCTACGAGGAATCCTATCGCGCAAAAGCTTATGATTCTTTTTTGCCTCCACGGGACTATAACGTACAGGAAAATCCCGCCGAACATTCCGATGCCGAGCCCGTAGAGGATGAAGTCCGGGGTCGTTATGAAGTACCTGAAATTAAGGTTCGTCTTGAAAATCAGTTTCACTATACTCTCCGGCATGAAAGGCGTCTTCTGTATCACAGTGTAGAGTATGAGGTCGACGAGCTTTCTGCCGACTCCGAATCCGATGGCGGGTAGTATGACGAGCTTGTAGTTTATGGGTCGCAGCAGAGGCTTTTTAAGCGAGAAGGCGACCGCGAGGGAGGCACCCCACAAAACGTATCTTACTGGATACGTGAGCTCCGCCGTCAAGGGCAGAATCCTTGCAATCAATCCTGCGAGAGCGCAACCCAGAACCGAGATAACTATGAAGTAGCGGGCGTAATCAAGCTCCAAGTCAAGCACAACCGCGAACAATAAAGCGGTCACGAGCCCGTAGAATGCGCTCCACTTGAGTTCGTCGGCGAAGCCGTCTGATGTCGCATAGTTGGCTTCGTCCTTGCTTCTGAAGCCCTCGTAAAAAGACATGGAAATCGAGAGTATTACAAGGGATATGGCTAGGATTTTTGCCTTCTCCATCCTTCTCGCCTGAAACATGGTTAAGGCGGCACCGACCATGAGGCCTATGACTGCGCCCCTAAAAAGCCCCATGAGAGCGTACTGGCTTCTGACAAATGATTTTTCGCTGTAAGATATGGTTTCCGCAATCTCGACGAGTCTTTTGTTGTCAGGGGATACTGTAAGCGAGACAATGCTGCCCAACACGAAGGCCACTAAAAAATAAGTTATAATCTTTTTCTCGGATTCGATCATATCAGTTAGAGAATTAGTTTCGCGGAAAATAAAAAACAAATTGTGAACCTATTTCTTAAGGTTCATGATGGCTTCCGCAAGATCCCCGCCCGCATCCTCAAGGGCCTTTCTGGCCTTCTCCTCGGAAACACCCGCCTGCTCGGCTACCATTAAGACATCATCTTCCCCGATGTCGACGCTCGCCTCGACTTCGTCGACGCTCGCCTTACCCGTGACCTGATACATTTCCTGGCCGGAGACGATGGTTTTGACGACCTGGGGCTTGTCTATTATTATGTTCTTGTCGACGCAGCGGATAATCACTTCTTCGGCGTCAATCTCATCCATCTTGATGCCCATCCGCTTCATCATCTTCGCCATCTGCTTAGGGTTCATGCCGCCGGGAATCATGGTATATCTTTTAAGACGAAGCCTTTAAATACTTCTCCCCTCACTTGTCTTCTTCATCAGTCTTAGGCTTGTAGAGCTTATCCCACAGATCCAGCATCTCATGTGCGTCGGCTTTAAGTTCCGCCCGCCTCGCAGCCGAAATTGGCGCAGAAGCCATTTCATCAAGCATCCTTCCTGCCCCGTCAAGGATTGCATGCGACTTTGCGCCCGCGTTCAATCTGTCGGTGAGTTCAGGAGGCAGGCCAGTGAAAAGGTTTGCCGGCGGATGCGTCTTGGGTTCCGGGGCTTTTATGCCGTGTTTCTCCATGAGGGCGTCAAGCCTCTTCTCAGGGCTTAAGTGCCCATCTACCACTCTAGTCTTCATGTATTATAACTTCTTGCCTCCATTGTATTTAAGATGAGAGTTTTCATAGCCGTTCCGTCTCCTGCTGAAATACGCTCGAAGATTGCGGCAGTCGGAGCAAGACTTGAAGCTTGCGGGAAAATAAAAGCGGTCGAAGAGGAAAACATACACTTCACATTAAAGTTCATCGGAGAAGTAAATCCCGGAAATATAGACAAAATAAAAGACGCCCTCTCTCAGGTAAGCGCGGAATCATCATTTACTCTCAGCGTCCGCGGCATAGGAGTCTTCCCGAAGCCGTCGTTTCCTCGCGTCATCTGGGCAGGCGCGAAAGAGGGCGCTGACGAATTAACGAGACTGCACGAGAAGACTGATACATTGCTTGCGCCGTTAGGATTCAAACCTGAAAATCGTTTCCACCCCCACGCGACCATCGCCCGAGTAAGACACTTAAGCGACGCGGATAAACTGGCGCAAATACTCTCCGAAAACAAGGACAAAGAATACGGGACATACAAGGTTTCCTCGCTAAATCTTATGGAAAGCAGGCTAAGCCCAACAGGGCCTGAATACAGGCTTCTCCACGAAATAAAGCTTGGCTGAGATGATATTTAAACGATTAACACCCGATAATTACTATGCCAATTCTCAGGAGAAAGACTGTTGTAAGAGACCCGCAGGTCCAGCAGGCAACAGACAACCTGACAAACAGCATTGCAGGCCACCTACAACACCCTGACTTCACGGAAGGCTCTAAACATTACCCGCGAGTCAAAGAGGCAGTAGGCAAGGTCGCCGACTCGCTAATCCGCGGCGGAGAACCAGCCAGTGCCATACACGGCGCCCTAACTGACAGACTAAATCTACTCAGCTATAAACTACAATCAAAAGACGTGTTAACGGTTAAAAACTTCGAGGCAGTGATGGACGCAGCTGTCGAAGCAGGCCAGGACGACCCCACGCGACTGCGCACGGCATTATCACTGGCTCCAGGCAAGCTTGAGGGAGTGAAACCAAAAACCACTTTAAGCAAAAGGACTTTTGCAGCGGCTCTTACTGCCTCAGTCGACTCTAAACTACGCGATATCCGGCACAGTAAAGCCATAACGGATTTCATAGGCTCATCTGGTAATCTTTCATCAGGACACGGTTACTCCCAGGGACTAGAGCTTGTCTGCAATGTAGAGGCTGCTGAGGCGGCGTATGCGACAGCCGACATTCTGGGGTTGAGTTCAAAGGTTGTTGAACAACAAGTCCAAAGACATTTAGACAGGCAGGGCTTGAATCCTGTTAAAGACCGTGTAGCAGGCTATCAAGCATTCAACACGCAAGTCAGTGATGCAGTCAGCGGGCGCATGGCACCCCCCCTGCCATTTCTTAGAGGGGCTAAAGCTCATGCCGCTGAAATCAGCCAACTCTACGAAGACGGCGCCGGCATGCTAAAGCTTGCCCGGGCAGTGTCCGCGCTGTGGAGGGATAGGGGTCACGCACACGACTTCGACACCTTCGCGGGTTCAGGCCAGACGCCAGTCAACTACCTCACATCTGGAAACCATACTGCAGGTTATGCCAGCCAGCTTGCCCCGCATATAATTGAACGTGCAGGGGATGCTGGCGACATTCAAAACCTGAGGATGCACGTGCAAGGCTACTCTGATGCGAACTTAAAAGGATTCGGACCAATGCTTGAAGCCCGCGCGAAAAAAATCGGAGTCAAGTAAAAACAGCATCTGTTATCCAAGCCTTCTCGCAACAGCATCGCCTTCAAGCTCCTTTAAGGCGTCTTTCGCAATCCATTTCGCGGACTTCGAATCAAGCCTTAAAATCTCTTCCGCCACCTTTACTGCCTTCACATTCAACGCCTTATTCCTCTTCCCTATCTGGCGGAGCGCCCAGTTAACCGCTTTTTTCACCATGGGGCGCTCGTCGACCGCGCCCTTTTTAATATACTGCAGAAAAACCAAAATCTCGTCATCGGAAGCCTTCTTGTCCTTCCACGCTAAAACCGCCATCAACGCAAACCCAGCCCGCCTAACATACTCCTCCTCGCGCTTGCTTAACTCAACCGCCTTATCATACGCGAAAGCAGTCTGCCAGAAAAGATTCATACAGCACTGGTCGCAAATCTCCCAGTAAGAAAACTCGGACGCCCAGGAATCCACCTGATCAGGCGTAACTTTCCCGGGCTCATCTATCATAGCTGCGAGAATCCTAGTCTCCCTGGCATCCTTTTTCCAGAGCCTTCCCGCAAGAGCGTGGCTTTTCCCAGCTTTTTTGGCAATCCTCCTCAAATCCGGAAGCGACACACCATATGCGTGATCCGGGGTAATCCCGAAACGCATCATCCCCTCAACGCTCTCGCGGCTGCGCAAAGACTCCAATTCCTCCAACACATCCGAGTAATCCATAAGACAATTATTCTACCCCTTCTTTTTTAAATTCTCATCTAATACTTTATCGATGGAAAAATTAGCAACCGGAATCCCAGGACTCGACGACATGCTCGAAGGGGGCTTCATAAGGGGGAGACCGTATCTAGTCTGCGGCGGCCCAGGCGCCGGGAAAACAATATTCGGGATGCAATTCCTCATGGAAGGCGTAAAACAAAAAGAGAGGGGGCTTTTCATAGCGCTCGAGGAGTCAAGCGCCCAGTTAACCCAAGACATGGCAGAGTTCGAGTGGGACCTGCACGGCATAAAAATCATCGACACCTTCCAGGACCCGGCCGACGGAGGCTGGCATCTTAAGGCCGACAGCGTGATGGCTAAACCCGAATTCACGCTATCAAACCTCGTCAACATCATACAGAACAAAATCGACACCTACAACCCAAAGAGAATCGTAATCGACTCACTCACAAGCATCAGAATGCTCTATGAAAGCGACATAGAGGCGAGAAAGGAGATACTGGGTTTGATGAGCTTCCTCTCCAGGGGAGACATAACCTCTATTCTGACTTCGGAGGTCTTGTCCACCGAAGACACTTTGATGGAGGAGTTTTTGTCTGCGGGAGTGATAAAGCTTTTGAAGATAAAACACGAAGGCGAGACCGTAAACGCAGTCAACATAGAGAAAATCAGGGGCAGCTCTTTCGACAAGCACGTTCGCCCCATGAAAATAACAGACAAAGGTATAGTCGTCTTCCCGATGGAGTCAGTGTTCAGCTAAACAAAAACACACTCCAAAAAATTCACTATTCTGCAGTGGCGGGGGCTTCTGAATGAGCTATCCTCATGCCCTGCGGGACGACCAGGATCTTCTCGTCGCTGACTTTGCCTAAGTCACCGTCCAATTCGACGCATGCGTCGCGAAGCTCCTTCACGATTTCCCTGAGCAAAACCTTGTTGTGCAATAGGGCCTTCACGTTCAATACGACGATGTTGTTCTTCTCC
>JBDRCA010000142.1:0-5521 GCA_043822165.1 Candidatus Altarchaeota archaeon
CGCGAACCTCAGGATTGGGAGGATATATTATCTGCCAGGCCACCCGCCCCTTATCCGGACCATCGCGGCACTGCCGCTTCTCACATTGACCCTTAAATACGAAGAAGAGGAACACAACGACAGCATATCAATGGACTTCGTGGACATACACTTTAAAGGGCTCGGATTCCTGGACCAGAACACACCAGACGGGAAAGATCGGCTCATACTCTATTACTCAAGAACCATGATCATGCTTCTCTCGGTTCTGATGGGCGTGATCGTCTTCGTGTGGGCGCGGCAGCTATACGGCGTAAAGGCGGGAATATTCGCGGTTTTTCTGTTTTCTTTCGAGCCGAACCTTATCGCGCACTCAGGCCTTGTTACGACGGATGCTGGTGTCTCGTTTTTTATCTTGGCAACCTTTTATTTCCTCTACAGGTACGTCAAGACATGGAAGATTCCGCACCTGGTCGCCTGCTGCATCTTATTCGGCCTCTCATTGCTTGCGAAACACACCTCCTTTGTAGTAGTCCCCGCGATTGCCGCCCTGTTGTTCATAGGCAAATCCTTCAGTACAGGAAAGAACCCCGGATTAAAAAATGTTTCAAGGACGATCACGTTTACTGCCGCATCATTTCTGGCAGTATGGATGATAGCGTTCACTGTCGTCGCTGCAAGCAGCGGCTTCCATGACCTTTCAGTCCATAAAATAGAATTGGGAAAAATCCTGCCCGCAGACGTGACCCTGCCGCTAATAGTCCCGCAATATTACTCGAAGGCCCTCGACCTAGTTTTTTCAATCGGCTCGGAGGCCACTCACCCGAACTTTCTCATGGGGCAGCACAAGAGCGGCGTTTGGTGGTATCTTCCATTGGTTGCGTTCATGGTTAAGACGCCGATGCCGTTCATTTTGTTTTTTGGTTTGAGTCTCTTGTTTTTCTTTTTGGGCCTCAGGAGGAACTTCAGGGTTGATGAATTGTTCCTGCTGGTGCCGTTGTTCACGGTAGTCTTCTTTTTTTCGTTTGTCTCGAACAAGGCGTTGGCGTTAAGGTATATCCTGTCTGCTTTTCCGTTCATTATAATTTTTTCAAGCAGCATAGTGAACCATGCATTGGAGCGTAGGTTTCTCGGAAAAATTGTTGCATTGTTGTCTGTCTGGTATGTCTTGTCTGCGGCAGGTATTGCACCGCATTATATCGCGTACTTTAATGAATTAGTCGGCGGGCCGATGAACGGCCACAAGTACCTGGCCGACTCTAACCTCGACTGGGGGCAGGACAACTGGCTCCTGGATGATTACGTTGCCGAAAGGAATTTGAGCGGGTATAAGGCGAGCCTGTTTTTTCGTTCTGGCCCGTATTATAAGTCTCCTTATGGTGTGGTAGCTGGGATTCCGTGCGAGCCGGAAAACGGTACGTTTATTGCCAGCGCCAGCGCTCTCGCAGGCGTTTTCGCAAGCGGTACGCCCCATGAATTTAATTGTCTTGCATGGCTTAGGCAATACGAGCCTTCAGATAATATCGGTTATTCGATTTTCGTTTACAATATCACTCCTTCATCGATCCCGAAGAGTGGTTTTGACTGGGACTTTCTCGGTTTCGTGGTTGGGAAACTGAGGAGAGATCCCGTCTTCGACTTTAAGCTTCGTTTGAGAGATGCTAGAGTATACGTCCAAGACGAGAGTGATTCAAGCGATTGCATTTGGAATGCTGATCGCATGCAGTGGGTCTGCAGTGACCTGGAGTGGAACACCATATCCTGGACGCGCAACTCAGTGGGGGAAAAAGAAGTTGAGTGCATCTGGGCGCACCCGGTAGACGGGAAGACAACAATAATCGAGTTCCCGAAATTGCCGGCGGGAAGGGAACTCCGCGTGAAAGCCGCTCTCGTCGACTCCGCATTGGGCTGCTTGGACGACGAGGAAGTCGAACTGCAGGTTAGCGTTGGCGGCGACGCGCAGGATACTCTGACAGCGAGTAAAAACAAGACGACAACGGAAAAAACAATACCCTTGAAGGAGGGCCTGGAAAACAACGTGACCTTCCGAGTATCAGCCAAAACCGCCAAGTGCAAGCACTTCTGTTTCGACGCGGTTGTCTACTAGACGATGTTCGGCACAAGCGTTATCGCGCCGACAAAATTCAGTATAACGCTCAATGCCACGACACCTATCAGGGCCTTGTTTGCTTTCTCGACCGCCGTTGCCGCCAGCACCATGAGAAGAGGCAGGTAGTCAAGGAGAAAACGGTAGCCGAACTGCGCGTAACCGTTGTTGAAGTAGAAAATCGCCGGCGCCGCGATAAAGAATACAGATGACCACGCCAGCATCTTTGTTTTCACCGGTAGGCGAGACAGAAGCGCTAAAACCAGGAATGGAGACGTAAAGATCACTGCCTGACCGCCCCTGCCAGGGTTAAGATACGGGAAGACTGGAGACACCTCAGGAGCCATGAATAAAACAGTATAAAGGTTGTATGGCAGGTAACTTAAACTGAACATGCTCCGGCCCCAGACGACCGGAAGAAAACGATATCCTGTATCAAAAAGCGAGCCGAATTTTATGTAATTCAAGACAGGGTAGATAAGACCCAAAATTCCGGTAATCAATACAATCAATAACGCGGACTTCAGGAAAGTCTTCCTGTCACGGTTTATGAAGAGATAACCCAGGACGAACACGCCAAGAAAAACCGTCGCCTGCCTCGCCAAGAAAGAGCAGCCCAGGAAAAACCCCAGGTAAAATGGGTTGGCGTCGCCGAAAATCTCTTTTAGAACTAGGAGAGAGAAGAATACTGCGATTATCTGGTTCATGAACCAGACTTCGTATTTCAGAGAAATCCACCAGTGGACTGTGCCGAATGCGAATGCGATTGCCAGGATTTTTGCAACATTTGAGTCAGGGTTTACTTTACGCAGTATCTGGTAGCAGATGATGGTGTTCAGCGAGCCGACCAGTATCATTATGAGGGTTAGTCTGAGTTCTTCGCCGAACAGTATGACGAGTGGCAGAAGCATGAATGATGGCATGGGCGGGAAAATGTTGTATAGTGCGCCGTCTTCGGCGCGCACGTGGTCGGGGTATCTGGTTGAGAGAAGGTTGAATTGTCCTTCGATAACTGCAAGCGCTTGGCCGACCTGGACGTTTGCATGATCCTCCATAACTTTTACGCCAGGTGAGAGAGAGTACAAGACTAAGACGGAGAGAAATAGGAAAACCTCGAAACCGTGTTTTGCGATAAACTTCATGGTTTATTCTTTACATTGAGGTGATATTAATTTGTTCACGGTTTCAGTTTCACTGACACCGTTATCGGCGGGATTTTAATGGGTTTTTCTTTCAGTACAATGTAGACCAGAACGTAAATCAGGTACAGTGTTATCAGTTTCGTGACGACGAGATTGTACATGAATGCCTGGTTTTGGGTTACGTTGTTTCCGGGGAGTAGATTATCCTCGAATACGAGTTTGTTGGCGTGGAATATTAGCCCCATCATTAGAAACAAGAGGATTACTCCCGTGAATCCCGCGGTTCCGCTAATTCTGCGGTGCCAGAAAAGGATTAGGACTGCCGCGATTATGTAGTAGTATCTGACTGTCACGGTGTATGTGAACAGGAAAGTGAATGCGAAAAGTATGCTCACCTCTATGTCGTCTAGCTTTCCTGAAAGCAGGATTATTATTGCCAGCGCAGACAGCATTCCGGCGTAGTAGTAGGCTCTGGCACCCTCTAGTTCCGCGAGTTTGTCCGTGTTTGAGGCCAGGTAGTCTGTCATGAAGTTGTATTTGAACCCGATTCTGTGATATGAGAGCCGGTACGCGTTCAAATCCATCTGTTTTTTGAATTCCGTCCAGTTCTGGAGTCCGTAGCCGACGGATATGCTCAGGATGAAAAGTATCATGCATGTTACCGCAAAGTAGGAGAAGTAGTACCGGTACTCCATCCTGAGTTTTCGCGTCCGTGCGTATTCTGTCAGGGCTTTTACTCCGACTCCGGCTGCGAAAAGCGCGGGGAATACGAGAAGCATCGAGGATACTGCAGTCAGTATCCCTGACAACGAGTATCTTTTCTCTTTTAGCATGCAAAGCCCTGCCACGAGGAACGCCATCCAGACGAACCGGAGGAATGCCCCTCCTATGTGTACGAAGCGGCAGGGATAGTTTACTGCGAAAAGTATCGAGTAGAGCAGTCCCATGCGCCATCCGAAGGATTTGGTTACGCATGCAAACATTATGAAGAGTGCAGCTACGTCAACGAGTGCCAGGAGCAGCAGATTTTTGTAGTTTAATTCGACGCTGTTTGCTATGGCGTCTGCGAAGAAGTGGTGGACTGGAGTCCCGTGGTAGCCGTGGTCTTGGAGTATTATCGGCCACATGGAAGGCCGCACTGCGAGGAAGACGCGCAAGTCATTCTTGAAGCCGTCCCAGCGCTCGCGCGTGAAGTGGGAGAGACACTGCGTCTGCGCGACGGCCTTGTCGGCGTCCACCAAATCGTACGTGCTAAGATCCCTTATCTTCGACAATCCCTTCAGGTTAACCCCCATCTCGTCGACGGCGACCAGCGTGCACTCGTAGAGGCGCGTGTAGCCGACTTCGTCGAAGTATTTGGCACCGAAAAAATAATGGTAGCTGTCCCACTCCTTCACGTAGTTCAGGTTGCAGACCACTCGCGTCAGGTAAAAGTAAGTGAAGAGAGAGGACACCGCAAGCATGACCAACATGACAGCCAGAAACCTGCGGGCAAACAAATCATTCCCCGCCTTCCTGGACAGGATAGCGTAGACAACCAAAACAAACACCGTAGCGTAGGCGAGATACATAAAGAGGTTGTCGATGCCGTAACAGTCTCTGATGAAACCCTCCAAGCCGAACAAATGCTCCTCCGCCTGAGGGGAAGACTCGTATTTCAGGACCAGGAAAGATACTGCAAACAACAAAAACACGTGAATAAGCCACGCTGGAGCACCGATGCCGGCCTGCCGGGAATCAGCCTTCGAACTCATCTTCACTGAATACCTCAAGTATTTTAGTGAACGCGTCAGAGGCGTGCTGGGTCGTGTCGACTCGAATCGAGTTCTGGAAGACGCCCGTCTTGACTCCACCATACACTCTGCCGGGATTGCCGAGGTAATACATGTCGCCGGCATCCGCGAACTGAAGGTTCATAAGATTCAAGGCAGCAAGCCGCACAGACCGCAGATACCTCTCAGCCCTCTCAACATCACCTGCCTCCCTTGCAAGCTCATACGCATACGTAACGCCCTCAAGGTAGACTCCCGTGGAACTCGAATGCGGACTCCCGTACTCAGGGTGCTCTGGCACGAACCATCTGCCCCAAGTATCCAGGTAAAAAGGCTTCTCGACCTGGTGAATCGTCACAAGCTCGTCGTTAATCGTAAAAACCGCATCAAGATACCTTTCATCGCCCGTTATCCTGTAGAGCCTGTACAAGCTCATGGTCTGCCAGGGAACATAGGCCGGATAATAGTTCTGGCTTAGATTGTCCGCATACAAGCCGACGTAAAAATCCTGGGACTTGACC
>JBDRCA010000143.1:0-2358 GCA_043822165.1 Candidatus Altarchaeota archaeon
CCGTAACCATCATAATGCTTTTGATAACGCTCGTAGGATTCCGCGTCGCCGCAATACTCGGGCTCTTAACGTTTACGGGAGTGTTGATTGCCACGTTCCCGGTCAAACTCGTGGTCGGAGAAGCAATCTACAAGCGCCTAACAGGGAAAAAATCCTCTCTCATCATGTATTACTGTACTGGCGTCCTCGCATTCGCGCTTTTCTACTCGATCCCGGTCATCGGCTGGCTCGTAAAGATTACTGCAGGACTTGCAGGCTTCGGCGCCCTGTGGATCCAGGCACTTCACGCAAGCACCCTAAAAAAGAGAATCAGCCTCTAAATCACTTCTTAGACTTAAGCTCCTGGATGTGATGCTCCCTGTGAATCTCCTCGATGGTCGTGGGGCTTCTCTTCTTCTCGTCCAACCGCTCCTTGGCATTGTGCAGATGCTCGATGTTCTCGTGGTGGCCCACAATCTCGTGGTGGCTCACCACAGTATCCTCTTTAGACGGTAAAACCTTCTCGCCCCTGACATGCTCGCGGGTTGCAACATACATGGGCGATAATATCTCGACTCCCTCATCCGCAAACGCCTTCAGGACGCTTTCCGCGAGATTAGACTTAATCTTAGGTAGCCCGTGGTGGTGACAGGTAAACGCGTTCAATTCATATGTCACAGAGTAGTCGCCAAGCCTGGTTATGAGAACATACGGCTCAGGCTTGCGCACTATGTCCCTTGTCTCAAGCGCCGCCTTAGCCAGTAATTTCTTGACTTTCGCCGAACCCACGCCGTATCCAATCGAGACTGAAACAGGCACGGCTACGTGCTCCATGTGGCTGTAGTTTATGATCCGGTTTGTCAGGACCTGCAGGCTTGGAATAGAGACAATCTCGTTTCGAATGGTCTTTATGTGCATGAAGAGCAGTTCAATCGATAGTACGTCGCCTTCGATGCCGTCTATTTCAACGCGGTCGCCTTCCGTTATGGGGCGGGTCAGGTGGATTATGACGCCTGCAACTATGTTCCCGACGGTGCTCGTGCTGGAAAGAGATACTAGGACTCCGAGACCGATTCCGATTAGCGTTAGCGCCTTCTCGTCGACTCCGGGTATGGACAGGAGAATCAGGACTGCGGCAGTGAAGTAGATTGTGAATAATGCTATGTTGCGGATAATAAGGTAGTTTCGCTTGGGGATTTTGTATTTCCGGTATAGGTGGCGGATTATCTGGTTGAATGAACGTAAAACTATTTTCGTGGCGGCGACCACGATTATTATCCAGATCAGGTTCGGCAGATACGGTTTTATTGACGAGTAGATGATGGTTAATACGTTCATGTAAATTGATTAGATTTTAATGTTATAAAGACTTTACGAAAATCGTTGCGTATCCTCCGAGGGCGGTCGGGCGCAGGACTCCTACTTCAATGTCCTTTATTTTCACCGGTTTTGAGCCGATCCACGTTGTTGGCAGCACGCTTGCAGAGGGTGTCGTGATTTCTAGTTTCACTTCGTCTTTTCTGCGTTCTATCACCCGGAACTTGTATCCCTCGTATTCCCGCTGACACACTCCCTTAGTGCTGAATGCGCATCCCGAACCTCCGACAGAGAGTATATTATATTTTTCGGATATGTTCAAGGTTTCAGGGTCGCGTCTAACCGCGATTGTGAAGTTGTATTCGTCTTCGACGAGTATGCCGAACTCCAAGTGGTCTAGGTAATACGAGTTGCCGTAGGTTATGCTCCTCACGTCGACTATCCCGCCTGGAAGCGTTATGTTGACAACGTATTTTTTGTTCCTGCATTCCCTGTGGAAGTAGCTTGCTGTGTTGGGCCACGAACCAAGACCGCATTCTCCTTCCTTTACGATAACACTTCCATTGAATGCAAAATAGTAGGCTGAAGGGTAATGAAGTTTCCTGTCTCCTTTCTCTGGTAGAACCAGCACTTGGCAGAAACAGTCGTTTCCACAGTCGACTAAATCCTCCCCCTCATCCAATACGCCGTTAGTGCACGGCTTAGAAAGTGACGTAGTCGAACGCTTCCAGAAAACAACCGGATTTACGGTAGACGTAGTCGACGTCGTCGGGAAAGAGTGAGGCATAGTCGTCGAGGAAGAAGAGACTTCAATCCCGGCTGCCTCCCGGGTCGTCGTAAGCTCGTTTATGCACTGGATTGGCTCATCCACCATTCTGCCGTCAGCACAACGGAATTTCTCCTTGATTTCCTCGCCCGAGTCAATGCAGCCCGCAAAGATTATCAGACATATTATGAGGGCGTGTGACCGCTTCATGGTAGTATAATATTATACTCTCATTCAAATAACATACCCAAATGGAAGTCAAAGAATCAGACCGCAAAAGATTAGGAGGCAAAAAA
>JBDRCA010000144.1:0-4701 GCA_043822165.1 Candidatus Altarchaeota archaeon
GTGGTATGCGACCACTGCGGCCGCGATGATCCGGGGATTATACTTTATGCAGTATTCCTCGAGCAGCCGGTCGTAGTGGTGGTCGTAGTTTGGGCCGTGTTTCTTTACGATTTTCGAGAGTTTTTTTAAGGCTTCGTCAACGTCAACGTCAAGTCCTGCCTCCACCATGGCTTTCACTGCGTTTTTCCTGGAGTTCAAAGCCAAGGTTTTAGTGTCATAGAGCGTGTTGTCGATGTCGAACAAAACCGCTTTTATTTTCACGGTAACCTATCTATTACCCGTATTAAAAAATGTCTGACATACTCTACGAGAGCACGAACGGCAAGGCCGAGAAAGTCCCGTTCAGGCAGGTTCTTCTGGCGGGTCAGGCACCGGACGGGGGCTTATACGTGCCTGAGAGTATACCTGGGCTGAGTCCGGACGAGATATCATCATTCAAGGACAAACCATACGCTGACGTTGCTTACGCAGTCACCGGGAAATTTCTGGAAGGAGAACTCCCCGCCAATGAGCTCTGGCGAATCGTCGAGGACGCATATTCTTTTCCGGTGCCATTGGAAAAAGTCTTTGACCGCGTGCACGTTATGCGCTTGGATAGGGGCCCAACCGCTGCATTCAAGGATTTCGCGGCAAGGATGATGGCGCGGCTCATGAGCTTTTTCATAATCCAGGAGGATAGAAGGCTTCTGATCTTGACCGCGACGTCCGGGGATACCGGCAGCGCAGTTGCTCACGCTTTTTATGGGGTGGATAACATTGATGTCGTCGTCTTGTTCCCTGAGCGGGAGGTTACTGGCATGCAGCGGCGGCAGATGACCACTCTCGGAGGCAACATTTCGTGTATTGCGGTTGACGGCAAGTTCGACGACTGCCAGCGTCTTGTTAAGTCCGCGTTCAGCGACGTGGAACTTGAAGGCCTGGGTTTGTCTTCTGCCAACTCCATAAACTTCGGGCGGCTTCTGCCTCAAACGGTCTATTATTTTTACGCGTACGCGAATCTGTTCGAGGAGGATGGTGAACAGATTGTGTTCTCCGTGCCTTCCGGGAACTTCGGGAATCTGATGGGCGGCGTTTTCGCCAGGGAGATGGGCTTGCCTGTTAAGCGGTTTGTGGTTGCGACCAACGAGAACGACGAGTTCCCAAGGTTCATCTCAAGCGGAGTATACGAGCCCATAAGCCCTTCTCGCGAGTGCATTTCAAACGCGATGAACGTCGGCAATCCATCGAATCTTGCAAGGCTCGTGCACTTGTACGGCGGATTCCTAGACGAAAAAGGGTTCCTGCAAAAGAAGCCGGATATGCAGTCCTTGCGCAGGGATTTTTACTCTACCTCAATTTCGAACACTGAAACACGAGATGCAATAAAAGAGGTCTACGAAAAATACTCCATGATACTTGAGCCTCACGGGGCGGTAGGGTGGGCGGGTCTTATGAAATACCTTGGAGAGTCTGCTTGGAATGGGCTTTCAGTAAGCCTTGAGACCGCGGATCCTGCGAAATTCCCAGAAGAAATAACGAAAGCGTTGGGCGTCAAACCAGAGCTTCCTGAATCCATGAAGGATTTGGAAGACAAGGAAGAAGACTACCGAAAGATGAAGTCGGATTATTCGGCTCTCAAAAAATACCTGCTTGACGGATTCGCCTGAAGAAGCTATTCACTGCTCCCAAAGCCATAAACACTCACGTAAGAGATGGCCAGGACAATCAGGCAGAGAAGAACATCCCTGCCCTGAAGGATGGATTTTTCGGCCTGGTACTCACCCAAAAGATTACCTCCCTCAACACAGTTTTTGTTCAATACGATACCATCCTTGATAAGCGTTGACTTGACTATTGTTTCCGCAACGAAGGCGTCAAGCGAGCATATCTCGTCGAAAACCGAGTGATAGTATCGGCTAATCCTCTCTCTCATGAGGTTGGCGTGGTTCTCGTCTCTGAATAAAAGAGCGGTCTCGTATATTCCTCCATGGCTTAAAAAATTTATGTTTGGCATGTAAACAGCATAATACTCCACCGGCATTTCCCTCCGTACCTTATTGTAGACTTCCACTATAGTCCACCAGAACGGGGGCCCATAAACCAGCAGGCTATACTCTCCTCGCCTGAGTCTTTCAACATACCTCTGCTCCCTGGCGGTTTCCTGGTAAAAAACATATTCAAAGTTATCCTCGCCTTGATAGTCAAAATTAGACGTCAGGTAGTCGTGGATTCCACTCTCCTGCTCATCCCTCAGTATGTCCTCTATCAGAATGTAGTTTAATGGTATCACGTCCTTGTTTCTCTGGTTAAGCTTTATTAAGCTCCCTTCGACGAGAGTCATCCCGTTCTGTTCCGGAATAAGCGACAATGGATAATCAATCAACTCCCTCATCCTGTGCAAACTCATGACGACGTCCAATCTCATAAGGCCCGGAAGCAAAATCAACAATATCATGGCCGCCACAGCCACGACCCTTACCACGCTGCGAGGTTTCGCCGAACTCCAGTACTCCATCAAAGAGACAATCATCATCGGGAAAAAAGGCATGAAATAATAAAAATTCGGCACTTCAATGTGAGAGCTCTTAACCATGAGGAAAGTCAAGGCAAGTGGGCCGATAAACGATAGCGCAGAGTATACGCATTCTCTCCGCCTGAACTTTAACGCCGACAAGACTACGACAAGGTAGACCATAAAGTATGTTATCCTAACTCCGTCAGCACCCACAGGGCTCATGAAAAATAGGGTTTCATAAAAAGAGCGGTCTTTATACGCGAGTCTTACTGCGTACACCCAAAACTTCGGGAAAACGATGATGAAGACAATTGAAAATATCAATATAGGGTTTATGACATCCAAGAATTCTTTCAACCCGCTCTTTCTCACGAAAAGGGTTCTCTTGCCTTTGAGCCCGATGATTCCAGCCTCTCTTACCGCATAATATGCCAATACTATGCAAACGACTATTGCTGACGGTATAAGCGTCAGTATTGCAAGAGAAAACAATATGCCTGCTGTGTAATGCCTCCATTCCCTGTTTGTCTCAAACAGCAGGTACACTCCAGAATAAAGGAACATGGTTGCCAGCAGCATGTGAGTGCTTCCTATCGACGAGAAATACACCCATATGAGATAGATGAGGGCAGGGAAGAGCATGTTCACGTCCCCAAGCCTCTTTTTGATTGTTTTCCAGACAAGGTAAAACAGGAAAATGTTCATTACAATATTGAGGGCGTAAGTCACATGCCAGAAGAGCTCCCAGCCGAATAGTTTCAGTATAACGTAGCCGTATACGTATAGTACTGGAGGGTGTCCGCAGAACACCTGACCCTTGTACAAGATTCCCTCTGAAAGGTAGTCTACGCACCTCATCTCGTTTCCCCTGAACTCCAGAAAATAACTCAGGCCCAGCGGCAGCGTCAGGTAAAACAAGTATTTGGCGTAAATCGCGTACACAGTCAGCAGTATCAGCGCAGTGCATGCTAATCTTATCGCTTTCTTCCCCCCCGGTTTTTCCAGCTTAAATCCAACCATGATAACCGTCTCGCATCGAATCCTAAGAAAGCCCCGCTTCAAGTATGACTAATGAGCCGGCCTGCCCGCTCCAGTCTCTTCTGAAGTCTTTCACAATGATTTTTCGTTTAAACAATGGGCCGTCCAACACAAGCGTCTCAAACTCCCCTCCCTCACCGCAGACGCTAACTCCATATTCTTCTGATAGTTTACCGAGGGTTTCCAGGTCATCTAAACCAAGTATCCTCCCGAGCCAGTCCTCCCCCAATCCTTGCGCGGCAACGCCGACAACCATCACCTGAAAACCCGCCGAGAAAATATCTCGCATTAACTGATGCGGCCTCTTATGCCACAGAGGAGCAAAAGACTTGAAACCCAGTTTCTCGCAGACCCTGTCAATACGAGTCCTCTGATACTCTGAGGCAACAGCCCCAGACACGATGCCGTCGACACCAAGCCCTGAAAGCACCCCCTCAAGCTCCTCGACCTCAACCTCCTTTTCCCCTGAAACACACGCCTCCACAATCGGCAGCCCCATAGCCTCTGCCTGAAGACCAGTAAACTCAATACACGGCTTATGGAACATGTACGAGTCGTCTCTCCCAGGTTTAAGCGATACGAGAGCCTCCACGCTCCAACCCTGATTAACCACCCAATACAACGCGTACGTGGAATCCTTCCCACCCGAAAAAAGAACCGCGACCTTCATGGCGATATTTTAATAGTAAACACAATTGATAAAATAAATTCTGATGGGTGGTTGAAAAATGGACGAAACAAAGATTCTACTGGACGAAAAGGATTTGCCGAAGAAGTGGTACAACATCATGGCCGATGTTCCGACTCCTCCGGCTCCGCCGCTTAACCCTGCGACCAAGGAACCAGCAGGCCCAGACGACCTCAAGGCGATATTTCCCATGGAGATTATCCTCCAAGAAGTAAGTCAAGACCGCTGGATTGACATACCAAGTGAAGTGCGGGAAATACTCTCAATATGGAGGCCAAGCCCGCTCATCAGGGCGAAGCGTCTTGAAAAGGCACTTAAAACTCCCGCTAGAATATACTTCAAGTGGGAAGGTGTTTCTCCCGCGGGAAGCCACAAACCCAACACTGCAGTAGCCCAGGCATACTACAACAAGAAGGCGGGAATCGAAAGAATCGCAACTGAAACAGGCGCAGGACAATGGGGAAGCGCACTTGCATTTGCC
>JBDRCA010000145.1:0-14888 GCA_043822165.1 Candidatus Altarchaeota archaeon
AGGAGGGTAAAACCAGACAGGAGTTGGAGGTCGTTCGCAGCCTCTACTCCGTGAAATTCGGGTTAGACATCGAAGCGGACGGGTCTGAGATAGCCTACCAGATAGGAGTCCTCTCGCAGAAGGGGGCGGAACGGGTGATACGCTACGCCTTCGAGCTTGCCAAACGCAAAGGCAAGACCCGGGTTACGGCCGTGGACAAGGCTAATGTTTTGTCGCACGTCTACAATTTCTGGCGGGAGATAGTAAATGACGTGTCCAAGGATTATCCAGACATTAACCATGAATTCAACTACGTGGACGCGATAACCATGTGGTTTGTGAAAAACCCTGAGTGGTTCCAGGTCGTAGTAACCCCGAACATGTTCGGCGACATAATAACGGACCTTGGCGCCATGATACAGGGAGGCTTAGGGCTTGCCCCCGGCGGAAACATAAACCCTGACGGAATATCGATGTTTGAACCAATCCACGGTAGCGCCCCAAAGTATAAGGGCATGAACCGTGCTAATCCCTTGGCGACTATTTGGGCGGGCGCGATGATGCTGGACGAACTCGGCGAGGATAAAGCGGGGGCGGCAGTCGTCAAGGCCATTGAAGACATTTTGAAGGAAGGTAAAGTAAAGACGAAAGACCTGGGCGGGGAGAACACGTGCACTCAGATGGGGGACGCAGTCGCCGCAAAACTTGCGTAAAACTACTGGGTAGCAAGCGAAGCCCGCTCTTTAGCCTTCCCGATACGCTCCGGCAAATCATCTAACTCCACATGCTCATCGAGCAACGACGTCATCAAGCGCGCCGCCGGCTGGAAGTGGAAATCCCAGAAAAGCTCTCCCGCCTGGATTCTTTCAGCCATGTTCTCAAGCGGGCCCAATCCCCTGTTTATCGTGCGTTTGATGCCGTAGTGGTAGACCGGGTCGCCGTATATCTGGCCTGCAACATCTGCAAACTCCGTGAACAAGCCGACGACTCCGTCCCTGAACCTTGGAGTGAACCCGTCGTTTAATGCCCTCACGGAATCGTATAATCTGAGCGCCGACTCGATAGTGCGTTGCTCCATGCCGGTGAGATAACCCTTGTCACGGGATGAGTCCAGCATCTTGCCAGCGCCCTTCCTCATGAATGCGAGAGGGCTTTCATTAAGACGTTCACAATTGACTTCAGCCGATACGCGGGAATCACCCTTAAACTCCGCGAACCGTGATAAAAGCTCCCCGCACTCGTCCAACGGAACCCGCCGCTGAGCCAACTCAGCCATCTTAGAGACAATCCTTCTACGAACCATGACACAGTTAACATAAAGGAAGGATTAAGGAAAAAATCACTAATCAAGAACCCGCCTCAGGCTTTCCATGAACTTCGGGAACTTGTCGTATGAACCAAGCTCGGAAAACCGTACCCAACGATACTCAGTGTGCTCCCAATCCAAGACTACCTCAGGCTTCTCATCAAACTCCACCAACACGGGATGAATAAACCAGGTTCTCCCCAATGACTCATCCATGAACTCGTAAGGCTCGCCGAAACGCACGGAAGACGCACCCTCCACCGACAAACCCAACTCCTCGGAAAGCTCTTCAGCCACCTTCTCCCGTATGGGCCGAGGCTCGTCCAAGTAACCCGCGACCGTGTTCCACTTGCCCCGGTAAGTGTTCACGCGCTCGCTTCTTTTCAGCAGAAGGAATTCGTCGCCGCAGCGGATGAAGACGGACGTCACCGGCGCAAACGAGGAACCAGAGTAATCAATCCTCCCGTCGTCGAAACGGGGAAGAGACTCGCCAAGCCGTTCAATAGATTCCATGAAAGCCTTCTCGTCCATCATCCGGGAAGTATATATGCTTGGGCGGAAAAATATTAGATGAAAGATGAGCCCCGTGGAAAAAGGAAAAAAAGGTGATAGAGGAGATAAGCCTTTGGGTCCGGATGCGGAGCGCGTGAGAGAAGCGTATGCGCCCCCAAGCGATTATCAGCCGGGTGACATACTCGACGTGCGAGTAGGAGGGGACTTAACGCCTGCTAAACCCGTCAAGCCTGATGGGAAGCCGGAAGTCGACGAGGTCCCGACCCTGATAAGCGGGGCCGGGCCTGTTGAGCCGGTGTCGGGTGCAAGCGGTAGCTCTCTTTCCAGCTGGCTTATGTATAGTCAGTGGATTAAAAAGATTTTCAGAAGACGCAAACAAGACGAGTGATTGATGAGGTTGCACTTAATCTTTCGCAGGCTCTATGTGGACGACGACATCTTTTATGTTTCCGAATTCTTCCTTGAGTTTCCTCTCGACTGCGTGGCTTAGCGCGTGCGCGTCCTTAAGGGGGGTCTGGGGGCTAAGGAGGAGATGCAGGTCAACGAAGACCTCGTTGTCAATACCCCTCGCCCTTACTTTGTGGCAGCCGAAAACGCCCGGAATCTTGGAAACGAACGCTGATATGTCGCGCGGGTTTAGGGGGGATGTATCACACAGCGTCCTTGAGCCATCCCGTATAATCCTAAAGCCTGTGCGAACTATCAAGGCAACTATCAAAAGCGCTATCAGGGAGTCGAATATCGAGTAACCCAGCTTTATCGCAACGAAACCCGCAAGCACCGACAGCGAAGCGTACACGTCCGCCTTAGTGTGCTGGCTGTCAGCCACCAGTATCGGCGAACGCAGGTGCAAGCCACGCTCATGCTCGAAGCGGGATACGAAATGATTTATAATCATCGTGGACACCATGACCAGAAACGTTATAATCGTTATGTTAGGCGTCGACGGATTCATAAGCCTCTTGGCAACTCCCTCAAGGATTTCGAACCCTGTAACAAGCAGGAGAAGCGCTATTATGAGAGTTGCAAAGGTCTCGTATTTGCGGTGCCCGTACGGGTGGTCGCTGTCGGGCGGCTTGCCTGCCCTCTCCACCGCCACCAACCCGATGATGTTGGAAGTCGAGTCGAAAAGAGAATGCAGGCTGTCGGCTATCATAGACAGGGAATTGGCAAGAATCCCGAAAACCGCCTTCGCCAGAGTAACTATAAGATTCAAGACCAAAACCAAGACTAGAGTGGTCTTGACTTCAGCATAGTCCTCCTTCATTATCTCGTCGTTACCTCGCATCCGTCTGAAGTGACAATTATAGTGTGCTCGAACTGGCTCACCCGCCCATTCTTCACTTCATGAAGCGGCGGATAAGGCTTTAGGATGTCCTTTGAGACAAGTTCCTTGAATGCAAGCCCTATCTTCAATGGCCCGATTTTACCGGCAAGCCAGCGTTCCGCGAACGGGAGGCCTTCCCGGTCCTCCACCTCCTTTAGTATCACTCTGGCTTCGCGCAGGCGGATAGGCTTCGGATTAACCACAGAGTATATTTCAGGCTTCCTAGACTCGACGACCCTCCCGTAGCCATCGGTCGCAAACGGCTCGAGCGCCAACACCATGTCTTCTTCGATTATCCAGTCGTAGGGTACTTTGATGTTGGGGACTGACAATCCCGCGTGAAGGTCGTATTGCTGGACTTCGTGTCCCGTCAGGTTTTCAATGGGCTTAAATCCCGCTTCCTGGAGTATGTTTTGGACTGTTTCGCCGATTCTTGAAACCGATAATCCGGGTTTCACAAGCTTTATGGACTCGGAAAGCGCCGTCTCGTTGGCCTCGAGCATTTTCCCGTATTCGCCGGATAGGTCCATCGTGTAGGCTGTGTCTGCTATGAAGCCGTCCACGTGGACGCCCAGGTCTACGGAGACGACGTCTTTGTCGGAAAGAGTTGTTTCGTCGCCGATTTTCGGCGTGTAGTGGGCTGTCACATCGTTTATGCAGATGTTGACTGGGAATGCGAGTCCCGCGCCTTGGCCTAGAATCCTCGACTCGATTGCCTCTGCTACTTCCAGTATCTTGGCTCCGGTTTTTACCAGGGACTTGGTCTCTTCCCTTACCTTAACTGCAATTTTTCCGGCCTCCCTGTATGAGGCTAACTCATCAGCATCCATTCTATATGTTTTAATTGATGAGTGGAAATAAATATACTAGTATGTTCATCGTGCTTGAAGGAATCGACGGGTGCGGCAAGACAACACAGGCCAGGAAACTCGCAGACTGGCTTCGAGGACAGCAAAAACAAGCCTTCCTCACCATGGAACCCACAGGTGGGAAAATAGGAGTTTTCTTGCGCCAGATACTCGCCGGAGAAGAGAAAGTAGACCCACAGACCCTGGCGCTTCTTTTCACGGCAGACCGCGTCGAACACCTGAGAACCGAAGTTGAGCCGGCGCTCGCCCAAGGCAAAATAGTGATATCGGAAAGATATGCTCACTCCACCATCGCGTATCAGGCGGCTCAGGGAGTGGACCGTGACTGGATTATGAGCATTAATTCGTTTGCCCCGAATCCGGATGTTACTTTTTATCTTGATGTTGATCCGACGATGGGTGCGGGTAGGAGCGATAGGGCTGAGATATTCGAGAATGCTGCTTTTTTGGCTAAAGTCAGGGAGGAGTATCTTAGGATGACTGATTATTTGACTGTCGTGGACGCTAGTAAGACAGCTGACGAAGTCTTTTTAGAGATTAAGTCGAAGTTGTCGCAAGCTTTAGCCGATCAAGCCAATCCTGTGGAAAAGGCCGAGGACTAACGCGACCGCGATTGCGAAAAGTACGAGTACTTCGATGTATACTCTCCTCACTTTTTTCATCTTCCTTAAGGTTACTTCAAGTATTTTTCCAATCTAATGTTCTTCATGCTTTTAACGTGTTGCGGGGGCGTGTGGACGCTTACCATGATTTTCTCTTTCTCTGATTTCTCGAGCGAACGAGCGAGATAGCTTACTTCGCGTATTGACTTTAGTTGGCCGTTTACCTGGATTTTCACTTTGAATTCCTCAGGCTTTGACTCGGGACAATCAAGGAGGGCGTATCCTAGGGGAACGCCGAATTCACTGCAGATTTCAGCCTCTATTTCAGCGCGTTTATCGCAGATTCGCCTCAGCACTGGCTTTCGGATAGATGACGCACTAACGGAGGCGACCGTCTTGAAGAGCCGGCGCTCGTCTATCCGCCGCATGATATCTGAGGAGTATCCGCCAGCACTCCTGAGACAATGCACCAAGTCTATGTCGTCCATGACACAGAACCGGTCAAAGGAAAGCGCCCCTGAATCATAGAGACTGTCCAATGCATGCCGCAGCATAAGCTCTGCTATCCTCTTCGTGTGGTGGCGGTAAACAGTCTCATACATCATGTTCCGCGAGATTAACAGCAGCTCAACGGCTTCAAGCGAGCCCGCGTCGACCACTATCCTGCGGTTCTTGATTCTCATGCCGGATATTATGCGCTCAACGTCGATTATCCCGTAGGCTACGCCCGCGTAATACGCGTCTCTGACCAAGTAATCCATCCTATCCAAGTCTATCTCGGATGATATGATTTTCCCAAGCTCCCCCTTGCCCGACACGAGCTTTGCAACTAGCGCGGGCTTGACGCCGTGGCTTGCCAGGACGTCTGATACCTCCGAGTTTTTTATGATGTTGCAGGAGAGCATTTCATGGGTGTATCCCATCCGGCCCAACAGTTCGTCTGTCGTGTGCGAGAATGCGCAGTGGCCGACGTCGTGCAAGAGCGCCGCGGAACGCAGCGGGTCGGCGTCGATATCTTTTAAGCCCAGGTAATCAGACATGACAGAAGCCAAGTGCAGGACGCCGAGAGAGTGCTCGAAACGCGAGGAATGCATTGCAGGATATACGAGGTGGCATAAACCGTTTTGCTTGACTCTTCTGAGTCGCTGCATATGGGGGGTGTCCAAAAGCTCCTGCTCAAGCTCGGATAATCGTATGTTTCCGTGGATTGGGTCGCGGATTATCTTGACGACGTTCATCTTTAATTTATATTAGTTATGAATAAATTACATGGAAAAAAGGGGTTATATCGTTTTTTTAGTTGTTTTGTTGTTTGTTTTCTCGTTGGGTTTCTTCATGTTTCACGGAGCTGACGCGTCGGCTGAGGAGATAAAGGCTGGTGTTCTTGCTGCTGTTGATGGTGTTGATACTTACCGTTTTTCGACTGACGTTAAGGTGGGCGTCGACGGTCAGGTGGAGGGGGTTTCGGTCAGCAAGTTGGATGTGATAGAGGGGAGTGGGGCTGTCGATGTTTCAGGGAGGAGGATGCTTTTTGACGTTAATGTTAAGTCTACTCCGTCTGTGGGGGGTGTCGGGCAGTCTATGAAGGTTTATTTTGTTGGTGACCGTGTGTTTTTTCAGTCCGGGGATAGTATAGTCGTTGAGAGTATTTCTGATTCTGATGTGATTTGGGGTGAGAGAACGCAGCTTAAGCAGCAGGCGCAGATTCTTTCCAGGTCTTCGGTTCGTTTGGTCGGCGAGGAGAGTGTGGATGGTGTTGATGCGTATGTCTTGGAGCTTTCTCCGGGCAGGGAGGATTTGGTGAGGTATATTGCGGGGCAGGCGAGTGTTGGCGGGGCGCCTTTGGAGGTTTCGGATAGTAGGGTTTCTGATTTGACGGGCATGGTTGATGAGACCTCTATTTCGATGTGGGTCGGGAAGGCGGATTTTCTGCCGGTTAAGTTCAGGTTGTATATGCGGCTTTCCTCAGGCGATATCGTGCGGGTCACCGACATCGTAATGTATACTTGGGGTTACGGGGAGAACGTCGATATTGTTTCGCCGAGTATTTCTTGATGTTGTTTAGTATTGGAGTACTGGGAAGGAGACTTCGTTGTAGCCCCAGAATAGTTGTATCATGAAGTTTTCTATTTGCTGGCCGTTGCACAGGAGAGTGCATCCGATTCTGTTCACGTCATTGAATTTTTGGGTTGTGTTGCATCTGTTTAGTGTGGCTGTGTTTCCCGTGCTTTCGGTTGTCTGGTATGCGTCCCAGACAGTGTTGGCGCACAGTTGGTTAGAGTATATCGTTGACTGATTTGAGTTGCGTATCTCAAGGCCCATGGTGTTTCCTGTCGCGTTGTTTGAGTATATGAAGGCTTGAGTCGAGTTCACGATTTTTATCGCCGTGCCGTTGGTGGACGTTATCGTGTTGTCTGTGACGTTTACCTGCGAGTATTCTGCGAGTATCCCGAAGAAATTCTGTGAATCCATGTTGTTTGCCTCAACTACAGCTGCCGCCGAGTCTTGAGCGAGAACCGCCACATTGTTGCCTGAAAAGTTATTGGCTGATACCGTGTTGCGGCTTCCGGAGGTTATCATAACCCCGTTGTGGTTTGACTGTAGCGTATTGTTTATTATGCTGGTTTCGTTTGCGGAATCAAGGTGTATCCCATATGTGTAGTTTAATATCCGGCAGTTTGCAATGGAAACCGAGGACACGTTCACGGCTGATAATCCGTACACCTTGGACGAGTCCACTGTGACGGTGCAGTTCGTAGTGTAGCCCGCGCCCTGAACCAGCGGGAGAGCCTGCCCCCCGCAGTCGAAGAAACAGTTGCTTGAAGATACGGAAACTGTTGAGATTGCGTTCTGCGAAAGCAGTAATACCGTTAGTAGTGCAATAGTATGCCGGTAACTCATTTATTTTTTTCTGCCCCACCACAGGATTGCTCCGAAAAGCGTTACAAAGACTGCCGTAACCATCGAAGTGTATGACGTTATGGGGACACTCGCGTTTTTATTCAAAGCATAGATTATGAGCGGCGGAGTCAAGCCGAAGAAGAAACTAAGCCCTACAGTCCAATTAAGATTAAGTTCTTTTCTGGGGAACAAGCCTCTTACCAATGCGTAGCCGGGTACGACCAGAAGCGCCAGCATTGACGCGGAAGCGACTAATATATCTTGCGTGTTCATCGTCTCTTATGAGTATGAATAGGGAGGCTTGTCTATAAAAGGCTTAACATAAGCCGTGGAGCGTGGTATATGAGCGTTCCCATGAACGTGGGATCTAGGAACACGCTTGCCAGGTTTTTCGATGCGAGGTCCATGTCTCCGCCGCCTTCGAGGGCGTGCGCCCCAGCCTCGAGCAGGTCGAAGAACAAGTCCGTGTTTTTCGCGTTTAGTTTGTCGACGCTTCCTCTAATCTTTAGGTGCAGCGACAATTCTTTGCCTATTTTTTTGCGCCATGCTCTCTCGTAGTCTTTTTCGCCTACTAGTTTGGCTGCGGCGCATCCTAATACTACGCCGCCGCCTGTCGTCGCCTTGACTTGGCCTGCGGCGTCTCCCACTGTGCGGATGAATCCGTAGTCTGCTTTGAGTGCGGGGTTATATATGGGGATTATGCCGTAGACCCTGTTTTTGGGCTTGTTTTTCTTGAGTCTCCCGTCGGCGCGAAACTTTTTTATGAAGGAGTTAAGAAGGGGGGCGGGATTCGAGTATGCGCAAAGACCTATCCTGGCGGTGTCTCCAGCCGGAATAATCCAGGAAAAGAATCCTGGCACGTTGAAGTGTACTTCGCAGAAGTCTGGATCAAAATCCCCTTGAACGTCGGCTTGTGCGCCCACCAGAAACCTTGCAGGATAATCAAGACCGAGTCTTCTGTGGAATCCGTAGTCTACGCCGGAGGCCAGTATTATCCTGTCGGCTTCGATACTCCGCGACGCGGATTTTACGATACCCTGCGATACGCCGACAACCCTTTCACGGTAAAGACTCGCCCCCGCGTCAACCGCCTCCTGAAGAAGGATTTCGTCGAAACGACGCCTATCAACCACATACGCCATCTCCTTTCCCGGACGAAGCTCGACCACCCTGCCTTCGGGAGAGTAAAACCGGGCGCCAGACACCTTGTTGACGACCGAATCCCCGGGATCAATACCCAAAGATTCAAGACCGGATATGCTTATTATGCCGGCGCACTGGACGGGCTGGCTTTCATGCTCCTCGAAGACCGCCACATCACCCGACTGCGCCAGTGTTTTCGCGGCGACAGAGCCCGCCGGACCGCCGCCGACCACGACCGAAGAAACCATGGTAAAAAAATTACTGTATCCTTCCCCTGCGCCTGGCTTTGACTCGCAGCTCGTTCACTTTCCCGACGAGGTCGCGAGTCGCCCTGAACGTGGGATTTTCACCGTCGATGCCGTCAACCTTAATCAACCCCTTCTCTTTCAGTATCCTCGCATACTCCCTCACAGTCTCCGTGTCGGAGTCCATGGTCTGAACCGCCTCATCAAGCTTGATGCTGCCCCAGCGATGAAGAATCTTGACGAAATCCTGAGTCTCGGTAAGCCAATTCGCATCCTCCTCGCCCATAAGCTCGTCTGAGGAGCGCTCCCTCGGGGAGGGCTCGGTGGCGACGTTGATTATGGTGTCGAGCTCGCGTTCCTCGACTTTCTTGACCCGCCTGCGCTCTTCCTCGATTTGCTCGTCTTTTTCGGCGATCGTATCCTTCAAAGACTCGATTTCAACGTCTTTTTCCGCTAAAAGCTCCTCTCGCTTAACGCGCTCGTCTGCAAGCCTTTGCTTGTAGTCTTCCTCAAGCGCGTCTTTAGCGTCCTCTGCCGCAAGACGCATGTTATGCTCTTTCGCAAGATGCCTGGACAAAGCCTTGATTTTCTCCTGCTCGATGGTGTGGAGTGTTTCCTCCCCGGAGACAAGGCCTTTCTCGACTTTCAAAAGCTTCTGGTATTGCTCCGTGAATTGGGCTTCCTGTTCCTGGATTCTGTTTTCCAGGTCCACTGTCCTTTTCTTTTCTTCCTCTAGAAGCGCCCTCGTGCGGTCGAACTCTTTCTTTAAGGCGTTGAACGCCAAATCGTCTGAAACCATTTATTTTCGTAAATCCACGACGTCGTACACGTCCGGCCCGGTCGATATAAGCGTTATCGGGACTCCGACCTCCTCCTCTATTTTATCCAAGTATTTTTTAGCGTCATTAGAAAGCTCGTCGTATTTTTTGGCGCCCGCACAATCCGGGAACATCCTGTCAACGCAGGTTACTGCTATCTGGGTTGCGCCATTCACCATACACGAGTATCTGGCAAGCTCAAAGTCGAAGGCCCCGATTTTTCGTGGGCGCCCGGTAACAGTGCCTTTCTCTCCGAAATAAAATGCAATCCTCTGGTTATCAGTATCCCCTGGTGAACCAGCCAGTCCGGCCCGCTCAAGGATTTTCTTCCAGAGAGGGTCTTTTTCTATTTCAGCGTCATCCAGGTAGTGAATGTGCGGGTCTTCGCCGACGCGGCTCATGTAGGCCTTAAAGATTACGTACACGTTGTCGACGTTGGTGGGTCCAAGTCCTACGTCGGCGCACGCTGAGGCGGCGGACGTGTCCTTTGAAGTCACGTAAGGGTAGTTGCCGTAGTAAAGCGATAAACCGAAGCCTTGGCTTGCCTCAACCAGCACTTCTTCTCCGTTGCGCGCCGCATCGTTTATCATCTGCGGGACATCCGCCAAGTATCCTTTAAGCTCAGGTATTTCTGCCGCAAGCTTTGCTGTGCGGTTTACACGCGCAGCGTTGGCCGGCCCGCAGCCTGAGCCGGTGGTCCCTATTTTCTTTGAGTTCGCGCCCGCGTCCAACTCCTTGTGTTTTTTCTCGATTATGGCGCAACGCTTGTCCACGAAGATTCTACCCTCTGTTTTAGTCTTCTCGACTTCGGCGAGGAAGCAGTCAACGTCCACTAGAACGCCCGCCCCTATTGCAAGCCTCGCATTCTCGTTTACGAACCCGCAGGTTAGCATCCGGAGCCCGTATTTCACGCCGTCCTTGTATACTGTGTGTCCCGCATTCGGGCCAACGCCTCCGCGGGCTATGACCGCGGGATTATCGTTTAACGCCAAATACGATACAACCTTTCCTTTTCCCTCGTCCCCGTAATGTCCGCCTACAACAATAGATGCCATCTTCGGTTTAGGTATGGAATTTAGCCTTAAAATAATTCCTCGTCTTGAACATAATTTTTACCAAGCTTTAACGCGATTTCGGCTTTAGCGAGCTCTTTGCCCAAGTATGCCGCGTGAGTGCCGTCGGCAAGCCGTCTTGCAATGATTTCCTTGTAGAGGACTTTAGCGCAGTCCCCAGTGAACAAATTTTTTGGGTCTTGGCCGATGTAGTGTATTGCCGTTATCTTCCCGTCTTTCACGTATATGCGGAAGTTTTCACGTGAAATACCGGTTTTTGCCTTAGACGATACTTTCACTGCCTCAAGCTTGTTGGCTTTAGGATCCAGTATCGGCTCGATTAATCTCTTGTCTTTGAGCTTCAGCAAATCAAAACCTAAGTCTTTCGGGGGCTGGTTTTTCTGCCCGGCAAGATACATCATCTCGCAGGCGGTGGAGAGCTCGCGGACACAGCCCCGGGTCTTGGGGCTTGCCTCGGTCGTGAACAATAGCTGGATGTCAAGCTCTGATGCCATTGCGGCGAGCATCATGTTCATGCCCGGTGAGTCGGCGTCGGCGAGCTCTGTCACGTTTCCTGCTCCCATGAGCATGGGGGTTTTTGGGTTTCGTCCCCGGTATTTTATGTATGTTGCGATTGACCATGTGAATCCGTGGGCGAGGGGGTTGGTGAGGCAGTCTGCTATGGCGGGGCAGGCTGCCTGGGATACCAGTTTTTCGAGGAGTTCTACTCGCTCGGATACTGTTTCTGGTATTTTACCGTCGTGTGTGCGGGGCACGATGACGCATGGTACTTTGATTGATTCTGATAGGCTTATGGTTTTTTCGTCAAGGCTTAATATTAGGTCTGCGCCGGCCTCTGCTGCAGCCATGATTTCTTTTTCCGCCATCGAGTCCACGCTTACGGGAGCGTTGACTGATTCGCGGACTGAATCTATCATGTCAGGGATTTTCTGGGAGTGATCTTTTCCTGAAACCATGCCGAGGTCTATTATGCTTGCACCGGAGTCGGCGAAGTATTTCGCGCGGGATGTGAGTTCTTTCTCGGCTAGAAGCGGCGCATCAGGTATTTCAGCGACTACGCGGGAGAGCCCGTTTAAGGGTAGTTTGCCCCCGATTGTGAGAATGGGTTTCCCAGGTTTCCCTGCCTGTTTTAGGATTGTCCGGTTTTCCTTTCTTATCTCGTCTTCGAGAACGTCTTCGGCGGGCTTTACGGGTGAAAAACCGCGTTTTCCGGTGTACTTGAGAAACAACGGAATATTAGCCATGCTTTTTGGGCCTTTAACGCAGGGTATCCCAGTCTCCCGGGTTATGACGGACACATCCCCCTGGACCATGCCGGGAACCACAATCAATGACGCCTCAAGACTGCTCTCCTTGATTTGTTTTGCCAGCGCCTCAGGGTTTATGAACGCCGCAACAGATACATCGGCGACGAAAACACGGTTTGCCCCGACACGCCGCTTCAGACGCTCACCCGCCCCGACTCCGGTAACGAAGACGATGCCATCCATGATGAGTTTTATATGGGTTCATTAATAATATATTCCGTTGAAAATGGCCGAACACCAGATAGAAGTGAGGATAACCCTCAAAAAAGGAATGGCAGACGCGGAAGGAGAATCAGTCAAAAAAGCGCTTGTTCTTCTGGGATACCCCATCGAGAAAGTCGAAACCGTAAAGACATACGTCCTTACTGTAAAAGCAGACAAAAAAGAAAAAGCCCTCAAAGACGCTGAAAACGCATGCCGGAAACTTTTGGCAAACCCCGTCATACAAGACTACACGCTCAAGGTGCTTTAATGGGAGAACGCTACAAACAGAAAGGAAGCCTAAACGTCTACGAAGTAAACCTGCTCGAAGCAGACGAAAAAGAGCTCTCGGAGATTGCCAAGACGCGCTCCCTGGGCCTTTCCGCGGCCGAGATGGTAAAGATAAGAGACCACTTCAAGAAAGAGGATCGCAATCCCACCGACGTCGAACTCGAAGCCTTCGCGCAAAGCTGGAGCGAACACTGTTGTTACAAGACGAGCAGGCCGATTCTGAAGAAAACCGTATTTAACATTGAGGCTCCGCAGAACATCTGTGTTATCAGCGAGGATGCGGGTGTCGTCGACTTTGATGAGGAGCACGCTTACGTCGTCGCCTTGGAGTCCCATAATCACCCCTCTGCCTTGGACCCTTACGGGGGTGCCGCGACCGGGATAGGCGGGATTCTAAGGGATGTTATTTGCATGGGCGCTCAGCCTGTGGCGCTTGTTGACCCGCTTTTTTTCGGGACTCTTTCTTTTCCTGATGATAAGCTTTCGGAGGGCACCAAGCACCCGCAGTATCTTTTGAAGGGTGTTGTGCAGGGTATCGCGGACTACGGGAACAGGGTGGGAATACCGACGGTTTCCGGCATGGTTTTTTTCGACGACTCGTATGTGGGCAACTGCCTCGTCAACGTCGGGTGCATCGGGATTATGAGAAAAGACGAGCTTATTCACTCGCGTGCCGGCGGTGCGGGAGACATCTATATTCTCGCGGGAGGGAAGACTGGAAGGGATGGGATTCACGGGGTTACTTTCGCGTCAGCTGAGCTTACCGAGGACAGCGAGGAGGAGAGCCGGCCTGCGGTGCAGTTGGGTTACGCAATAATGAAGGAGCCGCTCATGCACGCGTGTCTTGAGGCTAACCGGAAGGGTTTGTTGACTGGCATGAAGGATTTCGGCGGCGGCGGATTATCGTGTGTTTCCGCGGAGATGGCTCATTCCGGAGGATTCGGGGCGACCGTTGAACTCGACCGAGTTCCATTGAAGGAGGAGGGTGTTTCTCCGTGGGAGATTTGGGTGTCTGAGAGCCAGGAGCGTATGATGGTTTCTGTCTTGCCAGGAAACGTGGACAATGTCTTGGAGATATTCGATTTCTGGGATGTGGAGGCAACCGTTGTTGGTAAAGTCGATGATTCGGGGCGGATTAAGGCGACTTTTAAGGGTGAGACCGTCTTGGACTTGGAACTTGAGTTTCTGATTGCGGGTGTCGTCTACGAAAGACCATATTCGATTGTTGAGTGCAAAGATGAGGTAGTCGAATACGAGATGCCGGATCTCGCTGAAGCATGCTTTAGTGTTTTGGGTTCTGCTAACATCGCGAGCAAGGAATCTGTTATAAGAAGATACGATCACGAGGTGCGCGGCAGCACAGTCTTAAAGCCCATGCAGGGGGTCGTCGGATTCCAGTCCCACGGAGACGCCGCAGTCCTAAAGCCTGTCCAAGACTCATTCAGGGGCCTTGCGTTGACATGCGACGTTAACCCGCATTTACTGCTTGCCGACCCGTACTGGGGCGCAGCCTCCGCCGTAGACGAGGTAATCCGCAATCTAGTGGCAGTGGGCGCCAGAGCGCACAGCATGGCTGATTGCCTAAACTTCGGGAACCCGGAGAAGCCGGAGCGGCTCGGCGACTTTAAGCGGGCGTGCGAGGGGTTGCGGATGGTGGCGGGATACTTTAAGGTGCCGTTCGTCTCAGGGAACGTTTCACTCTACAACGAGTCGACCTTGGGCCCGATTGCTCCGACACCCACTATTCTCGGAGTCGGCATAATAGGGGACGTGAGGAAAGCAGTCTCATCAGACCTTAAGAAGAAGGGCTCGGTGTTGTATCTGGTCGGAGACACCTACAATGAGCTTAAGGGCTCACAGTACCACAGGATTATCGAGCAAAAAACAGGCAATATCCCGAAGGTTCACCTCGAGAAGCTTGAGGCTAAAGTCGAGTTCCTGTTAAGGCAGATGGATGCTGGCAGGATTCTCGCATGCCACGACCTCTCCGAGGGAGGGCTTTTCACTGCAGCCTGCGAGATGGCCTTCGGAGGAAACACAGGCATAGAGCTTGACTTGTGCGCGCTAGGTTCTTCGCTTCGCACTGACGCCAAGCTTTTCTCGGAATCAAACGGGCGCTGGCTCATAGAAGTCTCCGAGAAGGACTCGAAGGAATTCGAGAGATTCGACGAAGCGGTGAGGATAGGGAAAGTCACGGGAACTAGGGAAATAAAAATACTGGACGACGCAGTAGAGTTTGAGTTCTCATTGGACGAGCTGCGCACGGCGTGGAATAAAGGCGTCGAGGAGGAATCAGGATGACTGATGCCGCGA
>JBDRCA010000146.1:0-2202 GCA_043822165.1 Candidatus Altarchaeota archaeon
ACGGCAATGAAACCCCTAATGACCATAATCATAGTATGCGGCTTAATCTTTCTTTTGAGCGGATTCATAAAGCCGTCTATTTCTGGCATGGCAGTCTCATACCGTAAAATAAACGTTTCATGCGAGCGGTGGGGCGGCGTCTTAGAGATGAAAACATCCAAGGGAATCCTGGTGAATTCATGGGATGGTGTCGCATCAGGCGGGCAGATCCAGGGCTCATTTTACCCCATAGCATCGTTTGAGGGAACATGGGGAGAAGGCCAAGTAAGAGGCTCTTTTGACGGCTACGACCCGGAATCAGAACTGCTTTTTGAGGGTTCATGGACTGGTTTTGTCGCCAACAATTCCTTTGAGGGAAGCATCAAAGGCACCGCGAAGTCCGGTAAAGCAAAGCCTGCTCAATTCACAGGGATGATTCAAGGCTCGTGCTTGTCTTAAAAGATGAAATACCCGCGACGGCTCCCGGTCTTCTACGTGGTCTTGACCCTGACTCTTTTTTCCACAGGCTGCCTGGACGAAACCGTATGCGGCACAGGCTACATACTAGCTGGTTTTACGGCATGCTGTATGGACTCCGACGGAAACGGCGAATGCGACGAAATAAACATGGATGAGCCGATCCATATCTACCAGACCTCCTCGACACTCAGCCCCGCCACCTCCTCGACAACGCTCCCCCAAACATCAACCACCACGTCAACGACATCACTGAATAAGCTCCTCAACGACACTCCCATATCCTTCGGCACAATCAACACCTCGCATAATCCGCTGTACGCAGGCATCGCGAAATCAATCAGCGGAGACAACATTTCACTAGACATGGGAGCTCTGGCTCAAGGCATATTCGATGAGTCAGGCCACATACTGAAAAACGCGTTTGTTTACTCATTCACAATACCCGTAAAATTCAATGAGGAGCTAAGGGACGTAAGGCTTACCATTAAGTGCACGGAGGATGTGGACGGGGCTTTGACGGATTTCGTGTCGCTTTACGCGATACACCCTTACTTGAACAGGTATGTTTCTAAAAACAGGTTCGTAAACGTCTCAGCTTACCTTGCGGTGAGAAACACGAGCCTTGAGGGTGCGAGAATCCCCGTCGTCTACGAGGGCTCGGAGGCGGACGCAGTCATACATCTTCTCTTCAACGATGAATGGGTTTATGCAAAAGATGAATACGGCAGAATCATCCCGCGAACTAGAGGCCCAATAAAATGTTCCCTAAACCTGTCGAATGCAGATGAGAGAACCAGTTCAAGCACAGGATTCGCCTTGACGATGATTGAGGGGTGCAATGACACGGTGAAGGCAGTATCCGAAGAGGGAGTGGACTGCGGAGGGCCGTGCCCCGCCTGCGAGTGCTTCAAGGACTCGGACTGCGGAGTAAACAGCTACTCCACAATACGCTTCTGCCACGAGGAAGAAAAAAAACCAGTAGTCGCCAGAAACTACACCTCTTACACTTGCACGCTAAACAAGTGCTACAACGAAAACATAACGAAAATCCTGGAGCGATGCGCCGCAGACGAATACTGCAAATACAGTACGTGCAGGTCCAACACCTAGAAAAATGATGGAATACGTCCTATACGCAGCAATAGCAACAGTCATCCTATACATCATTTCACGAAACGTCTTTCTCCTTCGCCACCACGAAAAAGGTGTCGTATACCGTTCAGGCAAACCAGCAAGGTCCGCGAAACCGGGAGTCTCATTTACCCTGCCGTTCATAGAAGAATTCAAAAGACTAGACTCCAGAGAACAGATACTGGAGATGGGGGAGCGAGACATTGTTTCAAGTGACGGGAAGGTTTTCCGCGGCAACGTTGTTGTATCCTACAAGTTGGACGACCCCCTGAAAGTGAAGTTATTCGACAAGAACGCGTTGGACTATGATATTTCCAGGACTGCTTCACTGGCACTCGACGAGACGTCAGTAAAGATTAATGCAACATCATTCAAGGATGAGCTGGAACCATTACTAAGAGATGAATTAAACCATAGAATAAAATCATCGGGTGTCCGCGCGATAAGCGTGAAAATACACAACTTATCCGCCGCCCCCACGAAACCCCAGAAGAAGACCACTAAATCCAGCCAAATCATCGATCTCGTATTGTCCCGCGGGGAAATAAGCTTAAGCGATGCTGCAAACGAACTCAGGACATCCGAGAAAACTCTTGAAAAACAGATAGAAAA
>JBDRCA010000147.1:0-9967 GCA_043822165.1 Candidatus Altarchaeota archaeon
ATTCCTCGATAAGATGCGCGATGACTTCAGTGTCTGTTTCCGAGTCGAAACTGTGGCCTCGCTCGGTCAGTTCTCTGCGCAGTGTCTCGTGGTTTTCTATTATCCCGTTGTGGGCTACCGTTATCTTGCCCGTGCAGTCCTTGTGCGGGTGGGCGTTTACTTGCGAGGGTTTTCCGTGGGTTGCCCACCGGGTGTGCGCGAGACCGATATTTGACTTGTATTCAGCAGGCTTTACCTTAGCCCGTACTTCCCCGACTTTGCCTTTGTCTTTCGGGATTACTATCTTGCCGTCGGTTATGAACGCAAGACCTGCTGAATCGTATCCCCGATACTCCAGGCGCGCCAGCATGTCAAAGAGTATTTCAGGTGCATTTCCACCCCCCAAGTATCCTGCTATCCCACACATCCTCTATAGGTATAGGATTGCTTATTTTATAAGCTTTTGCGTAATAGTATTGGAGTAAAATGGCAGGGATTTACGCTGGATGCTGGACTGCGCTGGTAACACCATTCAACAAGGTTTTGGGCGTTGACTGGGAACAGCTTGAGAGAAACATTGATTTCATGGTCGAGGAGGGTTTGACTGGTGTTTTACCCATGGGTACGACCGGGGAATCCGCCACGGTAACGCACGAGGAGCACGCCAAGATAATCGAGAGGGTCTGTGGGTATGCGTCAGGCAAGTGCAAGGTGCTTGCAGGCACGGGTTCCAATTCCACGGACGAAGCGGTCTATGAGACCGAGAAGGCGGTTAACTGCGGCGTGGATGCGGTCTTGCTTGTCGACTGCTATTACAACAAGCCCGGGAGCCTATGGCTTAGGAACGAGTATTACAGCGTGCTGGCAAAGTGTTTCCCGGATCTTGACATAATACCTTATGTTATTCCGGGCAGAAGCGTCACTGCATTGGAGCCTGAAGACCTTGCGATTCTGAGGGATGAATACAAGAACATAGTGGCTGTTAAGGAGGCGACCGGAAACTTCGAGCGGATGATAAGGACTCGCGAGCTTGTTGACGATGACTTCAGCATTTTGTCGGGGGATGACCCCAACACTTTCAGGATGATGACAGACGAAAAAATCAGGGCGTCTGGAGTCATATCCGTAATCTCCAATATCACGCCAGGCCCCATAGAAGAGTACACTCGCCTCATATTGGACGGGAAAATCAAGGATGCCGAGAAAATCGACAATGCGCTTCAACCGCTCTTTAACGTGGTTGGGATATCAACTACAGAGCAAGTTACTCTTCCCGACGGCTCGAAAGTTGACGTCGAATACAAGTTCCCGAATCCCGTTCCCGTGAAGACACTTATGAACGGGTTGGGAATGATGGAAAGCCCTGTTAAAAAACCGCTGGGGAAACTCACGAAAAAAGGCGTTAAAGTAGTAAGAGACGCCCTGGCAAAAGTCTGGGAGAGTTCTCCGCGTCTCCTGGAGCCGGTTGGGCGATTCTACGACGTCGACGTTGGAGAGAGAATAGAAAAAGACGAGTACTGGAAGAATCTTAGTTACTGATTCTCGTCTGAGTCGCCTAGTCTGTCAAGGATTTTATCCTCAAGACTTCTCGTATCCCTGCCGGGCGCTTCTTCCACGGAATCCGTAGACTCGGGATGCAGGTCTCCTAAAAGCATCTTCTCCTTCTCCGCAAGACTTAATCGTTCTTGTTCTTCCTTCTTCTCGGCTGCAGCATCCTTGGGTTTTTCCCCTTCCTCGACAACCTTGCTCTTTTTCACGATGAGCTCTAAGTAGACGTCATAGAAGTTCCTGGTTAGTCTGTCGTTTGAAGTGAGATTCCAGCTAAATTTTACCCGGTGGCTTTTAAAGAGTTTCTTTAGTTCCTCGCCCACTTCCTCGTCTGCCTCGAGCATCTCGCCGGGAGGATAGAATATGACTGCGAAAGCCTGTTTTATGGGGTGGTTTTTAGCCTCCTTTAGTAGGTCGTCACTTATCTTGCTGAAGTGGTCGTGGTGCACGCACACACCATTGACTTGACTGAACCAGGAGCGTACTTCGTCGATGTGCTCCATCGTGTGCAGGTCAGGCAGCGCGTCTTGATGGTCTGTTATGTAAAGGTGTATGTCGTAGGCCAAATAAGTCACCTGTTAATTATCTGTTTTGCCATATTAAAATTAGCCCAGGAACCTGGCGATAGTTATGAATCCTGTGTGGCCGAGCATTCTCGTGTCTGGGCGCACTGTCTTCATGTTCCATGTTCGTTCGAGTGTTTCGAGTGTTTCGTGTGTGAAGTCTTCGCGCAACTCGTCTGAGAATTTCTTGGATTGTGTTATGCTTGGGGAATAGGATGTTAGGTAGCCGCCTGCTTTGAGTGATTTTTTCGCGTGTTCTACGACAAGCCAGGGTTCGGGTAGGTCCAGTATTATGGCGTCCAGGTTTTCTTCGTCTATTCCTTCGTATATGTTTTTTTGCTTTAAGTCGATGTTTTTTATGCCGAATCGTTCGAAGTTTTTGGCTGCTATTTCAGCGAAGTCTTCGCGGACCTCATAGGTTACGATTTTTCCGGGTTTTAGTATGTTTGCAAGAAACATTGAGAGGACGCCGGATCCTGTTCCTGCTTCGACAACTTTTGAACCGGATGCTATACCTGTTTTCGCGGCTATGATGCCGCAGTCTTTCATTGTCACTGCCTGCGGGCCTCTCTTGGCTTTGCGGAAAAAATCCGTCGAGTCGGGAGTAAGGACTGTGAATTTTTTCCCTATGTTTGAGGTCAAGACATCCCCCGCTTTTGCCTTTGACAATTCATCAGCTTTTATGAAGCCGTATTTTGTGTGGGCATCCACTGACTTTTTGACGAGATAAGAGCCTCCTTTCTCGTCAAAGAGTATTGTCAAGTCCATCGGTAAAAGACTTGGGTGAAGAGATATTTAAAGAGGAATGTTATTCGGCGGGCGCCGGCAAGCCATGCCCGGGCCTTTGGCCCGGTACGCAAGGGATTTTTCCATGCACCGCGGATTCGGCTCTGCCAACCCGCGCCCCATCAGAAAGGATGGGAGCCGCTGGCTAAGGGAATCGCCTCGGCGCCGCGCACCGAAACCACCCCCAACCCCCGCCGAACAATTTGAACGTTTCTTTATACTTTGAGCACGATTTCCGGGTGAAGCTCGGCTTCTATCTCGCACATGCCAAGCTCTACCGCCTTTTCTACGACACGCGTGTCGCGGTATGCGAATGGTAGGTTTTGAACGTCTGATATGTAGTATTCACCGATGCTTCGGCGTGAGTTCAGGTTGAAGTAGCGCACGCCTCCTACCTCGAATACGCCGGTTACGTCCGTGACGCCGAGGATGTTCATGCCCCCACCGTGTGGGATTATGTTGGCGCTCTTGAGATTATTGTAGACTCCCAGGTCTTTAGCCCTGTCACCGAATCCTAGGCCATCTATCATCTTTCTCGTGAAGCTTCGCCTGCCCTTGACAAGATACGCGGGAAGATCAGCCCGCAATGTTATCGGGAAGACGTCCTCGCCCTCGTCTTCAGTGTCGTATACGCCCAACACCATCTCGTTCATGTTCAAAAGCTTCTGGTGCGTCGGATTAGAAAGCTCTGTGAATTCGCCGAACAGCATTTCGCCCACCATCTTCCTCCTTCTCTTTGCGAAGTCTTCGGCGTAGTCGTGGAAGCCCATGTATTCGGTTGCTTCGCCGTCGTATAGTACGTGAGCGTTCCCGTATGGTGTTTCCTCCACGCACATCATGTCGGATAATAGAGTGCTTTTGTCGTATTGCAGGCCGAATCCGAGGGGATTATCACCGTTTAGTTCTGGTGCTGACGCGTGTATTATGAATGCGTATTCCGGCAAATCCATTCCATTAAGGTTTCTGACGCTGAAGACATCTATGAAATGGTTTCCTTTGCCGAAATCCCACTGCAGTGGTATTCCGTCAAGCTCTAGTTTTTCGTCTTTCAGGGAGTGGACTTTTTTCGTCAACTCTTTTGTTTCCGGTAGCTTATCCAAGCCTCCGACGAGCATTCCGCATACTGCGGGTCTTGCGTCAAGCAGTATGAGTTTCTCGTTTCCAGGACCCCATGCGAGTTTTCCGCCTTTGCTTATTCCGTTGGTCCAAGCAGTCTTGTTTTTGTTAGGGCTCTCATCTGGCGCTGAGATAAAAGTCGCGTCTGATTTTATCCCAAAACCTGATTGAAGTGCGTGTATTTTCGCTAGTCCGTATTTCATGTTAGCTCTAGCTAACACTGAACCTGCATCGGATAATCCTGTTGAGAAAATGTGGTTTTCCGCGTTTTTCAATGCATTATCTTCATGCATTATGATACCCCAACCAATTATTATTATCAATATGTTGATATGTTATGCGTATAATCATATATAAATGTATAAAAACGTCAAAAACCGTAAGATTAATACATGATAAAGACTGCGAGAAGTCCTGAAACAGTAAAACGCGCCGTGATAGAGCGCAGCCCGAAAGTCAGGGAACTGGATGAGAAAAGCAGGTTACTTGATGGAAAAAGAGCCCAGCTTATCAGAGAGGGAGTAAATCTTTCACCGCAACAGATTCTAGATAGAATATCAAGTATTGAGGGAATTAGCTCCCCTGATGAACGAGCGTTTAAGCCTGTCTTCACCGGAACTGATGGCTCTGACTTGCACGTGCACCAGTTCGGCGAAGAGGTTAAGAAGGGAGAGTTCGTATTCGGGGAGAATCAGGCTCGCGCGTTCTGGAACAGGATTGGGCAGACTCCTGTCCAGGACGTGGCAGTTCTTACGCACTCCAACATCCAGGTTCTTGATCCGGAGGTTAACGCGGACGCAGTCTATGAGACGCTTATGGCGCATAAACCCCCAGAGCTTTTCGACAAGCATCTTTGGCGTGGGATGGAAGTCAAGACGTATAGCGCGAGAACGGGGGAGGGTGGGGAGAGATTGTACACTGGGGAGATAGGGATACTCTGCCTTGACCCGGCAAAGCGCATCGACCCGTGGTTTTACGAGCAACATAGTCTTGCGCAAGTGTTGGAGCGCGTGCAAAAGGATGATAACCTCGTGGGTTTCGTAGCACACCCTAACGCACCTGACGGGATTGCGACCGGGCTTGCCAGGGAGGAGGCTGCGCGTCTTGTCGCGGAAGAGGGATTGTCAGGAAAAGACGCGAAGAAAAGAGTTGAAGAGTCGGGGTTCGGAACCCAAAGGACCCAGGAACTCATGAGAGAGTATGGATTGGGCACGGAATACCACGGCTTCTACAAGGAGACTTTGGATGCCGCGCAGACTGGTCACGCAGTGTTTTCCAGCGCGCCGCTTATTGGAGGCGCAGTCGGGAAAGTAACGGGTAAAGCAGTCAAAATCATCGAACACATGTACGATGTCTCAGACTATGAGAGCCAGGCAGCGTTCATGTCGGTTGGAAGCGACGCCCACAAGACAGAACACATCGGAGACTCGTATCTAATCGTTAATGCACCGGAGACGAAACTTGGAGAAGAACAATCCCTCGGCAAAGTCTATGACGTCACCAAGCTTGACTCAGGCCTCGTTGTCTTGACCGCGAAAGAGGAGCTTCGCAACAGGGCGCTTATTGACGCGCTCGAGGACCCGGACGTGGAGAAGATACCTGTTTTGTCTGAGCCTCCGGAAGAGAAAACGTTCGCTGAATTTACGAAACGGCTTGCAAGACTCATAAGGGAGCGGAAAGCCCAGCTCTCGGAGGCGAGGATTACGGAGATTGGCAGAAAGCAGCGGGAGGCTTGAGCCGCATACCTCATTTTGCCGTAAGGATTAAGTCGACTTTTTCGCGGAGTTTTTCGACGGAGCTTGTGTTTTCGATTACTTCGTCTGCCAATGCCTTTATTTCATCCAGGTTTTTCTCGGTGTCTTTCTCCTCTGATTCCCTGAACTTTTCGAGAGTCATGCCTGCTTCGCCCCTGGTGCCTCTTTTAACTGCTCGTTTGTATCTCTGCTTTAGGGGCGCGTCCACGAAGATGATGATATTTTCTTTGAAAGAGCGCACGAGTTCGGCTTCTTTTTTGTAGCGGATGCCGTCAACGATTACCAGCTTTGACGTGGATTTTCCGATTCTCGCCTTCATCGCCTCTGTTAGAACGTTTTCACCAAATGATGCGCGAAGCCCTGCGCCGAGTTCCTGCAGGTTTTCCCGGGTGTTGGACAGACCCAGGACTTCAAGCACGTCCCGCAGTATATCTGAGAACCTGAAGATGCTTGCCCTGTGTTTTTCGGCAAGATGACGGGATACTTCGCCCTTGCCGGATGCTATTCTCCCAGCTAATCCAACAACAAAGGTCATTTACTGGTCTTCGTATTTTTCGACTTCCCCGTTCACGATTTTGAGGGATACTCCCGCCTCGTCGAAAAGCTTTTTCGATTCCGCCGAGGAGTGATAATCCTTGTCTGCGACAACCCGGCTTATGCCCGCGTTGATGATCATTTTCGCGCAATTGTAGCAAGGAGTCATCTTAGTGTATATCGTCGCGCCGTCAACCGAGACGCCGACTTTCGCCGCATGAACGATCGCATTCTCCTCCGCGTGACAGGTCCTGACGCAATGCCTGCTCTTGGAGCCGTCCTCGTGCACGACCGTCTTCATCTGATGGCCGGCCTCGTCGCAATGGGCAAGACCAGCGGGAGCGCCAACGTATCCAGTTGATAGTATGCGTTTTTCTTTCGCTATGACGCAGCCGTTTTTACCCCTGTCGCAGGTCGCACGCTCGGCGACTGTGTAGACTATCTTCATGAAGTACTCATCCCAGGATGGTCTCTTGTCAGTCATTTATCCCCAACCAAAAGAAATTGGAATGGTAGTATAAATACGGTTTGGGCTAGTTCATGCGGACTGGGAGGGATATGAGGTTCCAGCCTGTTACGAGCGGGCTTGTGAATGATACTGAGTTTGATTCGCCGGGGGAGGGGGGATTGTCGGAGTCTGAGCGTATCCAGTCGCCTGTGCCGTCTGGGGAGCGCATCCACGATGTTTCGAGGCCGGGGTCGGTTGTGTATGTATAGTTGTCGACGAGGATTCCGGTGTTGTTGAACAATCGCGCTTCGTCTCCGGTGGAGTCGAAGTTTATGTTAGTAACGGAACTGTTTAGCACCATGAATCCTCTGACTGCTATTGTTCCGGAGGGTATCGTGTAGTTTTGGCTTCCTCCTTCTTGGTCGTCGATGGTCCATCCGGTGAGGTTGACGGGGACGTTTCCGCTGTTGTATAGTTCAACCCAGTCCCAGTCGCTTCCGCCGCTTGGGTGTGGGTAGACTTCGTTTAAGACTACTTCCACTCGGACGAGGGTTGTGGTCGATGTCGTGGAGGAAGTGGATGATGTTGTCGTTGTCGTGGTTGTGGAGGTCGTGGACGTTGTCGTCGTTGAAGTCGTGGATGTCGTTGATGTTGTCGTCGAGACGAAACATAGGCTGAAGACCTGTATCCTGCTGTTTTGCGTGTCAGCAACGTAGAGCCTGTCTTCATCGTCTAATGCGATGCCAGACGGATAATCGAATTCCGATTGTTCGACACCCCTTGAGCCAAGAGTCTTCAGGTAGTTTTTCGATGAATTAAATACTTGGATTCTGTGGTTGTCCGTGTCGGCAACATATATGTTCCCGGAACTGTCGACTGCGACGTCTTGCGGGTGATTGAACTGGCCTGTGCTGGTCCCGTATGTTCCCAATACATCCAGGTAAGAGCCGTAGATAGTGTACATAAGGATGTTGCTCGAAGACACTCCCTCATCATACGTGTTGGCGACGTAGACTTTGTTTCCGTCGGAGTCTATGCCTTGCGGCTTGCTCAAGCCACCTCCTGAAAAAGCGGTGAGTAATGTAAGGTTCGTGTTGTATGCCATTATCCGGTTTTTGTCAGTGTCTGATACGAAGATTCTGCCGGCGGAATAATCATAGACTATCCCTGCTGGATCGTCCAGTCCGGATATGTTACCGTAAAATGAATTGTTTGACTCATAGAACGCCTGAACCCTCATGTTCTGCGTGTCTGCGACGAATATGCGAGTCGCATTAGTCCAGTTAGAACCATTATACGACGACACGTAACCCGCTGAAACCGCCTCAGGATACACAAAATTGGAGGCCTCTGGACCATATGAACCAAGAGAACCCAAGTATGCTCCAGTGTCTTTGTTGAATCTCTGGTATCGGTGGTTGTAGGTGTCTGCGACATACAATGTTTTTCTGAATACGTCTATGCCTTCAAGCCAGTTGAGCTGTCCTGTGCCTGCGCCTTCCCCGTTGTCGATTACTAGAAGGGGTTTGGTCGAGTTCACTGTTATCGTGTAGTTGGCGGCCGCGAATGCGGTGTTGTTTACGCTGTCCCAGCACTGTATGTTCCAGATGAATGTTCCGTCGCATAGCTGCAGGGTCATGTTGTTGGAGGTGTAGTTTCCGATGGTGTAGTTTGTGTGTTTTATCTCCCAGCCACCGAAGTTCGTGTATATGGAGCAGTGCGTGAGGTTTCCGTTGTCGTATGGTGTGTATTTGAATGTTACGAGGCTTCCGGGGTTTAGGGTGGTGTTTGCGGGGTTGTTGAGCGTTATGGTTGGGGGTATGTTGTCTATCCAGTAGTATAGTGTGAAGCTTTTGTTGTTTTTGTTTCCGAGCATGTCTCTGCATCGTATGTAGTAGTATCTTGACGTGTAGAGCGCCAGGTATGCTGTGTGGGTTGTGTTGTAGGTGTGGTTGAAGTTGTATTCCATGTCGTCGTAGGTTTGGTCTGAGATGTTTGAGTACTTGCATTGAGCCCATTCATCGGTGTATATGGTGAGTGTCATGTTTGTTGTTGTGGGGGGGAATATGGTGCGGTTTTCAGGGGTGTGTCCTGTTATGTTGGTTTGGTTTCTCTCGCATCCTGGTTCGATGCAAAAGTTGTAGTATTGTCCGCCGTTTGTGCTGTTGCCGCAGTTTTCTGAGAGGTCGCAGAGGGTGAGCCAGTACTGGTAGGTTGTGTTTGCCGTGTGGTTTCCTGTGTTTATTGAGTGGTTGAATACTCTGAATTCCTGGTCTTTGATGACGGTCCAGGGGTCTGCCGTACCGTTTAGGCGGTAGTAGAGGGTTGCGTTTGAGTATTCGTCTGTTCCGAAGACTAGGGATACGTCGTTTTCCCAGGTTGGCATGTATGGCGTGAACCCTAGGTCTGTGGGGGTTGGCGGTGTTTCGTCGAGTACGCCGTAGTAGTATAGTTTCGTCGTGTTGACGTTCCCGGTTGTGTCCGTGGAGGTTATGGTGTAGACTATGAAGGTTTCGTTGAACGGGCCCGCAGAGGTGTTCCAGTTGTTCATGTAAGCCTTCGGGTTGCAGGTGTACGAGTCCGGAGACGTCATGGGTGTCAGGTTCACCCTGTCCCAGTGAGTATAGTTTCGGGTGTAGTTTATGTAGGCAGAGTATACGCTCCAGTTCCTGTTGTCTGTTATTTCTACCGTGAATCTTATGGTGTCGCCGGGGTTGTAGATGAGCGGGAGAATGTCTATGTCGGTTGTGTTCGGGGGGATGACGTCTTTGGGGTTAACCCATTCTATGGAGTTTATGGTCCATGTTTTTCCGTTGATGGTTGCGAGCAGCGGGTTTAGTCCGAAGAGCACTATTCCTGTCGTGTTTGAGGTGTTTGTGAGGGCTACTAGGACTTCGTCGTCGCCTGAGCTGCGGTTCGTGTGTATGACGATTGCCGGATAGTTTCCGGAGAGGCTTGATATTAGGATGGAGTATACGTCCGTGGAGTTGGTGATTATCTGCCAGGACGTGTTTATTGCCTTGTCTATGAGAGTGGGGTATGAGTCATCTATTACTTTACCGTATATTTCGAAGAAGTATTCGTCTCCCAGTGGGTCTACTCCTCCTTCCGGGAAGGCCGCCAATCCTTTTGACGCGTCGTAGAGTGATTCGCCGATGAATACGACACCGAGCTTTTTGTCTGCCCAGTGGTTTACTATGCCGGATACGAGGTCTCCTGTGACTGCTATGAACCGTGAG
>JBDRCA010000148.1:0-2549 GCA_043822165.1 Candidatus Altarchaeota archaeon
CCACTCATCGAATGATTCACCTTCAATGGAAACGGACGTGTCTTCGACGGTTATTTTAGTCCTGGTTCTCGCCTCGATGTCAGCCCGCATCTTCCCGCCCTCACCTAACAGAGCCCCGATGCGCTCCTTGGGTATTCGAACGTACTGCATGAATGATAATATATGAGATAGTTCTATTTAACTGAAAAACAAGAATAGGTTAATTACGATGAAGGAAGCCTCCTTTTACAAAACAAAAGACGATAAAGCAGTCTGTTTCCTGTGCCCCCACGGATGCGTAATCGGGGACGGTAAGCGGGGGATATGCGGCGTCAGGGAGAACCATGCAGGCAAGCTTTACTCGCTCGTCTACGGGAAGGCGGCGGCAGCCCACGTTGACCCAATCGAAAAGAAGCCGCTGTTCCACTACAAGCCGGGAACCAACTCTTACTCAATCTCGACTGTTGGATGTAATCTTTCCTGCAGTTTCTGCCAGAACTGGGACATAAGCCAGAGCCCCAAAACCAGCGGACAAATCATGGGAAAAAACATGAGTCCTGAGGAAATCGTCGGAGAAGCCTTGAAAACCGGCTGTGAGAGCATATCCTACACTTACACGGAACCCACCGTCTTCTTCGAGTACGCGAAAGACACCGGCGTGCTCGCAAGAACCAAGGGTTTGGGAAACGTCTTTGTCTCCAACGGCTTCATGGGCGAAGAAGCTTTCAAGGATGCTCTCTCGTTTCTCGACGCCGCCAACATTGACCTTAAGAGCATAAGAGATGAGTTCTACAGGAAAATGTGCGGGGCCCGGTTGGAGCCTGTGCTAGACACCTTGAGGAGGATGGTTTCGGCAGGAATCTGGGTTGAAGTTACGACTCTTCTCGTGACCGGTGAAAACGACTCGGATGAGGAGCTTGAAGGCATTGCCTCATTCATCCGTGACGAACTGGGTGCGGGCGTTCCCTGGCATGTCTCAAGGTTTCACCCTGACTACAAGCTAACGGATGCCGCCGCCACACCCTTGGATGTGGTTCGCAGGGCTTGGAGTATCGGCAAGGACGCCGGATTAAAGTATGTTTACGCCGGCAACATCCCGCACGAGGAGGCTGAGAACACGTTTTGCCCGAAGTGCGGGGCAACGGTTATTGCCAGATACGGTTTCTCGGTTGCGGAAAACATGATAGTGGATGGCGGATGCCGGAAATGCGGCGAGAAAATAGGGGGTGCATGGTAGATGGACGAGCTTCTAAGAGAGGTTTTATCGCGGATAACGCCGAGTAAAATCGAGCATGAAAACGATCTTTTGTTCGCCGGAAAGCTTGCGGACTACGCGAGAGGATTCGGTGTTGAGCCGATGGTTGTGGGGTCGCTTGCCAAGGGCACCGACCTTGCCGGAAACAAGGACATTGACTTGTTCATCCTGTTCGATGAGGATACTGCCTGGAAGACGCTGGAGAAAGAAGCGCTAGAGATAGGCAAGGCCGTATTCAAGAAGTTTAAGGGGGAATGGGAGATAGACTACGCTGAACACCCCTACGTTAAGGGGAGGCTCTCCGAATTCGACGTTGAGATTGTGCCTTGTTACGCCGGAAAGTCGATTAAGTCCTCGGTCGACAGAACCCCGTTCCACACCGAATACGTTTCAGGAAAACTTAAAGGAAACCCCAAGCTTTCCGGGGAAATCCGCCTCCTGAAACAGTTCATGACAGGTGTTGGCGTATACGGTGCAGAGGCTAAAGTACAGGGGTTCTCAGGATACCTCGCAGAGATTATTACGATACACTATGGCTCCTTCAAGAAAGTCTTAAAGGCCGCCTCAGACTGGAAGGTCGGGAAAACACTTGACTCTGAAAGCCTGTGGGACGACGCAGAATCCCTGAAGTATTATTTCACGGACGCAACCCTCATAATCGTCGACCCCGTTGACCGGGACAGAAACGTGGCGGCGGCAGTATCCACGGAATCCCTTGCGAAATTCATCCTCGCATCAAAAGACTTCCTCAAGAAACCATCCAAAGAATTCTTTTTCCCGAAACCCAAGAAACCAAAGTCAGTCCAGGAAATAAAAAAGAAAATGAAGGAAAGAGACACCAAAATCCTCGCCATAACACTAAAACACGGGAAAATAAACGAAAACACCCTTTACTCCCAGCTCAGGCGGACGGAAAACTCCCTGGTCAAAACATTCGAAAAAAACGAATTCGCGATATTCAAGTCAGGATTCTGGACCAACGAAAAAAACACGTCACTGATACTCCTAGAATTCAAGGTGTGGGAACTCCCTAAAATAATGCAGCACCGGGGGCCGCCGCTTGAGTTGGACGCGGAAAACCAGGAACGCTTCAAGTCAAAGCACGCCAAGCAAAAACCGTATATAAAAGACGGGCGATGGATGGCGGACGTGAAGAGACGCGCAACCACCGTCGAAGAAATACTTCCGGAAATCCTCAAAAACCGGGAAGGCTTCGGGAAAAACCTGAGGAAAGCCAAAGCCAAAACAGCATACGACGAAAAAATACTCGTAATAAAAGACAAAGAATACCTGATATTCCTGGAAGAACTCCTGA
>JBDRCA010000149.1:0-5443 GCA_043822165.1 Candidatus Altarchaeota archaeon
GTGAACGGGTAAGACGCAATCTTCATCCCCGCACCAGTCAGATTCCCGACAAAAGTAGACTTGCCGACATTAGGATACCCAGCAACCACGAGAGTCGGAAAATCCTTCACAGTCGGAAAATCCCTAAAAGAGCGCCCAACACCCTGCAGAAACAAAAGCTCGCCGGCAACCCGCTTAACAAGAGAGCTCGTTTTTCCAAGAAAATGCTTCGAGGCATTAGGCACTCCCTCGCGCAGGGAATGAACCGACTCATTTTCCAAGGCCTCCACTTTATCACAGACCCAGGAAAGAGCGCCCAGACTCTTCTTGTACTTGTTCCTGTCAATCTCTATGTCAAATAGCCTCTGGTAAAAAGACGGGAACTGCTCATAGCTTGGGAAACCCTTAACGATGGCGGTCAAGTCCCCGCGTATCCTGCCGGCTACAGTGTGCACGCGTTTTTCCTCCGAAACCCGAAAGCGGATCTCGCGGGTCTTCCTCGTAGAGCGCGCCTTCCTAGCCTCCTTGGACCCCGCCCTAAAAGCGATATCCAAAAGCTTTTCAGCTGACGGTATATAAGGCAAATTAAACATAAACATATCAATAATGGACGCAGCCCCTATTATCTGCATAAGCGACTCCCACCTAGGCTACCGGCACCGCTCGAAAAAGGACAGACTCAAGGATTACGAAAAAGCGTTCGAGGAATCACTGGAAAAGGCTCTTTCACTGAAGCCTACAGTAATCGTTTTCTGCGGCGACCTACTGCACCATCCAAAACCAGAGCCTATTGCCATGAAGAAAGTGGTTCAGGGGCTTCTGAGGGCTGCCGAAAAGTGTCCGGTAATCGTAGTCATCGGAAACCATGAGATTTCAGGGCATTTGAGTACCACTTACACTCCGATTTACTCTGATTTACACGAAAACATACACGTCTTGTCCACTGACTCCCCGCACGTGAAACTATCGGTTTCCGGGAAGACGATAGGCTTCCACGGATTCCAGTACATAAGAAACCGCGACCTTGCGGAGAAAACCCTACGGGAAACATCCAAGGAAACAGGCGGCTGCGACTTCGACATCTTGTGTCTTCACCAGGCGATCGAAGGCTATCTCGCACCCCACGAGATATCGCGGGCATGCCTGCGGGAAGTCGCCCCGAAGTTCAACTTGATGCTTTTCGGCCACGTCCACAAGCACCAGAAGATAGCCGAAGTCTTTGACGTCTGCCCGGCATACTACGTCGGCTCCACGGAGCGGATAAGCTTCAATGAGTGGGAGAACACCACCGGTTTCATGGCCTTCGAAAACATGGATTTCGCAAACCCCCAGTTCATAGAGGTCTCGTCGGCCAGGATGCGCAGGGTAACCCTCGATTTAGGCGAAAAAAACCCTCAGGAACTAAACGTCTTCATCGAATCAAAGATAAGGGAGAACTCTGACGCGCAACTCCTCCAAGTCGAGGTCAAAGCCGATGTCGCGGGCGACATATTGGATGTCAGGCGAAACTGGGCGGAACAATACCCCACGATAACCGTCCTCGACGTCAACCTTGCGCCTAAGACGCAGGAAGCAGACATAGTGCTTGAGCGCCTTGAACTGTCCTCTGACACAATACGCGAATACTTTTCGAAAACCGGGTTGAAAGGCCAAGACGAGCTACTGGAAACCTGCATCGGATTATTCGAGGAACACGCAAGATGATAAGAATTCACCCCGCATTCGACGAGCTTCTCGGAGGTGGCATAGCAACCGGAGTATTAACCCACGTCTACGGGACGCCATCGTCCGGAAAAACCAATCTCGCTCTGATGGCCTGCTGCGAAGCCGCGAAAGAAGGCATAGTAGTCTACGTCGACGCTGAAGGAGGCTTTTCCACCGAACGCGTCAAACAAATCGCAGGCAAAGACTCGGAAAAAATACTGAAAAACACGCTCCTCATAAAACCCACCACCTTCGAGGAACAGAAAGTCTCCCTGGACAAAGTAGCCGACATAACCGCGAAAGGCGAAGTAAAACTCGTAGTAGTCGACAGCATAGCACTCCTCTACCGCCTAGAGGAAGAGCGCGACATCCGCGAATTCGGGAGAATGCTCGCCAAACTCCTGCGAATCGCCAGAAAATACGAGGTCGCAGTCCTCATGCTAAACCAAGTATACACGGACATAGACTCCGGGAGAATAACCCCAGTCGGAGGCACCATAAACCAGTACTGGAGCAAGATAATGCTAGAAACCGGAGTGGGAGACGACGGCACCCGCTTCATAATCCTCAGAAAACACATGCACAAACAAGAAGGCGTGCGCGTAGACTACCGGATAACAGACAAGGGAATAAAGCTCATTGATTACTCCTCAGTAACCTGCTAATTTATATATAACAAACGCGCGTAATCTTTTACCTGCAATGGAAACAGAAATAAAACTCAAAGTCGCGGAAGCCATGCACAACGACGTGGGAAGAGGAATCGTTAGAATAAGCTCTGATGCCGCGGGAAAACTCGGACTTAGCACCGGCGACGTAGTCGAGATAACCGGATCCAAGACCACAGTCGCAAAGCTCTGGCAGGCTCACCCCCAAGACGAGGGCCTCGATATAATACGGATGGACGGAATACTGCGTCAGAACTCGGTTTCATCCCTCGGAGACAAGGTTTCCGTAAAAAAGGCGAAGGTATCCGACGCAAAACAGATTATCATTGCCCCCACCCGCCACGAGATAAGCTTTGGTGGGGACTTCGGGAACTACGTGAAACAAAAGATACTGATGGGCCGCCCCCTAATCCAGGGCGACAACTTCGTGATAACCGTTCTCGGCCAGTCCATTTCATTCACGGTCACGCAAACCAAGCCGAAGGGCGCGATACAGGTCGGCGAAAACACAGTCCTTGACATAAAGTCGACGCCGCAGAAAGTGGCGACAGGCGCCCCCGCAGTAAGATACGAAGACATAGGGGGTCTTCGAGACGAGATAGCAAGGGTGAGGGAGCTAATCGAGCTTCCCATGAAGCACCCGGAGCTTTTCGAGAAACTGGGTATTCAGCCCCCCAAGGGTGTTCTCCTTTATGGTCCGCCGGGAACCGGCAAGACGCTTCTGGCAAAAGCGGTGGCGTCTGAGACCAACTGCCACTTCATACCCATAGCGGGCCCTGAAATCATGGACAAGTTCTACGGCGAATCCGAGCGCAAACTAAGGGACATATTCGACGAAGCCCAGCAGAACGCGCCCTCAATCATATTCATAGACGAAGTCGACTCAATCGCACCCAAGAGAGAGGAGACTAAAGGCGAGGTCGAGCGCCGCGTCGTAGCTCAGCTTCTCGCGCTCATGGACGGGCTAGTAGCCCGCGGAAACGTCGTGGTAATCGCGGCAACCAACAGGGAGGACAGCATAGATCCCGCCCTCAGGCGGCCGGGGCGCTTCGACCGTGAAATAGAGATCGGAGTTCCCGACAAGCACGGGCGCAAGGAAGTCATGCAAATCCACACCCGCGGAATGCCGCTTAAAGAAGACGTCGACTTGGATGAAATCGCCAGAGTAACCCACGGATTCGTAGGGGCAGATTTGGCAGCGCTTGCAAGAGAGGCTGCGATGAGCGCCTTAAGACGGATTCTCCCGCAAATAGACCTTGAGAAAGACGAGATTCCGGCTGAAGTTTTGGAAGCATTGGACGTCAACAGGAAAGACTTTTCAGAGGCACTCAAAGTCGTCGAACCATCCGCATTAAGGGAGGTTTTAGTCGAGGTCCCGGACGTTAAATGGGCCGACATAGGCGGCCTTGCGGAAGTCAAGAAGAACCTGCAGGAGATGGTCGAGTGGCCCATCAAAAATCCTGAAGCCTACAAGAGAGTGGGAATAACGCCCCCGAAAGGCGTCCTACTCTACGGGCCGCCAGGCTGCGGCAAGACTCTCTTAGCCAAGGCCATAGCAAACGAGAGCGAGGCCAACTTTATCGCAGTCAAGGGCCCGGAGCTCTTGTCCAAGTGGGTTGGGGAGTCAGAGAAAGGGGTTCGCGAAATATTCAAGAAGGCAAGGCAGACGGCGCCAACCATAATATTGTTCGATGAAATAGATGCAATAGCGCCCAGGAGAGGCATGTACTCCGGAAGCCACGTCACCGAGACCGTCGTCAACCAGCTTTTGACCGAGCTTGACGGCATAGAAGGCCTCGACAACGTGATGATTATTGCCACAACTAACCGCCACGACATGCTGGACCCCTCAGTCATCCGTCCCGGGCGCCTGGACACAATGCTTCTCGTGCCAGCACCAGACAAGGACGCGAGGCTTGAAGTATTCAAGATCCACACGAAAGACATGCCACTTAAGGGCGTTGACCTGGAGCATCTTGCCAGGGCAACCGAGAACTTTTCAGGCGCCGACATAGAGGGAGCCTGCAGGGAGGCGGGCTTGAACGCTCTCCGCCGCGGCATGGATGCAAACGAAGTCACGAAGAAAGACTTTGATCAGGCGCTGGAGAAGATAAGGCCATCCATCAATGAGGAGACCTTAAAGTATTACGACAGGGCGTTCAAGAAAGACGAGACTGGGCCGGCATACGGGTAAATCTTTCTCAGTCTCCCCATCGGGGGTTTGGGTGATTGAAATTGGATTCACAGGCAATTGACGCGAACGCGAGGTACCTTGGAGTACCTACTCTTCTTCTGATGGAGAACGCCGGGCGCGCAATAGCAGACGAGTGCGCGCAATACAAGAAAATAGCGGTATTCTCAGGCTGCGGCGGAAACGGGGGAGACGGTCTCGCGGCAGCTCGCATCCTGCACGCGCGGGGACACAAAATAAAAGCGTACGCCCTAGCGGGGGCGCGCACCCGCGAATGCCAGAAAAACTTCGACATACTCTCAAACCTTGACGTAAGCATTACCCAGATACGTGACTCAACCCAGTGCGAAAACATAAAAAAAGAGGTGTCAGGCTGCGACGCCGTAGTGGACGCGCTCTTAGGAGTCGGAGCATCAGGCGTCGTAAGGGAGCCTGCAAAGTCTGTCATAGGGCTCATAAATTCTTTGTCTTGCCCGAAGATTTCAGTTGATGTCCCGTCAGGGAGCGGGGACGTGAAGGTTGAGGCGGACACGATTCTTGCATTGCATTCCGGGAAGGTGGCAGGCTCAAAGATAGTTGACATAGGGATTCCCCCTGAAGCCGAGCTTTACTGCGGGCCAGGTGACGTCTACTCTGCCATGCCGCCAAGGAAGGTGTCATCTCGTAAGGGGGACTTTGGGAGAGTGCTGGTTCTCGGAGGCTCAAAAGACTATGTCGGCACGCCAACGCTTGTTGCAAAGGCGGCACTTAAGGCTGGGGCAGACCTAGTCTTCGTCTCGGCGCCGGCTTACGCATGCGATCACATGGCCTTTGACTCGAACCTTATCGTGCGGCCCCTCAAATCCAGGAATCATTTCTCTGAAGACGACGTTGACGGTCTGCTCGAATTAGACTTTGACGT
>JBDRCA010000150.1:0-24435 GCA_043822165.1 Candidatus Altarchaeota archaeon
CTTCGTTCATGAAGGAGCCCGCCATTTTTTCGGCCTCGACGAGGGGCCCGCTAATCCTTAATATTTCACCCACTTTTTATCTCGAATCCTACTGCTTGTTTTATCAGGTTTTGTATTATTTCTTCGCCGCCTCCTGTTTCGTCTGGGATTGAGACCACGATTTTGCCGTTTTTTCTCAGTTCCTCTATCTCTTTTTCCGCTTCCGTGAAGAGGCTGTTTGATACTAGGACTATGGCGTCTTCGTCGGAGTGTTTCGTGATGTCGGTCTTAATGGAGGCGGCATCTGAGGTGAAGACTTTTTTCAGTCCCGCAAGCCTTAATCCGACCGTGTTCAGTCTGTCGCCGAAGTATATCATTTTCCGAAGAGGATGGATGCGACCTTTGGTTCCGTGCAGGTCTTGATGTTTGCTACTATGGCGTCGAGTCCTGCGTCGACTTTCATCGTCCCGCCGGCGTCTTCGACTATGAAGCCGAATCCTCCCAGGTCTTTTTTCACGCCCTTTATGTATCTGGCGCAGGAGGGGTCTACGAAGACTCTGGGTTTTGAGATGCCTTCACGGGCTATTGCGTAGAGTTTCGCGCATAAAAGCCTTTTTTCATTGGGCGGGAGCGACTTTATCTTTTCTGCGAGTGCTTTGTAGACGCTGTCTACTGCTTTTCTTTTGGCGGTCTCGATTATGTCTTTTGCCTCGATTCTGGCGTGTGAGAGTATGCTGTCTGATTGCTTTAGGGCGTCTCGTTCTCCCTCAGAGATTATTTTTTCTTTTTCCAGTTGTGCCTCCGCGTTTATGTCCGCGGAAATCATTGCCAGCCTTTGTTCGCCTTCCTTCCTCAGTTTCTCAAGTTCTTTGTCGCAGGACTTTCTTATCTTGGATTCAAGTTCGGGGAAACTCATGGTCTAGGCTTTGCGTTAATTAATATCTCCGGGGATTATTAAAACAGAAATACGATGTTCAGGCCTGCGCGCATGAGTAAACTAAAAGTCGTGGTAGTCAAAGACGACGTCAAGCCGGTCTTGGCTTTCCTTGCGAGAAGCGGTCAAGTACAAGTAATCGACGTCAAGGAAGAGCAAGGCCCAGCGGCATCCCCGATGTTTCTATCGTCATCCACCTACCTTGAGAAACTAGACAATGTAACTAATCTACTGGAGCAAGTAGACGTCATCATCTCGAAACTTTCATTGACCTGCAAGGGATCGTGCGAGCCCTCGCTTGAGGATGCTGACACGCTCGACGAGAAAGTAAAACCGCTTCTCTCCGAAGCCGGGGAGAATCTGGCGTCAATGTCCGCGGTATCCGATGAACTGGAGCGTCTCGCTGTCGAGAGGAAGGCTTTGGAGGCTGTCATAGAATTCGGGGTCTCCTCGCACTGGCTTTCAGGGGCCAAGAGGGTTTTCGCAGTCGCCGGCGTCATAGACGACTCCGACATACCTGAGCTAAACGAGCTTCTCACCGAAAAGACGGGGGACGCGTTCGCCCTCATGTCGGGGTCGGGCGCGGATGCGTCAGGCTCTCCAGTCATCATCATAACCACCGAGGAATACAAAAAGGACGTTGAACGCCTGCTGGAAAACGCAAAATTCAATCGCTCATACGTCTCAGACCCGAAGATTCCTCCCGAAAAAGAGCTTGCCAGAATCAATGAGGAATCAAAGCGCATGTCAGAAGAGGAAAAACGCATCCAGGAAAAAATCGCGTTATTCGTAAATGAAAAAGGCCATCTCCTGGTCTCTGCCAGGGACTTTCTGGAATACGAGAAAAAAATCGTCGAAGCAGCGCTCCTCCTGGGCAAGACGAAGACCGCGTCCATCCTTAGCTGCTGGGCCCCGTCAAAGAAAGTCGCATCCCTCGTAAAAGCGCTCGAAGACATAACGTCCGGCGCCGTCCACGTAAACGAGGAGAAACCCTCCCCCAAAGAGTCCGTGCCCGTCATGCTAGACAACCCCTCTCTCATAAAACCATTCGAGACGATAACGCGCTCTTACGGCCTGCCAGGCTACTACGAGATTGACCCCACCATATTCCTGGCGGTGTCATTCCCCCTAATCTTCGGGATGATGTTCGGCGACGTAGGGCACGGACTCATCATAGCGGCGAGCGGCTTCATCCTGGCTCGCGTGAAAAAAGACGACGCAACCCTGCGGGATTTTGCGAGAATCTTCGCGTACTGCGGGTTGACGAGCACCTTCTTCGGTTTCTTATACGGGAGCGTCTTCGGGTTGGAGACTGTTTTCGCGCCGATATGGTTTTCGCCTATACATCACTTAAAGCAGGGTCTCGTGAAGGAGCTTATCGGGCTTGCCTTGTTCGTGGGTTTCATCCAGATGATGCTCGGAATCGTAATCGATTCAGTGAACAAGTTTTATTCCCATGGGTTATCGAATACGGTCCTGGGTTCCGTGGCGCGGATTATGCTTTTTTTCGGGGTCGCAGTCTTGATTATGAAGTTGTTCGGCTTCCCTGTGCCCCTGATATCCTCTCTTGCAGGGACTTCAGCCAAGACGCTGGCACTGGCTGGATTCCTCGCCCCAGTACTCCTCATCCTCGCCGAGGAAGTATCCCACAGCCTACGCGCCCCCATGTCAATCAATACGCTGTCGGGCGCGATAGGGACAGGGCTTCTGGAATCCTTTGAGACAACTTCAATGTTTTTGTCAAACATGATATCCTACTCTAGGATAATAATCCTCGCCCTAATACACGCGATGCTATCTGAAGTGGTCTACGTGATAGGGCACCTGGCTCAGAGGATCCCCTTCATAGGATTCCTAGCCTACTATGCAGTATTGTTGGTAGGCTCGGCCGCCCTAATCCTCGGGCTTGAAGGGCTCGTCGTATACGTCCACACCATCCGACTCCACTTCTACGAGTGGTTCACGAAATTCTACGGCGGGGCGGGACTCGCATATAAGCCTTTTAAAGCAGTCCCGCGATAAGTAACTTAACGAAAAAAATGAGGTGAAACAATGGCTGTAATCGAATTAACCAAGGAATTCTCCGCTGCCCTCGTAATGTCCATGTCTGCAATAGCCGCAGGATACGCAATCGCGAAAACCGGTTCCGCGGCATCAGCGGCAGTCGCCGAAAAACCAGAAGTAGCAGGCAAAGTCCTATTATACGTCGCACTCGCAGAAGCAATCGCGATATACGGGCTAGTAATAGCACTAGTAATACTCGTCCAATAGCAACGTCTTAATGGTGGAAGTGGGGTCGCAGCTTCAGTCTTCTCTTAAGATTCTTGATGCTCAGCTGTGACAGGTGTATCTCCATTGCCGTTAATCCTATGAGTACCAGGAATCCTCCGATTAACTGGTATTCCACGAGTTTTTCGCCGAGGAATATCGCGGCGAAGAACGTCCCGAATATGGGTATGCTGATTGAGGCTAATCCGACGGTTGTGGCTTTGGTGTGTTCTAGCGCGAAGTACCAGAGCATCTGGGGTAGTATGACTCCGAATACTGCAAGTCCTATGAGGTATACTGGGATCTGGATTGAATACTGTATTGCATTCACGTCACCGAAGCCGAATACAAGGAGTACGAGTCCGCCGATCATGTTGCGGGATACTACTATTACTTCTGGTGGCAGGTGGTGGAGGTATCTCTTCATGAGGACCGCGGATGAAGACCACATTGTGGCTGCCGCGAGTAGATACATGTCTCCTGGGAGGAACGTGTAGCTTGCCGTGAAGCCTCTCGTGAATATCGCGAACAAGCCGGTTATCATGAGGACGGAGCCTACTGCCTGGTGTATCGTCCATTTTTCCTTGAGGAAGAGCCAGGCCCACACTGCGATTAAGAGGGAGTTTGAGCGCCCTATGAGGAGCGTGTTTGCAACGGAAGTGAGGTTCAGGCCTCTGAGGTAGAATATTGGGGCTAGGACGCCTGCCGTCCCGATTATAAGAAGAATCATCAGGATGTCGTGTCTTGTCAATTCCTCGATTTCCCTCATCTTGTGGACTACTTCCATGGCGAACAGGAGGAGGACTCCCCCAGTCAGGGAGCGAAGTGCTGCGAGGGCGAGTGGGCTCATGCATGTTAGCAGAGTTTTCTCGAAGATGGGGGATATTGAGAAGAACATGCACGACAGGATGGCGGCGCTGACTCCCTTCATCTTGGAGTGTCCCATTTGAATTCCGGGCGAGAGTACTCCTTGGACACGAACTTTCTGGCGCGCACGTCCTTTAAGTTCTTCAGTATGTTGCGTGAGGTTATGATGCCGACGACGTCGCCTGCCTCTACGACGGGAAGCCTTCGTATCCCGTGCTCGTGGAAAATATTGTTGACTTCAAAGAGGTCCGCGTCAGAGTCGACGGTCACAACGTCCTTGGTCATTACTTCTGAAACTTTCGTCTCGTCAGGATTAAGGCGGCCCGCCACAACTTTCGTCAAAAGATCCCTCTCAGTCAGTATCCCTGCTACATTATCCCCCTGCTTTACTATCACGCAGCCTATGCCCCGGGAAGCCATAAGCTTGGCCGCCTCGCGGACGCTGCTTGCGACCTCAACAGTAACAACCGGGGAAGACATGATGTCCCTGGCCTTGCTCATGTCAAATAATGTGGTGAAAGAGCTAAAATACTTTTCACTTCTTCAGCATAGCGTATGCTGCCAGCATCAGCGCCAACCCGAGAGCGGAGACGATAACTGCGGAGCGTCTGTCTGTGCCGAATATCAGGGGTATGGGTCCCAAAAAGATTACGCCTGCGCCGCTGACTTGGGTTTCAGCGTTCTTCGACGATGCCATCAACCCGATGAATACTATGATGAAGCCCGTCATAATCAATGCAATCCCTGCAGTAACGAGCCAGCTCGCGTTCATGGTTATTATACATGAATCATATTTTTAATACTACAATGGGACTTTTTGACTTACTGCCTCTCGTAGGCAGGAACAAGGAGCGGGAGACCATCGGCTTCCTGCAGGAGGAGACTTGTCTAGTATATGAGAGCGTCCGAGAGCTCGGTTTGTTGTTTTACGGGTTCCATGAACGAGACGATAAGATTGTTTCAGAGAAGAGGGATTCGATTAACGCATTGGAGAAAAAATCTGACGGTCTTCGCCGGCAAATCGAGGAGAGCCTTTACCAAGGCGCGTTCCTGCCAATGTCTCGGAGCAGGATACTGGACTTAGCGGAGAAAACCGACGAGGTCGCGAATCTGGTTCAGGATGCAGCCCACCTCACTCAGCACATGTCGGGGGACATAAGGGTACCGGAGCTTGACGAGCTTTTGAAGGAGCAGGTAAAAGAGACACTTGACTGCGTTAAACACTTAAAGGAGGCCGTCGAGCAGATAGACGACGACGAAAAAGTAAGACAGCTAATAAAGAAAGTCGAAGTCGAAGAACACCACGTCGACTTAATAGAGAACAAGTTATTCAAAAAACTGTACGAGGAAGACTACAAACCCAAGACGCTCATACTATACGGAAAGCTCATAGAGTTCGTCGGCAAGATCTCGAACAAGGCGGAGGACGCATCAGACACGCTATCACTGATACTTCTCATGCACAATCCCTGAAATGGATCCCCTCCTGGTCTTGATAGCCATTATAGCCGTGCTCGTGGGAGTGGGCATCGGCGGCAACAGCGCCCCCAAGGCATGCGGCCTACTACAATGCGTGTTAGCCCTAAACTACAGGCAGCTCGCGTGTTTGCTTGCAGTATTCATCTTCCTCGGCGGAGTACTGCAGGCTCATGGCATATCAAACACTATAGGCAAGGGACTTCTTCCCCCGGATACTTTCACGCGAAACCTAAAGGCTCTCGCAGCAGTATTCGTGTCAGTCGGATTAATCGCCCTCGCCCTAAACGTTCTCGGAATACCAAGCTCCATAAGCCAGATAATGGTGTCCTGCGTAATCGGGGTGGGGGCAAGCCTCGGCATCCTCGGCAAGATGCAGCAGTCCATCCTTGCGAAAATAATGGCTTCCTGGATTCTGACCCCGTTTGCAGCGGGAGCCATCGCCTACATGATCTACCGCTTCATCATAATGCCTCTGGGTTATACCCTCAACATAGTATCCTACAACCGATTATTCGTATCCCTGACCCTTATCGGAGTCGTCTTCATATCCTACGACATCGGCGCAAACAACGTCGGAGTAATACTCGGCCCCCTCATAGGAGCGGACTTGTTTGATGGCGCGTCCATTTGGGGGTTTTCTTTTTCGTCTAGTTTCCTCTTATCTGTCTTCTTCGGCTTAATACTCGGCGTCGGCGCCCTGCTTCTCGGAGGACCCGTGTCCTACACCCTTGGCAAGAGGATTACCTCACTCGACCCCATGTCGTCCTTCAGCTCGCAGCTTGGCGCAGGCATAGTAGTGTATGTTTTCATAGTCTTGGGCATCCCTGTTTCGATGGGTCAGGCGATAGTCGGCGGGATTTCAGGCGTCGGACTCGTCAAGGGCATGCACATACTCGGCAACAAGACCATGAAAAAGATTCTATTCTGCTGGTTTGCAACGCCTGTCGCATCATTTGCGCTATCCTTGTTAATATACAGGATTATCATAATAGTTTAGACTCACCATGAAGCTTAGGAATCTATTCCTTGTCTTTCTTCTGGCAGGGAACGTGTGCGCGGCCGAGTCGATTCTGTCAGAGACGTGGACTTTCAACACAACAGGCTCAGTCCGGCACGTCTACCCCCTAAATATCAACGACAACCCCTCCATCGAAATCATCATAGACTCTGTGGTAGTCACCTCCTTCGGAAGCGGCGGCAAAATCTTCGCCCTAGACTGGGACGGCGCGGAACTCTGGCACTACAACATGCGCGGCTCAATCACAGGCTTGAGCGTGTCCGACTTCAAGGATGATAAGGGAGAGATCCTGGTTGGCGCCCTCACTGGAGCGGTATCCTTGAACAGGGACAATACTGCCAACTGGCGGTATTCTGCCGCCCGCACCGACGCAGTGAGCGTTTTAACGGAGGACTTGGATTCTGACGGGAGAGGCGAGTCGGTTATAGGGACTTCCAGTTGGAGCGGTAACTCGGTTCTGTTTTTCGATGAGGGCGGCAGCAACATCGGGAAGCACGGCCTCCAAAAGTTTCTGTATCCCTATGTGATAGCCTCAAACGACCTTGACGGGGACGGCGTAGCCGAGGTCGCCGTCGGATTCTCAGGCTACTCCCGCAACACCATCACAGAGTCATACGACCTAGGGTTCACAAGGCCTTCAATGCTCAAGGCATTCAACTTAAGCGGTGATGAGTTATGGTCTTTCGCGACGGCGGGCGGCGTCAGGAGTCTCGCGGTCGGGGATGTCACAGGCAACGGCCTCAGGGAATTCATAGTCGGCTCTAACAACAGGGTTTACCTTGTTGACCGGCGGGGCAAGCAGTTGTGGGATTATTCCACTAAGGGTTTGGTCTATGATGTCAAGGCCGCGGACCTGGACGGTGACGGGAAAAAAGAGGTCGTAGTGGCATCGGACAGCATATACGTTTTTAAGGGTGACGGCTCGCTTTTGTGGAACTCTAAGAGGTATCAGGGCGTTTACGCCGTGGAGGTCGTTGACTTGGACGATGACGGCGTCCCAGAGGTTGTGGCCGGAACCACGCAGATTGTCGTCTACGATAACTCGAGCAATCTTTTGTGGACTTCTGATAGTATGAAGCAGGTCGCGGACATAGCTTACGCCGACCTTGACGTTGACGGGTATCTTGACGTGTTGGTTTCCGCAACCGACGGGACGGTGCGGGCTTTCGACACTGAGGGTTACGCCAAGAGGAAGAAGGCGGCGAGGTTCATGGCTGATGCGAGGAGGGCGTACAACAAGGGCGACTTCAAGGCCGCCAAGGAGGCGGGGTTGGCTTCGAAAAAGCTTTACTACGAGGTCGCGGATTTTACCAAGTCTTCCGAAGCGGATGACTTGGTTGAGAAGGCGGCGAACCATGAGGAGGCGGACGCGTACTACAATGATTCTGTTTCCGCCTTCGAGGACGGCGACTACGACCGGGCGGGGGAGCTTGCGAGCAGGGCTTCGGCTATTTACTCAGAGATTAAGGACAATCTTGCGATGGCTTCGGCGTTGAAGATTTATGAGGCTAGCGAGGTCTTGCCTGCCGCGAAGGGTAATTACTCTGTTGCCTTGGAGCTTGAGAGGATGGAGGAGTATGTTAATGCGAGCGAGCATGCGCGGCGGGCGTTGAATGGTTACTCGCGGCTTAATTACACTCTTCTCTACAATGAGACGGAGGAGCTTGTTTTGCGGCTTGAAAAGTATGCGGAGGCTGAGGAGTTTTACCTTAATGCGCAGCAGTTGTACACTGAGAAGGAGTTTGATAACGCGACCGTTTATCTTTCTAGGGCGAAGTCGATTTACATGGAGTTGGGCTATGACAGGGGTTTGAGCAGGGTCGAGGATCTTGAAGTCAAGATTAGCGACACCGGGACTTTGAAGAACATGTTCCTTCTAGGTGGTGTAGGCCTCGTCGTAATACTCCTGATAGGTGTCATATTGATAGCTCTCGTCTTGTATCTTGTGGTGTCTAGAAAGAAGAAAACCGAGGGTCTTTCGGATTTAAATCATGAAAAAACATAACATAAACGGAAAAAGGTGATATATGATGGCGTCTAAAAAGAAAAAAGTCGAAGACAAAAAGGCATTAAGCGAGAAGAAAAAGAAGCTTACCGCAAAGAAGAATAAACTCAAGAAACTCGAAGACAGATTAAAGAAAGTCGACAAGGAACTGGCACTAATCGAGAAGGAACTGCGTTCAGGCGGCGCTAAATCAAAAATCGTGGAAGCAGACCTCAAAAGGCTTGAGAGAAAGCTCATGCACCTTGAAGTCGAAGAAGACGAGCCTAAGACACCCCAAGACCCGAGGAGATTCTACCGCAAATTCGTGTTCAAGTGCAAGAAATGCAAGGGCCAATTCGACAAGAAAGTAAACCTCCCCACAGTCTCAAAAAAGCTTGTGTGCCCCGCATGCGGCAAAGACCACACTCTCGGCCTATATCCGAGTTCGCGCTTCTATCACGTATCCCACTCAAAGGATATTGAAATCAAAAAGTAAGCCGTCTTTTACGAAAGAGGTGCTTGAGCGCGACGTGCTGGCTAGAATCAGGTGGGACGATAATCTTGATGCCGCTGACTTCACGCTGACCTACTCTGACCGGTTCTCCGCCAAAGAAAAGAGCGTGCCCGTGGCTGAAGTGTCGGTAGACGGAGACTTCATGGTAATGGGAGACAGCACGATACCGCTTCACAGGATACGAAAGTTCCTCTGGCGCGGGGAAAAAGTGTGGGACAAACGAAGGATAGTAAATATTCCTTTATGTACGAAACGATAATGTCTCACATTTTTTCCAATCCAAAATCTTTTTTCCCGCAATTGTTCCCTTCTTTTTTGATTAACGAGGAGGCATCATATTCTCTAATCGAAAAAACGGATGAGTGCGGGCTTGCTCATCTAGTTTTAATAGTGTCTCGTCTAAGTATTTACCTTAAACTCCGCTGAAATGGCTGAAAAAATAAGGGTATTGGATACGACGCTGCGAGACGGGGAGCAGACTCCCGGCGTCTCGCTTAGCGTGGAGCAGAAGGTTTCTATAGCCAAGGCCTTGGATGAACTGGGCGTTGACGTCATAGAGGCGGGTTCCGCGATAACTTCCTCTGGTGAGCGCGACGCCATAAATGCGGTTGCCTCGGAGGGATTGAAGGCGGAGGTTGCTAGTTTCGCGCGTATACTCAAAGGCGACGTCGACTTGGCGCTCTCCTGCAACGTTGACTCCGTCTTTCTGGTGGCTCCCACATCTGACTTGCACATAAAGCACAAGCTCAAAAGCACCAGAGAAAAAGTACTCGAAGACATGGTGGAGTGCATAGAGTACTCGCGCCAGCACGGCCTGAAAGTCGACTTGTGCACCGAAGACGGCTCCCGCACGGACCAGTCATTCCTGCTCAAGGTCTTGAAGACGGCCCAGGACGCGAAGGCGGACAGGTTCACGGTCGCAGACACCGTCGGGGTTCTCCTGCCAGAGAAGACGAAGGAGCTTTTCAAGAAGGTCTCGGCCAAGGCACGGGTCCCCCTCGGAGTCCACTGCCATGATGATTATGGTCTTGCTACCGCGAACACGCTCGCAGCCGTAGCCGGCGGAGCCACAATAGTCGACGTTACCGTAAACGGCCTGGGGGAGCGTGCAGGAAACGCGTCGCTTGAGGAGGTCGTGGTTGCCTTGAAGCTTGGTTACGGGTTGAAGCTTAACGTGAAAACCGAGAGGATACGGGGAGTATCGGATCTCGTAGAGAAGCTTTGCGGAATACCTGTCCCGCCCAACAAGGCGATTGTCGGGGACAACGCGTTCACCCACGAGGCAGGGATACACGTTGACGGCATACTCAAAAAACCCGAGACATATGAAGCAATAAAGCCGGAGTCAGTGGGCGCCAAACGCCGATTCGTCCTCGGAAAACACGTCGGCTTAAAGTCCGTTAAAAGCCTATTGGACGAGCTTAAAATCAAGGTCTCGGACGAGCAGCTGAAGGAAGTCTTCAACCAGGTCAAGTACACCGGAGACAAGGGCAAGCGCGTCACCTCCGTCGACCTTGAGGCAATGGCGTCATCAGTGCTCGGCTCAAAGAAGGAGTCCAGGATAAAGCTCGAGGAGCTCGTAGCCGTCGCAGGAAACAAGTTCACGCCGACAGCTTCCGTCAAGCTTAACATAAACGGCGAAGAAGTCATGGAGTCCGGTGTCGGGACCGGTCCAGTGGATGCCGCAATACAGGCCATCAGAAACGCGACGAAAGACGTCCCATTCGAGCTTGCAGAGTATCACGTGGACGCGATATCAGGGGGCTCGGATGCGGTAGTAAGAATCGAAGTAAAGCTCAAGAGCAAGGACAGGATTGTGACTGCGCAGGGCACGGGCTCGGACATAATCCTTGCCTCGGTTGATGCCATGATAAACGGCATAAACTTGATCATGAATTACTCAGACTAAACATGGAGGATTAGTTAACATGGAGAAGATAAAAGTTGGAATTGTTGGACCAGGAACAATCGGGCACAAACTGGTTTGGGCCCTAGAAAAACAAGACGACATGGAATTCGTAGGGGCTGCCAAAACATCCCCTGACTGGGCTGCACGGTGGATTAACCGTAAAGGCTACAAGATGTACGCCGCATCAAAGGAAGGCCCCAGCGGCCTCAAAGACGCTGTCGCGAAATTCGAGGAAACGCTCGGCTCCGAAAACGTGGGCGGAAGCATACAAGACCTCCTAGAGGCATCAGACGTCATAATCGACTGCTCCGGCAACAAGGTCGGCGCCAAAAACAAGGCGGAATACTATGAACCATACAACAAGAAGGCAAAAGAAAAAGTAGGCGCCATATTCCAGGGCGGGGAAAAAGCAGACGTTGGACAATCCTTCAACACCCGGACCAACTACGACTTATGCAAGAAACTCGCAGGCTCCGACACACCCTACCTTCGGTGCGTATCCTGCAACACAACAACGCTTGCCAGATTCAACGGCGCCATAGCGCAAGCCGGATACGACATAGACTACCTGAATGTATCGCTCATAAGACGGGCCCTAGACCCCGGCATGCAAGGCAAGATTATACTCGACGACATCGAAGTAGGATTAAAGCTTCCGTCACACCACGCCCCAGACCTGCAAACCGTGATGGACGTCGAAGCATACTCGCGCTCATACAAGGTGCAGACAAGCCTCATGCACGTACACGACCTGCAGATAAACTTCAAGAAAAAAGCACCAACCAAAGAAGAACTAACAGAAGTATTCGCAGACGACAACCGAGTCGGAATGCTAGAAACAGTATCCAACACAGCAGAACTAAAAGAACGCGCAAGAAGACTAAACAAACTAGACGAACGCGTCTGCCCCGGCGGAGACATAATACTGGCGATAGCGGCATCCGGCTCCTACATAACGCTCCAAAACGGAAAACAGGCGTGGGTGACGCTCATGTGCCCGCAGGACTCAATAGTAGTGCCTGAAAACATAGACGCAGTAAGAGCTCTGACATACGACGTTAAGCCGGTGGAGAGGGATGCGAGTCTGGCAAAGACCGACAAGACAATAGCGTTGGATGTCATGAAGAAAGAGCTTGAAGAAAGTTACAGGACAGTCTGACCGGATTGTCCTGCCCTTTTTTATCTTTCTAAGACTATTGTTTATCCGCCATGGTTAAAGCCGACTTTGTTTTCGAGGTCTCATACGAGGTATGCAATAAGGTCGGGGGCATCTACGCTGTCTTGAAGACTAAGGCGCCGTACATGGTCGAAGAGTACGGCGAAGGATATTTCGTCGTCGGATTCTACGATGAGCGTAAGGCGAGAATCGAGTTCGAGGAGAAGAAGCCGCCCGAACCATTCGCTAAAGTATTCGATTCCCTGAAGCAGGATGGCATAACCTGCTACTACGGGGAATGGATTATTCCTGGAAGACCCAAGACCATACTCGTCGACTCCCGCAAATTCATGGGGGAAGCCAACAACATCAAGAAAAACCTTTGGGATTACGCTAAAGTCGACTCCCTGCACGCAGACAACACGTTCATAGAACCCGTGGTGTGGAGCATCGCGGTAGGGAAAATACTGGAGGGATTAGTCAAGAGCCCCTCATACAAGTCAAAGAAGGTTGTCGCCCAATTCCACGAGTGGCTTGCAGGCGCTGGAATACTGTATCTGAAGCAGAGGGGGGCGAAGATAGCGACAGTATTCACGACGCACGCGACGATGCTGGGAAGAAGCCTGGCGGGCTCCGGCATCGACATATACACCATGATCAAGGAAAAGACTCCTTCCGAGACAATCCTCGACTACGCGAGACGCTACGGAGTCATAGACAAGCACTCCCTAGAGCTTGCGTGCAGCGTCAACGCAGACGTGCTCTCAACGGTAAGCCTTGTCACAGCCGAGGAAGTGGCGTTTTTCTGGGGTAGGAAGCCCGACGTTGTCTTAATGAACGGCATAGACTCCGAGAAATATTTGGGCTTCGAGGAGCTTACCATCCAGAGGCGTCAGAACAGGATTCAGATGAGGGAGTTTTTGTCGTCTTATTTTCTGAGGTATTACTCCCTTGACCTTATGAACATCCGAAGTTTCTTCATATCCGGTAGATACGAGTTCCGCAACAAGGGCTTGGACGTCTTCATAGCCGCGTTAGGCAAGCTCAACACGATGCTAAAAGAGAAGAAATCAGATAGAAACGTCATAGCCTTCATTTTCGTGCCCGCTGGTATACGCGGCGAAAACATCCAGGTATTGAAGAACAAGTCACTGTACGAGGAGATAGAGGACCACGTGCAGGAGGCTACGCCGGAGATATCAAACAACATCATAAACAAGATTTTGGCCGGAGGAAAATGCACTGAGTGCGCTGACGTAATCCCCGAGGACTTCAGGCAAACCTGCAAGAAACTGTCCGCCCACTTCCTGGAAAAACGCGGTGCAACACCGCCTCTCTGCGCCTTCGAACTGACAATCCCCGAAGACCAGGACGAGATAATACGGACGCTCAAATTCAACGGACTATTGAACCGGGAAAACGACAAAGTGAAAGTCATATATTATCCCGCATACCTGTCCTCCGCGGACCGGCTCATATCCCTGGACTACTCTGATGCGACAATCACGTGCGATGCCGGAATATTCCCCTCATACTATGAGCCGTGGGGATACACTCCAGTCGAAACCGCAGCCCAAGGAAGCCTGGCCGTAACCACGGACCAGGCCGGATTCGGAAGATTCATAGACGGAAAAGGCGACGGAATATACGTCCTAAAACGCATGGACCGCGCCTGGGACGAAACAGTCAAAGACCTCGCCGAAAAACTATACGAGATAACGACTTTATCCAAGGAAAAACTCTCGAAGCGGCGGATGAACGCGAAAGAACTAAGCCAACTCACAGACTGGAGAGAATTCATGAAAAACTACGTCGCAGCCCACAACACCGCAATAAAAAAAACATACAAATAATTCAGCCTGTTTTTCTGTTCAGGACGTCTTCGAAGTATGCGCTTACTGGTTCTGCCACTGATGGGGCGTATGAGACGCAGCCTCTGGGTTCGTACGGCTTGTCTCCGCCGTAGTGGTGGCTTACGGTCCCCAGGCAGGCCTCTGACGTCGCCTTCTCAAAGTAGACACTCAAAAGGTCCCGGACATTCTTGACTCCCCTCTCCCTGAAATGCTTCACGTAGGCTCTCGCAAAAGGCCCCAGAAGCCAGGGAACAGCGGCTCCTTCACCCAAGGCGTCGGGCTCATAGCAGTCGTCGTCTGGGGCAAGAGTCCTCAAGCCCGCGGGAGTAAGAAGCTTTCTCTCGCAGGCCGACAGAATCTTTATCGCGCACACGTTCTCGACAGGCGAGTAGTCAAGCGACAAGACAATCAGCTGACTCGGCCTCAAGCGCCCATCGCCTTCGCAGTCCATGAGGAAGCTGCCGTTCCAGTAGACTTCGTCGAATGCTTTTTTCGCGTCCTCGATGTATGTGTCGAATACGAGTTCGTCTTCCATGAAATCCGAGAGCTTCCCCATTACTTTGAGGCTGTTGAACCACAGACCCTGGACTTCGACGGCGTTCTCGCGTTCATCCCCCAGCCACGTGCCGCCGCCGTGCCTTAAGACCCCGTCTCTCTCTTGCTTCATGTATTGGTTTAACACGTCTTTTAGGGTCCACCAGTACGTGTGGAGGAACGCTTTGGCGTCGTCTTCGTCGACTGCGTTGACGTACTTGTTGACCCGGTCTATGAGCCAGAGTCCGGCGTCGAATTCCGTGAAAGAATTTTTCTCCAAAAGCGATGACGGGAGCCTGCCGCCCCAGACATGGTTTAAGTGGAGTTCAAGCACTTTTTCCGCGGTCTTGAAGTCGCCTTGTATGAGGCAGGTGCCTGGAAGCGAGATTAAGGCGTCTCTCGAGGATAATTGCGCGTCATGGTATCCGGGGAGAATATTCTTTTTTCCTTTAAAGTCTATTATGAACGAGCGCGTCGTCGACAGCAGGGACATAAGGTGCGAGCCGAACCTGTCTCCCAGGACGCCGGTGTGTACTCTCTTGTTGGCGTTTGAGGTGTTGACTACTGTTTCTCTTACTCCATTTTCGGTTTTGCCGGCTGCTGTGACGATGGCGACAGCCTCGGTCCTGCCCGCTTCCACGCTTGCTGTGAACGAGCATTTTTTCCCGTCTAGCTTCGCGGTTGGGGAGTAATGTATCACACAACCCTGTTCGGATACTACTAGGAAGCCGTTACCTCCGACAGGTGACGACTTGCAACCTGCTTTTTCGCCCGGACTTGAGATTCCTGCACAAGGTTCTGCCTGAAAATGCAGGGCTTCGCGGCCCTTGTTCACTACTTCATAGGACGTGACCAGGGTGTTTTGGCCCTGGATTAAACTGTGCGTTTTGGACACACTGTAATCCTCGCACCCGTAATTGAACCGTGCCATATCCAAGCCCGCATCGAATGAAAGAGAAAGCCCTGTTTCATGAGGCGCCAAGGGTTGCGAATTAACCGTCTCCGTTATCGACTTCAAAAAAACAGTCCTCTCAAGCTCCTCGTCGGCTGCAACCAAGAGCCCGTGCCCCGCGCGCAGGTTTTCCCCTGAAACCGTCTGGGAACAATACCCTCCTATCCCGTTAGTTAGAATCCACTCGTATCTGCGGGCCGAATCCACCCCCTCCTCAAGGACGTCGAATTGTATGTGGTGTCTGTCCCAGGACAGGGGCTTGAACAACTGCCTCACTTTCGGTTGTGGGGCGTTACCTTTCATTTTTGTATTGTGTCTTCGCCCATCAGCAGCTACCCTTATCTTCACGCATTCTGTTGGGTCGGTGTCATCACTTGAGCGTATACTACTTGGGTTTTCACCGGCTTATATCACGTTTAAGCTGGTATGGCCTGCCTTATCCTATCAAACGGCAGGCCGTTTACGAGGCCGGCCGCGATGCTCCAGACGCTTTGGACTTCGATTTCCTTGAGTTTCAGGTAGGCGAGCGCCACGTCCACGCGTTCACTCCACGAGTGGAAAACCTTTCTGTTGCGGTTTTTCACAATATGAGTCAGCTCCAGTTCCAGGCCTTTTAAGTCGTTTGATTTGATGTGGGCTGCGATAGCCTCGATGCGGGCTCCGGGTTTGAGTAGGGGGAGTATCCTGTTTATCTCTTTTTTGTCGTCTAGGGCGGCTAGTTGGCGGTTGAAGGGAGAGTCTGTGGGTATCGAGTAGTCTGTGAAGGCGAGATCAAGCTTTAGGGTTCTGAGGTAGACGAGAAGGTTGGCGTGGTCTGTTTCCTCTTGTATGAGGGGTATGGCGCATGTTCTGTCTTCTTCAGGGAGCTTTAACGCTTCTTCCGTGAGGGTTTCATAGTATACTCTGTCCAAGGTTATCTCGTATGGGAGCGGTTTTGATTCTTCTTGTTTTTCGCGCACTCTCTTGAGCGGCTTGTGGTATCGGGTGCCCTTAAGGAGAGTGAGGAGTTCTTCTATGGTTTCTGCTTCTAGGAGGTGTACGTGTTTTTTCCATAATTCTTCCCCGAGCAGGAACGTGTAGTCTTTGAGTCTCAGCGAGCCTCGCCCCTCCATCTTCGAGTATATGAGGTCTTTTATGAGGAGTATCTCGTCTTTCGACGTTCTTGCCTTGAGTAGCTGGTATGTGTGTTTCGGCGAGTTTTTCAGTATGAATGTTTCTCTTTTCTTCAGGTGTGAGAGCAGGGTTATCTCCAGCGAGTGCAGGTCTTTTGCCCCTGTTTTTTTCAGTTCTTCGTGGTATTCTGTGTCGCTTATTTTTCCCAAAAAGTCAGTGATTGATCGTGAGCGCGCCAGTTCCTGGAGGCGGTAGTCTTCGATTAATCGCCCCTTTAGTCCGCGTATTCTGGCTGTTAGGTATGCCGAGTCTATGTTTTCCCGCGCCAGTTTCATTCACCCCCCGATGAGTTCCTGCAAGATAGCTTCAACGGCATCTTCTTTTTTCTTGGAGGCGGCGTTGTCCAGCTTTTTCGCATCTTCCCTGGCCGCCTTTATGGTTTCCCCCGCCTTTTCAGTCGCTGATTCCCGCCCCTTCTTCTTTTTTTCTTCTGTTTCCCGGCGTGCCCTCTCGCAGGATTCCTCTATGATTGATTTTTTCTCCTTTAGTCTGGCTCCTATCTTCTCCTCGATGTCTTCTTTTTCCTTTGCAATCCTTTTTTCCGATTCCGCCTCCAGCTTCCGTATAGCGTCCAGTTCCTTCATATCTTAAGCATTCCTCCAAGCGTCTGGTCCAGTATGAACCCTCCCAGGAAGAAGAGCCCCACTGAGAGGAGTAAGAGCATGGGGAAGTATTTCAGTCCCTGCCTCTCCTCTCCCGTCATGATTAATCCCACTACCATGGACCCGAAGAAAGACGATGCTGCAAGCGATATTATCGAGTAGGTTCTGACGAAGTCCGGGCTTATCCTCACAGTCGTGATTGAGATGGGCATTGCCCGCGACATAGCGTCCATGTTCGTGGGAAGGTCCCGGGCAATCATCTCCATGTTTTTGGTGAGAAGCGTTACGAGGAAGGAGGACAGCGAGAAGAGCGCCGGCGCCCCCAACCCTATTGCGATTAGTATGAAGAAGACGTACATCAAAACCGACGCCGATATCTCTTTCTGGACTATCTGCTGGTCTCGAAGATCCGTCGCGGTCTGATCCAGCAAATCCGCCAGTTTCCCCCCGGACTTTATGCTCTGCGATATCAGGTCTAGTGTTCTCTCCAGGTTCTTGGATTTTATGCGGGCGGTCATCTTGTAGAGCGCTTCCGTTAGGCTTTTGCCCGCCATCGTCTCTTTTCCGATGCGCCGTATCTCGTATTCCAGTGGGCCGAATTCCGGCCGAGCCGCCATGAGCAGGGCTTTATCTGTCGTGAGTCCTGCCCGTATGTTAGACGACATTAGTTGGAGTGCGTCTGGCAGGACTTCTTCCACGAATTTGGCTTTCGAGTCCGATGAGAGCGTTATCCAGATGTATATGAAGAATTCGAAGAGGATGAATACTGTTACGAATCCTATTGGGAGCGGGAGTATGTTGAATTGGTTTATAATGCTTCCTAGGATGAATCCTACTCCGAGGCCGAAGATTAGGGCGAATCCCAGGAATTTCTCGGGGTCTATGTTGAAGTTCGAGTACTGCAGTCTCTCTCTTGCGAGTATCCTCAGTTTTTTGGGCATTAATTGTCCGAGTGGCTTGTATGGGTCTATCATGTTCCGATAAGGTTTGGTCTCTTCGACTTGATTATGCCTATGAATATCACCTGCATGAACATAAGGGCTGCTAGGAGTATCCAGAAGGTTTGTTCGCTGCCTATTGCCTCCATCCCAGGAAACGAGGAGAGGATTATGAGCATGGTGACGCCCATGGAGGGCATTATTACTGCTATCATCATGTACATCATTGCCAGGGGGTTTAGGATTGACTTGTATTTTCGTATTTCGACGATTTGTTCCTTGGATAGGCTTCTTATGACCTCCGAGAGGTTTTCCCCCACGTCGCTTCCCGACTTCATGCTGTTTACAAGCTGCCACAGTGATCTTCTGAAGTACGGGGACGGGTTTCTTACTGCGAGTTCCTCAAGTGATGAAACCATGTCTGAGCCGGAGTTGACTTTTTCAACGACCATCCTGAATTCTTCGGATATGGGACCGTAGTCGCCTTGTGCGATGGATACGAGCGTGTTGAATATCGGCACTCCGGAGCGTATCTGCACAAGTATGCTTCTTAATGCGAAAAGAAGGTTTCTTTCCAGGTACTTCACTCTTTTCCCGACGATTGACTTGGGGTAGACCAGGAAGTAAAAGCACATGACTCCGCCCAGGAGTCCTCCGAGGACGGAGCTTAAAAGCAGGTTTTCTTGGCCGCCCGCCTTAAACAGGAAGTGGATGAAAGTTGTGGGCGCTATGAAGGCCACAGACGTGACTATGAAGCATATGGACATGAATTCCCTGGCTGTTATGCTGTATTCCTTGGCGATTCCAGACTGCTTTAAGACAAGGTCCGTGTAGGGGAACGCCTTGGAGAGAATGCTCCCAACCCAGAGAAAGTATCTCGCGATTTTTCTTATGTCTGGGTTGCCTAAAAAAGGCATCTTCACGCTGGCAGGCATATTAAACTATTACTTTAGTCCAATATAAGAAAGGGTTTAATACCAGCCGAACATTCGTTTCCGCTCTAGCGGTTTTTGCCCGCCCCAGTCGACAACCCTCAGACCCGACACTATGACGTCCCCGTCTCTGCGCTCCCTTGACTTGGAGATAATCATCGACGCCGACTTCCCTGCTTGCCTCGCGGGAACACCCAGCATCTCCCCGAAACACGCCACATCCTCCGGAGACCTCGCCTCAAGTACATTATCCGCTCCGGATGCGGGTATGACTCCAACACCTGCTTTTCGCGCAAGACGCACCGTCTTAACGAGCGTGTCCACGCTCCTCGCCCTCAAGTACCCAGTCTTCCTCAGGAAAAGAGTGAACGGCACAAGCAATACTATCCCCCTCTCCGCCATGTTCTTCATGGAGACGAAGTCGAGCGCGGGTTTTTTCCCCGGCCGCTCATCGCGCACGTACTCGTCGGAAACGATGAACGAGTCCAGCTCCCAGCACTCTGAAGCCCTCCGGTTCGCCTCAGGGGAAGATAGCGCATAGTATGCTAAATCGCGCGTGAAAAGGGCATCGCGGGCGTTTTTCCTGACGTCCCCGGAAACAATCTTCGCGGTCAGCGAGTCTAAGCCTCCTGTGTTCCTGCTTTCTCCTCCAGTAAAGCACGCGCCAGCCCAGCCCAGACTCGCAAGCTCGCCTGCCGGCACGCTTTCGGAAACGAGCAGGTCGTAAGCATCCTTCATCTTTTCCCGTACAGCCACGCCTTCTTCAACTTGTCTTTTTTTCTCTTGGCTTTCTTCACCGTCTTGGCGTCAAGCTGGTCTTCACGGCATGCCTCGCAGACTCCGTCGCGCTCCGACTTTTTGACTCCGCCGAAGCCCAGGAAGCCCCCGAATTTTTTGCCGCATACACTGCATTTCTCAGTCATCTTCCAAGTAAATCCTCCACAGCCTTTACCGCGTTCTCCCTCCTTGCGGGATACGATGCTATCTTGAATTTAACGTGGACTGAATCCTTGGACTGCAAAACCACTTCCCCTGCAGCGAGCTTTTCCTTTGAAAGGCGCACGTAAAAATTGCAGTCCTCATCCACTCGTTCCTCAATGTTGTCGGAGAGAACGCATTTGTCTTTCTCGGAAAGCCCCCCGAGAATCCTGTCCACCAACTCTTCAATGTCTTTTTTCCTAAGGACTCTAGCCTGAATCTTGTATAACATGTGCGTGAAGATGCCGCCTTCCGTTTCCGGGGCAAGCTCATCCACCGTGACGTCAGTGTCCTCCGGCAGGAAATCCTTGAGCGTTTTCACTAACCCGTCTTTTTCTGTTTCTTTCGCGCAGGCCTTAAATCTGATGTTCAAAACTTTCACGGTCTAGCGTATCTTGGTTCCCGCGGGCGCGTCTTTGCCGGGCTCAATCAGCACGGGCTTTCCCTCGATGTCTGCCGCCAACAACATTCCCTGGGATTCGACGCCCCGGATTTTCACGGGCTTTAAGTTAGCGACCACGACTATTCTCTTGCCGGCAAGCTCGTCTTTTCCGTATGATTCCTTGACTCCGGCGACGAGGGTTCTCTCCCCAAGCTCGCCCAAGTCCACTTTGATGACGTATAGTTTGTCGGCGTTCGGGTGGTCTTCCACGGATTTCACGACTCCCACGCGCAAGGCGATTTTCTCGAATTCACTGTAATCTACTTCAGGCAATTTCTCCACCTCCCTCTTTTTGGTTTCACCAAGCTTCAAGTATTTTTTCCTGAACTCCTCAATCTGAGAGTCCTCGATTTTATCGTACAACGTCTCAACTTTGCCGATTTTGTGGCCTGGCTTAATACCTAGTTCTCCGGCACTCCCCCAAGATTGTTCTGAGACTTTTCCGGGAAGTTTCAAGATATCCCAGATTTTCTGTGAAGAAGCAGGCAAAAACGGGTTCGCCAGAATCGCGATGCTTCGCACTAGATTTGCACATAAAAACAGGGTTGTTCCATTATCTTGCTTCCAAGGTTCATTCCTTTGGAAGAATACATTCCCGTCTTGGGCTGCACGCAATAAGTAAGATAAAGCATGCTTGAATCTAAATCCCTCAATCTCGTTTCCAATTGATTTAGGGGACTCACGTATACTCTGGAGAATGTCGGGGCTAATCTTTGACTTAGAAGGATGGGGCAATTCCGCAGGTATCTTACCTCCAGAAGATATTATCTCAGTCAATAATTCTTTACCAACATCTGGTTCCGGCACGATTCCGTCTTTCTTGTTTTGTATGAATGTGAGCGTCCGGTTTATGAAGTTTCCGAGGGTTGCGATTAGTTCGTTGTTTACTTTGTCTTTGAATTCTTCGAGGTGGAAGTCGCTGTCGTTGGTCTCCGGCGCGATAGACAGGAGGTAGTATCTTACGGCGTCGGGGTTGAATTCCCGGATTATGTCGTGGAGCCAGATCACCCATCCCCTGCTCGTCGAGACTTTTTTGCCTTCTAGGTTGAGAAACTCGTTGGATGCTATCTGCCAGGGAAGAGAAAAAGAGCCTTCGGCGAGAAGAGTTGCAGGCCAGATGACTGTGTGGAAGGGTATGTTGTCTTTGCCAATGAAATGGATTATCCTGGATGGTTTCGTCCAATACTGCCTCCACGCTTCTCCTTTCTCATTTATCTGAGCCCACTCCTTCGTCGAGCTAATGTATCCTATGGGCGCGTCAAACCAGACATACAAGACTTTCCCCTTAGAGTCAGGGTCATCTGGTAGAGGCACTGGAATGCCCCAGTTAATGTCCCGTGTTATCGCCCTATCCTCCAATCCTTCCTTGATCCAGCCTAGCGCGAAGTTTTTCGCGTTAGCGGGCCAGTGACCGCAGTCCGACTCAATCCAACTTTTAAGTTTACCTGAGAATTCGCTGAGCTTGAAGAACCAGTGAGTCGTCTCCCGATGCTCCGGAGGATTCCCGCATATGCTGCAGTAGGCGTCTTTTAGTTCGTGGGGTTCAAGCTGTTTGCCGCAGGCCTCGCACTGGTCGCCGCGCTGGTCTGAACTATCACAGTTCGGGCACACGCCCTTGACGTATCTATCCGGCAGAAACCTTGCGCAAGACGGGCAAAACGGGCGCTCCACCGTCTTTTTGACGACGTGCCCGTTTTTCAAGGCTGCGAGAAAAAAATCCTGGCTAATCTTATGGTGAATTTCCCTAGCAGTGCCGCTGAAATTGTCAAACAAGACTCCTATACCCTCAAATGCCTGAAGCTGAACCTTGTGGTACTTTTCCACCACCTGCTTTGGTGTAACACCCTCCTGCTCCGCCGAAACCGTGATTGGCGTCCCATGCTCGTCCGTCCCGCAGATGTACAAGACGTCGTCGCCTCGAAGCCTCCTGTAGCGGACGTAAACATCCGCCGGAATATAGGCTCCGATGGCGTGTCCCACGTGCACGGGCCCATTGGCGTAAGGCAGCGCAGCTGTAACCAAATACTTCACAGTCATCGGATTTACTATAAAAACGTAGTCGAATAAAAATTAGAAAAGCCGCTCCATAAGCTTCCTTGAGGCCTCCAAACCATTCTTTCCCGCAAGGAAAAGGCCTGCGAGAAAGGGAATCCAGGAGAGAAACCAAACTCTAAAGTAGAAGTTGGTTATAACAAGAGTTAGAATCGGCATCCCAGACTTCCCAGAATACTCTGAAACAGAAGATACTCCTCCGACAAAAAGGCTGATCCAGCCCAGGGCAGATGAGGCAACGAGAAGCCCGACTCCAGCGAGAAACCTTTTGTCTTTCATCAAAGCAGGCTTTCAATCCTTGCCTTAATCTTATCCTTCGGCAATGCCCCGATAATCTTGTCGACAACATCCCCGTCCTTCACGAACAAGATGGTGGGGATGCTCATGACACTAAATTCCCCAGCCTTGGCTTTGTTGTCGTCTATGTTAAGCTTTCCGAACGCGACCTTTCCCGCATACTCTCCGGCAAGCTCGTCTACCAGCGGGCCCACCATCATGCACGGCCCGCACCACGGCGCCCAAAAATCGATGACGCACACGCTGTTGCCTTTTACGAAATCATCGAATGACTCATCAGTGAGTTCAGCCAAATTACTCATTATCCAACAACCCCCTCTATTCTATTAAATGCCTCGTTTAGTGTTTCTTTGTTTCCGCTGCCGTAGGAAATCCTAATGCACTCCGCTCCTCTGGGGCCGAATGCGCTTCCCGGAATCGTGCCGACACCGGCGTCAAGCAGTTTCCCCGCCAGTTCCTCGTCGTCTGCTCCCTTGAATTTCGGGAACACGTAGAATGCGCCCTCAGGTTTCTTGCAGACGCAAGGCAGTTTATTGACTAGTTTCATGACGTGGTCGCGTCTCTCCTTGAAGTCTGCGACCATGGATTTGGCCGCCGCCTCCGCTTCAGGAGTAAAGCAGGCCAGAGACCCCCACTGCGCAAATGTCGTTGCGTTCGAGAGGCTTTGCCCCTGAATAGTCTTGAGCTTTGCGATAACATCCGGGTTCGGGCAGCCGCCGTATCCTATGCGCCAGCCCGTCATCGCGAAGCTTTTGCTGAATGCGTTGACTGTTAGGGTGTCCTCGTACCAACTACCGGGGCTTGCGTGTTTTCCTTCGTATATGAATTTCTCGTAAGGCTCGTCGCTTATCAAAAATATCCCTTCGCGCTCGCAGATGTCCGTGATTTTTCTCAGTATTTTTTCGTCGTAGACTGCGCCGGTTGGATTTGACGGCGAGTTTATGACAAGAACGTTCGCACCGCTTGCCTCGAGTGCTCCCAGGAATTCTTCTCCCGGCTTGAATCCTTCTTCAGGACTCGTCGGGAGCCACACGACTTCGGCTTGCGCAAGCTTTATCATTGCTTCGTAGCTTACCCAGCTCGGGTCTGGTATCGCTACTTTGTCTCCTGGGCCTACGAGCGCGGTGAATGCTTCGTATAGTATCATTTTGGCGCCGCCTGAGACGATGATTTTGTCTGCGTTAAGGCCGGGGATTTTGTTTTCAGTCGATAGTTTTTCGGCGATTTTTTCCCTAAGCTCTGGTATGCCTGCGGCTGGTGTGTAGTGGACTTTTCCGTCGTCGATTGCTTTCTTGCAGGCTTCTTTTATGATTTTCGGCGTGTCGTAGTCTGGGCGCCCTATCGTAAGGTTTATGACGCCTGGTTTTTTCGCCATTGCGCTGTATTTGAATGTGGCTGATGGTTTGACGTCTCCCATGCGGTCGGCAAAGTTTAGTTTCATTTTCCTATATAATATGTGCCACTATTTTTAAATAGAATCTGTGGCTTACATCTCGTGGTTTTTAGGGTTATTTTAGTGTCAGTGGCAAAACAGGAATTGAGCAATGTTTATTATTGAACAATGTTTATATATT
>JBDRCA010000151.1:0-29860 GCA_043822165.1 Candidatus Altarchaeota archaeon
CTTACAATGTGGTTGATTTTCAATTTTTTATGGTCTGGTGTGGAATATGTTAATGGTGTGAGATGATTTTTCCGTATAGGGCTGTGTTGTTGGTTTTGTTGGTTGTTTTAGCCTGTGGTTGTGTTCGAGAGGGGGCGCCTCCGTCTGTGATCGAGGCGTCAACCACTGTCGCACCGTCCACAATCGATGCTGCCGAGACCACAGTAAAGGAGGCAGACGATGAGCCGGCAATAGAGAGGGGAACCGCTGACCCCGACTTGATTTTAGAAACCTACAAGCCTGAAAAAGCCAGCCCCGGAACCACCCTACTACCTGACAACCACAACCCCGACAAGCCAAGAGTGATAGAAGTGAACCTGCTCGGAGAAATCCTATGGGAATACGATCTCCCAGAAAATCTGAAAGAATACACTAACCCCGGATTCGACGTCGAACCCCTAACAGAGGGTAACATCCTCATCGTACTGCCTCGCAAAGGCGTGTACGAAATCAACAGAGAAGGCGAAACCGTGTGGTCCTACTTAGACAGTAAAGTATCCCACGACGCCGACAGACTGCCCAACGGTAACACCCTCATCGTCTACGGCAACAACGACCAGACAACCGACTCCCAAGTCAAAGAAATCAACAGAGAAGGGGAAATCGTCTGGACATGGCAGGCGAGAGACCGATTCTACGACGAATACAAAGACGTAAACGACCAAGGGTGGACGCACACCAACGCTGCGATAAGAATGGAAAACGGGAACACTCTCATAAGCCCTAGAAACTTCAACATGCTAGTGGAAGTCGACCCCAAAGGGGAAGTGATTCGGACAATAGGCGGCAGCTATTTGAAAAGACAGCACGACCCGGAAATACTCGATAACGGGAACATCCTACTCGCCAACCACGACACACCCCATGAAATCCTGGAACTCAACCCGGAAACCGATGAGATAATCTGGCGCTACACCATATCCGACCAGAAGATGTGGCCAGTCCGAGACGCCAACCGACTAGACAACGGGAACACACTAATCACCGGGGCGACAGCCATACTCGAAGTCACACCCGACAAGGAAACCGTCTGGAAACTCAAACTAAAAGGGGGACTATTCCAGGCCAAGCAGGCTGCAGAACGCGGCTTCTACAAAGCCGAGAGGATCCCGCCAAACCCCTAAACCTGCAGCATACTTCCAAAATCCTCTAGACTTTGTCGTATATATGCGCTTAAACCCTATGTTTAGGTTTATGGCTGATGATTCTTTCAAATCTCTCGGGCTGGTTGAGCCGCTTCAGCGGGCGCTCAGAGACGAGGGATACGAGAAGCCCACTCCAATTCAGGTCCAGGTCATCCCCGCCATCCTAGAAGGCCGCGACCTGATAGGTGTGGCGCAAACCGGGACCGGCAAAACCGCAGCCTTTGCGCTGCCCATCATGCAACGCCTCGCAGCATCCAAAAAATATGCCACCCCCAAAAGCGCGAGAGTTCTAGTCCTCACCCCCACCCGAGAACTAGCAGCCCAAATAGGAGCCAGCTTCAGAGCCTACGGACGCTACATGCGCCAAAGCCAGGCCATCGTCTACGGCGGTGTAGGCCAAAAACCCCAAGTATCAGCCATGTCCCGCGGCGTCGACGTCCTAGTTGCGACACCCGGCAGACTCCTAGACCTCATGAACCAAAGACGCATAAGAATAGACCTCGTCGAAATATTCGTTTTAGACGAAGCCGACCGGATGCTTGACATGGGATTCATACGCGACATCAGAAAGATCATCGCAGCACTTCCCCACAAAAGACAATCACTCTTCTTCTCAGCCACAATGGCGCAAGAAATCATCCCACTAGCAAACACGATACTCACCAACCCCGTTAAAGTCTCTGTAACCCCGGAATCGATGACCGTGGAACTAGTAAAACAGACTGTGATGTTCGTAGACCGCGACAAAAAAACTCAACTCCTCAAAAAAATCCTAACCGACTATGGAGCAACGAGGACGCTGATCTTCGCCCGCACCAAACACATGGCCGACAGGGTCGCGTTAAGCCTGTCCAACGCCAACATCCCCGCCCAGGCAATCCACGGGAACAAAAGCCAAAACGCAAGAACGCACGCACTCAAAAGCTTCCGAACCGGCGGCACACCAGTGCTCGTCGCCACAGACATCGCAGCACGGGGCATAGACGTCGACAACATAAGTCACGTAATCAACTATGAAATACCCGACGAACCGGAAAGCTACGTTCACAGAATCGGGCGCACCGCACGGGCGGGCGCGTCAGGCACAGCAATATCCTTATGCGAAGCCCAGGAACGCGACTGCCTGCGGAATATTGAACGGCTCATACATCAGTCAATCAAAGTCGTAGTCGACCACCCCTTCCACTCTCACACCGCCCAAAACGCTACCGGAAGAAGCGCCAGACGTCCTCCAAGAGGCGGGCGGAAACCCCAACAACACGACGGCAGGCCCAGAAAGCAATCATCCAGCAAAAGCGTTCACAGGGGATCGAAAAACAGACGGCGTTACTAACCCTGTGAAAAAAATGGCCAAACCCGATGAAGCTAAAGAAGCTCCTGAATTCAAGCTTATAGAACCCCTAAACGAAAGCCTCATCCTAACGCTTAAGGCGGAGCCGTTCGTGCCCAAGGGCAAAATAATAGACCTGATCAAAGAACACCTCTGCAGGAGAGGCAAAAAATGCAGCCTCTGTAAAAAAACCTACGACCGCCAAGACCTCAGAATAGACCGGAGAAAACCAATATCCCGCGGAGGCCAAGATAACATAGGAAATCTCCAACTCCTCTGCCACAAATGCGCAGCACTAAAAGGCAGCAAAACAATGCTCCAAACCCGGAAAAAAATAAGAACCCAGAAAAACCAGCGAATAAGCACGCGCTAACCTGTTAGACGATTCCCTCATATTTCCGTTAGAGCCCCGGGAGGGACACTCAAAATCGTCACGGTTTTGGTGCGTAGGCAACTTCGTTGCCTCACGTTTGAAAAAAATGTACATTTTCCGGGGAGAACCGCAGTCTACTGGTTTTTTCAAGCAGTTTTCAAAGCTTCCATTATCCTATCCAGTTTTCTGTTTATCTTTGCAAATTCACTTGCATAAGAATTAATCTTGCCTGTGGAGGATGAATCTTCTTTGTCTCTGAAGCATTTACTGCAATAAACTGGTTTGCCCACTCTCGGTTTGAATGGAACACTACATCTTTCACCGCATTTGTCACAGGTCACTTCGCTCATCGTCGGGTGTCTTGGCTTTCCCCTAAACCCTCCAGAATCTCTACTTCCAAAACCTCTGCTTCCAGAATCTTTTTTACCCTGTTTTTTGAATCCTTTTTTACCAAATCCTTTCATATCGACTATAAACATTACCTTAAGAGTACTTAAAATAGGATATGACCCCGTAAAAATTTAGAAAAATTAAGGCGACATAATAATCTTCATGGAACTCGAAAAATCTGCGGTTGCCTCATGCTATGTTAAACAACTTCTTTGGGTTGTAAAAATCGCTTTAGTGTGGTTCTGCCCTGTTTTTGAACCAAAATTTGTTAGCCCCCGCTGAGAATACAGAAAATGGCTCAAATTGGAGTGTCTCCTGGATTTTTACTTTCCTTCGTTATTATTACTCATGCGCATTATCCGCCAGAGTAGGGGGCATTGGCTTCCGAAAATCGATCCAAAATTGGGGGCAGATCTTGCGGACCCGCCGATTCTCGGCGCCGTCGACGTTGCCCGCTTGAGGCTGGAGGGCAGGGATTGGTTGGATCGGGTCGATTCCGGAGACTTGTCAAACGTCAAGCGCACGGGCGAAGGCCTGGTTCTCCCGCTTAAGGGGAACATTTACGCTGACAGGGTTTTATTCATGCTAACTCACGCGGGCGAGCACGTGTTCGCAAGGTGCATTGGCTCCGTCGACGAAACTTATACCAGCAACCTTATTCACGGAGTCATGGATGATGGAAAAATAGTGTTTGACGATAAGCCGTTGTTTAGTGATGGATTGGCGAGGGAAGACCCGAGGGCGATGCTTATTGAAGGAAAGATGTACCTGACCTACACTAGCGTGCACTCTGACATACCAGATGATTTCTCGGTAGGCTTATCTATTATAGACGACCCCAGTAAACCCCATGAAATCCGGGAGGTGGGCCAATTGATTAAGATACCTGAACCAGGATTACACTGTAAGGACTCTGTCTTGATAACCGAGAAGGTAGATGGGAAGTATCACGTCCTCATAAGGCTTAAGCCGGGAATACAGGACGTAGCTTTCGACAGCCTGCAAGACATCGAGAACCTGGCGAAAAACCCAGAATACAGGGATGCGTTCTGGGCTAACGTGAGAAGACAATACAGGAAAAACCCGGGCGACTTCAACCACCTGCACCCGAACACCCCGGAAATGATGCTGTGGGAGGCTCGGTGGAAGCCCCTGTTCGACCGTCAAATCAATCTCTTAACGTCCACTTACCCGGAGCGGGATCACTTTAACATAAACCCTGACACACCTTACTGGTACGGGTCTGGGCCAACACCCTTAAAAGTCGAGGAAGATGGAGAAAAATACTGGTTAAGCTTCCCCCATAGGGGCCAGGTAATCGGCCGCCTCACAGAAGAGGGAATAATGAAGAGGAATCTTGAAAAGCGCAGGGAAGAGGACCTGAAGTTTTACTGCATCCTTGCAACGCTCCACGAATTCGAGGATCCGAGAAAGCTTACAGCAGTATCCCCAATACCCCTTCTTATGCCCACTCCCCAACGAGTCAGTGATAGGGGGATTCAAGCTCATGTCGACCCACTCATGGGATCTGACGCAGTGCCCTTTGTCTACATCACCGCCGGATCAATGAGAACTCAAAGAGACGGCAGACTCCAGATACAGGTTCCAATCGGGGTAAACGACATGTACACCATCATCAAGTATTTCGATGAAAAAGAGCTTCTCGGCTGGATGATGCGTGAAGGGAAGCTTTGAAGAATACTCAGTCTTTCCAAGCAAAAAACAAGATATAAAGCAAGAGATAACCAGAATTAACCCAGAATTCATTGCACTGTGGTTCTGCCCTGTTTTTGAACCAAATTCTGTTAGCCCCCGCTGGGATTTGAACCCAGGACATGCAGATTACGCGGTCGTTTCCTGCCCAACAAGGCAGGTGTATTCGCCTTGAGAGCGAATACGCCGTTTCTCGCCGGGAAACTCCGACTTACAAGTCTGCCGCTCTACCAGTCTGAGCCACGGAGGCAATGTTTTTGAGTTTATGATTTACGCTTTTATTGATTAAAAAGGATTTTTTGGATTATTTTTACAGTATTTTTTGGCGGAGTACTGTGAGTCCTTCCGTGTAGTTGCCGTGTCTTTCTTTTATTGCTTTTTTGAGGGATTTCTCGTTTTTGAAGAAGTCTTCTCGGATGTAGTAGAGTGTTTTCCCGTTTATTTCTTCGTCAACTCTCGTGTAGTCTTTGTATTGTTGTTTTAGTTCTTCTTCTTTTTCAATGCGCTCTGCGAAAGATTGGTCGATTACGCCTTCAAGTAGAAGCCATTCACCGGAGTGTTCTTCAGTGTACCTGTAGAATTCTTTGAGGTAGTATCCCTTAAGCGCGTCTAGTAGGTCCTTGTATACCATGATTACGCCTCTTTTATTACTAATGGTAAAAGACTTAGATTAATGGGTTTGTGAGGGTTATTATTTTGCTGGTTTTTTCATTTAGTCGTCTTTTTATTCGCGGATTTCGGATTCTGCACGTTATAGATGCGTCTTTAGTATGTTTTGGCCGTATTTTTTGTTTGTTTCATCATTTTTTAGTGTTTATTTTATGGGAAAATCCAAACGATTTGTTCGTTTTTATATTCGTATTCCTTATATTTTTCCACGAAAAAATGGCTGAAAAGAAGGTTTACTTGATTGACGTGACCAATAGGGATGGCGTGCAGACCAGCAGGCTGGGGCTTTCAAAGCTTCAGAAGACCATGATAAACATTTACTTGAATGACATGGGAGTCTACCAGAGCGAGTTCGGCTTTCCGGTGACGCGCCACGAGATCAATTACATGAACGCCAACATCAATCTGGCCCGCGCAGACCTTTTGACACCTATGATCATGTCGGGGTGGATTAGGGCGATAAAGCAGGACGTTGACACAGCGTTTGCAAATATCCCGGACATACGGTACTTTAACATGTCGATGTCGACTTCAGACCAGATGATAAACGGGAAATTCCAAGGCAAGAAGACGAAAAAAGACATAATAGAGATGATGGTGGATGCAGTCAAATACGCCTATGATAAGGGCGCGAAGGCTATCGGAGTAAACGCCGAGGACGCGTCCAGGACGGAGCTTGACTACCTCATAGAGTTCTCCGAGGCCGCCAAGGAAGCCGGAGCAGCCAGGATAAGATACTGCGACACCCTCGGGTATGATGACCCATTCAGCATATACGACACGATATACGAGCTCGCGAAAGCCGTGAAGATTCCGATTGAATTGCACTGCCACAACGATTTGAGCCTTGCTGTTGCATGCTCTATTGCGGGGGCGAAGGCTGCGATAGACGCGGGCGTTGACGCCTACATAAACACTACGATTAATGGTATGGGCGAGCGCGCGGGTAACGCAGACCTTATTGGGACAATACTGGCCTTGAAGTATTCGAAGGGGTTTGGGGGCAAATACAAGCTAGATGAAAGAGTGAAGATTAATCAGGCTTGGCGTTTTGCTAAATACGCGTCTTACGCGTTTGGAGTCCCCATACCAATTAATCAGCCTGGTGTGGGCGCCAACGCTTTCGCGCACGAATCCGGGATTCACGCGGACGGCGCCTTGAAACACAGGCGAAACTATGAGTTATACGACTTTGAGGATTTGGGGCGCGGTGAGCCGGAAATAATCGAGACTGGACGCATGATAACAGCCGGCGAATACTCTGGAATCAAAGGCTTCAGAAACGTTGCCGGGAAACTCGAGATAAAATTCAAGGACGACAAGCACGCCCAAGAGATTCTGGAGCTTGTCAGATACGCGAACGTCCACAACCAGAGGCCGCTCGTAGACGACGAACTCATGTTCATCGCCCACTACCCGGATGAGGCCCGCCTGCTGATGACCGTCAACCCCTAGAAAGTATTTTAATAACATACGATAATACTTATCCCAAGGGTGGATTGATGGCAAAGAAACTTTATATTCCAGGGCCGGTGGACGTATCCCCGGATGTTGCCGCGAAGATGAGCGAGCCCATGATAGGGCACAGGTCAAAGGAGTACGCCAGCCTTCACGGTGAAACCGTCGGAAACATAAAGAAAGTATTGTTTACCGGAAACGAAGTATTTATCGGGGCGACATCCAGCACGGGCTGGATGGAGGCCGCAGTCATAAACTGCGTCGGCAAGAAAGCACTGCACGTCGTAAACGGGGCATTCTCGGACAAGTGGGCCAAAATCTCGGCTGCGCACGGCAAAGACCTTGAGCGCCTTGAGATTCCTTGGGGCAGCGCGGTAAAGCTTGAGCAGATTGATGACAAAATCGGTTCTGGCGAATTCGACGCCTTGTTTGTAACGCACAATGAGACGAGCACGGCCGCGATGACGCCGCTTGCAGGCTTCGGCAGCCTTTGCGCGGAAAACAACGTAATCTTTTGCGTTGACGCGGTCTCAAGCATCGGGGGAGTCAAGGTGGAAGTCGACGAACTAGGGATAGACGTGCTTGTTACCGGCACCCAAAAATGTTTCGCGGTGGCGCCGGGTCTTGCGATGACATCTGTCAGCAAGAGAGCGCTCGAAAATTCCGCGCAAATGAAGAACAAGGGCTACTACTTTGACTACCACGTATACCTTAAGTCTAACGCGAAAAACAACACGCCAATGACGCCGCCGATACCGCAGATAAACTCTTTGAACTATCAGATAGACAAGATACTCACAAAAGAAGGATTGGATAACCGTTTCGCGCGCCACAGGGAGATGGCGGAATACACGCGGGCGTGGGCGAAAAAACACTTCGGATTACTGACGGAAGACTGGTGCAGCTCGGACACAGTCTCGTGCGTGAAAAACACCGTCGGCGCGGACTTAGCCGATATTTCAGGCAAACTCGGCGAGATGGGATACCAGTTCAGCAACGGATACGGAAAGCTCAAAGGGGAGACTTTCAGGATCGCGCACATGGGCGACAGGACCATGGACGAACTTAAAACGTACATAAAAGACTTGGAGGAGGTGTTTGGCCTGTGAAGCCTAAAATACTTTTCGCAGACAAGATACACGACTCCGCGATAAAGCTCGCCGAAGAATTCGCGGACGTGACGTGCGACTTTGAGATAACACCTGAAGAACTCATAGAAAAAATACCGGAATATGACGCAGTAGTAGTGCGCAGCAGATCCAAGATCCGCAAAGACGCGATAGACGCCGGTAAAAAACTAAAGGCAATAGGCAGGGCGGGAGTAGGACTTGACAACATCGACGTCGACTACGCAAAACAAAAAGGAATAGCAGTCGTAAATGCTCCGACGTCCCTCACAGTATCCGTTGCAGAGCTGACTCTCGGGCTCATGTTTTGCCTTGCAAGGCACCTGCACCACGCAGACCGGACGATGCGGGCAGGAGAATGGAACAAGAAAAAGTATATGGGAGTTGAATTACAAGGGAAAACCATGGGAGTCATAGGCTTCGGCAGGATTGGAAGAGAGCTTGCCATAAAAGCCTGTGCATTAGGCATGAAAGTCATGGCATACGACCCTTACCTGACACTCGAAGAATTCAAGGAATACAATACCCAGCAAGTTGAGCTTGACCAGCTCTTAAAAGCCGCTGATTTCATCTCAGTCCACGTCCCGGCAACTCCCGAAAACAAAAACTTCATAAACGCCGATCGCCTGGCTCTCATGAAGCCTACAGCATACATCGTGAACACGAGCCGCGGCACCGTCATGGACGAGGACGCGCTCACGCAAGCCTTAAAAGCGGGAAAGATTGCTGGAGCCGGCTTGGACGTGTACCAGGAAGAGCCGCTGCCAGAGGACAGCGAACTCAAAAACCTTGAAAACGTGGTTTTGACGCCGCACATAGGCGCCGGCACCGAAGACGCCCAGATAGTGGCCGGAACAATAGTCGTCGACGAAATAAAAAAGATTCTTGGCTGAAGAATGTATTTTCAGGAGTTAGGAACCGCAACAGGCATAATGGTAGTAGCCGTCGAACTCGTCATCCTGTACAAACTATACCGTCACTCGCAGCTGCTTGAAGCACACATGAAAACTCTTGAATCAAGCATGGAAAACGTGCTCAAAGACGTGGAAGACATATACAACCGCGTCTGCGGGTGCCAGGGAAAAAAAGACTGACTACCTTCTGCCAGAAATAAGCTCGTAGTAGAATCCTTTAACTCTCCGCAGGAAATTATCTGGGGAATAATCGTTCACCGCGAAACCACGGCCGTTAACGCCCAGTTGAGAAGCAAGCCCGGGATTCTGCCAGAGCACGAGAATTGCGTGGGCAAGCTGCGCCGGATTCTGTGGCTCAACCAGTATTCCAGTAGCCTTTTTCCCGGGGCCCTCCTCGACGACGGCCTCTGGGCTGCCGCCCACTCTCGTGGCGATAACGGGTTTAGCCATCGCAGAAGCCTCGATGATGGACAGGGGCAGCGCCTCGGTGTCGCTTGGAAGACAAAAGCAATTAGAGGCTGCGAGCATGTCGCGCACGCCTTCGGGGGGGAGCATATCCAGTATCCGAACATTGCCTTCCAGATTTTGTGCGCGCGTGTAATCCTGCAGGCTCTCAACGAAACCGGAATCCTTGTGCAGGCCCGCCAACACAACGCAGGGGTCGCATCTTCCGCCAGACTCCCTTTTCACAAGAGGCAGAGCCTTGAGAAGATGCATCTGGCCCTTCTTCTCCTCAAAGCGGGCTGGGACCGCAACAACGAACTTGCCTCCAAGACTGTGCGCCTCGGCAAACTCCTTGGCATTAATGCCCGGATTATCAGGCCTGAAAAACTCGGTGTCCACGAAACTGCCAATAACTTCTCCGTGACCCCTGAAGACGTCGCATGCGGCAATGCTGACTCCAGTGCACTTGTTTGCGACCCGCGTCGTAGCAGCAGCGATAGGGCGCATAGCCAAACTTTTAAGGCTGAAACCGAAAGAGCGAACATCCCTGTGGTGAGTCAACATAACGGGCACTCGATTGAACCTGGACAACAGAGCCGAAGACAGGGAGATCGGGTTAAACGGCGAGAAATGGATGTGGACCAAGTCAACGTCCTCGGACCCGCATATCCTGGCAAGCTCCCTGCCGTAGTGCAGGGAACGGGAAACATAGCTTGACGCCTGACTGGCCTCGGAGACATACAGTGGATGATGCACTATGACGCCTTTCCCGACAGGCTCCTCTCTTGATTTCGCCCCCCGCTCATCAGTACCGTAGATTACGTGAATCCGGGAGGCGGAATCATCCAGTAAAAGAGAATTCAGCTTGTTGATGTAACGCTCCCCGCCGCCGTACTCGGATATCCTTCCCGCGATAACTACAATGTTGAATGATTCTGACTGGGCCTGGCTTTGCGCGTGATGCCTGTGCCTTAAAACCATAGTGAATATACGGGAGTAAAGAATTAAATAGAAAGCATGCATATTCCTTGACATGGCGGACAAAAAACTCGTTACTGCAGCCCTTATTGGAGTGATAGTCGGCATCATCCTGGCCGTCGAAGTAATCCATATCGCAGACCAACGGGCTTGCCCTGCTCCATCCTGCATCGGCGGCGCCCAAGTCATCCCAGTCTCCGACCGCGGCTACGCAGACGCAGTCTTAGCGCTTCTCGCAGACGCCAGCGAATCCATCCACATCGCAACGTTCGAGCTCAAATACTATGAGAACTACCCGGACAGCAGCGCCAACAAGCTCGTCGACGAGTTGATTGCAGCCCACAGGCGGGGCGTGGACGTGAAGATAATAGTCGACGAGTACTCGAAGGAAAACAACGCCTACGAGAAACTGAAGAGTGAAGGCATAAACATCCGATACGACTCGAAGTCGACGACAACACACGCGAAACTCGTAGTCATAGACGGCAAGATAGTAGTGCTCAGCTCCACGAACCTTTCCTACTACGGGCTCGAGAAAAACAGCGAAACAAACGTAATCATAAGAGACGAGAAAACCGCGGAATACTACGAGATATACATCGCCAACCTATTGGCCAACTCTTAGCCCTGGCGCGCCGCGAACTCGTCGAACTTGCAGGCGTCAATGCACAATAGCCTGCCGCGACGGTAAAAACCCATCATGCGAGAAGTCTGAAATATGAATTCCGCCCGATGCCCCTCGTTTTCAAAGTGAATGTTAATCTTGCGCTCCCCGCCCGCGCGCAAACCCTTGACAACCTCGAACAATTCAGGCGGAAACCTGGCCTTAAAATCCGGTCCGCCATCATCCAAAACATGAAGCTGCACCGGCTTCTTAACCTCGTAACTGCGGCCGCCCGAAGAATGAGTCTCAAGAGGGCAGACTATATGTATCAAAGGAACAATATCATCTCCAGCACTGGAAGCAACACTAACCGTCTTGTCTTCTTTACCTGAAAAACCAGAAAGCCCCCTGGACCCTAAAACCTTTTTTCTCGCGCACACCCTACTTTTTATCCCGCAACTTCGCAACCGCCTTCAAATGCTCCCCGTAACCAGCCGTTACGTCGCCCACGTAAGCTATTATTTCACCGGCCTTAGGCCATATTTTCTTGTCGCCCCTTTTGACAAAACACCTCTCATCCTTGAGGAACGGATGAGCGTACTCCCACGTCTGCCACGTGCCCGGCGGGAACAACTCTGGAGGATGCAATTCAGCAGGCCACCAGCTGGCTGCGTTCTTCTCGATGAGCCTGTCCGTGTCTCCCCCCTCCTTCTCGCGCGCAAGCCTCAAGGCCGCGTTAACGTAGCCGAGGCCTCCGCAGTAGGAGGCGAGCATGAACTTCATTCGCTCTTCATGTTGGAATATCTCCGGGAACTTCCCGTACATTTGGCCGTCATATCCTACTCCCACGTAGATGTTAAGATTCGTGTTGAATGGATCATAAGCCTCAACCAGTCTGTTGACAAGCCGCCTGCCAAGCTCATTCACACCCGGCTCCCCAAGCCGCGGAGGCTTGCCGACCGCTATCTCATCGGTTACATCCTTGAACGCCTCCTCGATGCCGGTCCGCTCTTCTTCGTCAGGGAGGATAAGCCTTAAGGTCGCCGACGCCTTCCCTGAAGTCTCCTCGTTCGGGCTAACGCTGTCAGCCAGCAGGCGCTGGACACCGTCCAAGAAGATGCCGATTTTGTCCTCCCTTATCTGCATGAAGCCTTTGTCTCCGCTTGACTTGTTTTCCGCCCGCGCGTTAAACTTTGATTCAACGTTTATCTGCGCTAAGACAAGAAGCGGCGGAATGCCGAATTCAGCGCACCTGCCGATTAGAAGGCCCGCGTCAAAAGAATGTTTTGTGGCGAAGGATTCAACGTAAGCACGGACTACGTCTGGGGCGGGGACGGGTACGGGAACCGTCTTGTCATCTGGTTTGAGAAGCATCCTGTCTACGGCGTGCATTGCACCCGCGCCGGCGACTGCGCCGGCAGCCGCATCTATCAGGAACTGCCGCCTAGAAACTTGATCCTGCCCACCCATAACCTTACGCTGCCGCATGATTACTCACACTAAGATTATGGTAAAGATTGGAAAAAGAATAAAAAAATGTGCGGGGTTCGCTTTAAGCGCTCACCCCGTGTAGACTACTTTTTAAGCAAACGATTAACACCGTTGATAAACGCGGTGACGCTTGCCATCACGACGTCTTCGTGGACACCGCGGGCCATCGTCGAGTCCCCGTTTTTCCTGACTCTGACGGAGACGTCGGCGAGCGCGTCGGAGCCGCCTGTTATCGCGTCCAAGTGGTATTCATCCAAGTGGATTTCCTGGTCGCCTATGGCGGAGCGTATCGCGTTCAAGGTGGCGTCAACCGGGCCTACTCCTTCTTCGCTCGCCTTCCGGGTTTTGCCGTTAACAGTCAAGACTACTGCTGCCGTAGGCTTCTTGGAAAGCTCGGTGTGAAGCGTCAAGTCTTTTAGTTCCACTATCCGCTCTCTGCGTGTGCCTGCTCCCAGCGTGTCTTCCGCTATTGCCGCAAGGTCTTCTTCGGTGACTTTCTTCCCCTTGTCTCCGAGGTCTTTGATTTTCTTGGTTATTTCCTCGGCCTGTGCCTCGGACACTTTTATGCCCATGCCATCCAGCTTGTCTTTGACGCCGTGTTTTCCGACTAGTTTTCCGAGAACCAGCCTTCTTTTCGCGCCCACAAGCTCGGGAGTTATTGCTTCGTACGTAGATGCCTTGGCCAGGACTCCGTGGACGTGGACGCCTGACTCGTGAGCGAACGCGTTGTCGCCGACTATCGGGAAATTAGGCATAACCCTTACTCCCGTCAGCCTTTCCACAAGCTTTGAAGTCTGGTAAATCCGCTTAGACTTTATGTCCGAGGAGACATCGTGTATAAGCCTTAAGCCCATCACAACCTGCTCTAAGTCCGCGTTTCCGGCACGCTCCCCAAGCCCGTTCACGGTGACGTGGGGAATGACAGCTCCCGCAGTCACTGCTGAAATCGTGTTCGCAACCGCCATCCCGAAGTCGTTGTGGCAGTGCACTGCCAGGGGAGTCCTGACTTCCTTTTCAAGCTCCGCAATCAGCCAGTGCATGGCGGCGGGAGTCATAACGCCCACCGTATCCGGGATGTTTATGTGGGAAACCTTCAATGAGTCCGCCAGAGCGCACACCTGCTTTAGGTAGTCAAGCTCCGTCCTGCACGCGTCCTCGGGGCTGAAATGCACTGGGACGCCGCGGTCTTTCACGTAGTTTATGCAGTATTCGGCGCGCTCTATTATTTGTTTCTTGGACATCTTCAGCTTGTATTTCCTGTGTATCGGGGATGTGCCGATGAATATATGGACCATGTCGCAGCCGGCCTCTATCGCAGCGTCCATGTCCTTTTCAACGCATCTTGCAAGACCCACGATCTCTGCTTTCAGACCTGCCTGCGCTATCCGCGACACAGCCGCATACTCCCCGTCAGAGGATACGGGAAAACCCGCCTCAATGTAGTCTACACCAAGCTCGTCCAGTGCCTTGGCTATCTGAAGCTTTTCGTCCGCCTTAAGGGTTACTCCCGGCGTCTGCTCGCCGTCCCGAAGCGTTGTGTCGAAAACCCTTATCTTCCTTGGCTTCTTCTTTTCCGCTATTTTTTGGTTATACCAGAATTGGTCCATGATTAAATACACCTCATTGAATTTGATTTAATAATCTTTATAATCCGATGCGCGCGAGACCCAGACTAGAAACTAGTCTACTCTCGCAGCCTAAGCAACAACAACAGAAGCAAAGTTAACGGGTTCCCACTACGGAAGTCTTCGTACCCGGCCGTAACACATGGAAACCAGTAATTCATCTTAAAGCTTAACATACTTGGAAGAAGGAATATAAAAATAGACGACTTTAAGTCAAGTACCCCATGCCCTTAAGCTGCTGCTTCACGGAATCCGAGACATTGGCAGGCTCCTGCGGAGCCTCCGCCTGCACCGGAGCCCCGACCAGTCTTCGGCTTAAGCTGAAAGCCCGGAGTCTCTCTTTGTCGTAAACATCAACGTGTTCGCCGGAGTCAGTGGATAAATCAAACAACTGGTAAGACGACACAGTATCGACTCTTTGAATTGACCCGTCTGCAGGAGTCATGTTAACCTTGAAGCGCCCGTAGATAAGCTTCCATCCGCCGGACCTCACAGACCTCTGATAGGATATCAAAGTATTCTTAGGAATGTCGCGCGGAAAAGTAGAACCTGTCTCGCTTAGAGCCGGGCGCTCTATCCCACCACCCAAGACAAACGAGACCAGACTTAAACCACGCACGTCACCGGAATACTTTATACCCAGCAAATCCAAGACAGTAGGCATAACATCCACTAACATGACCTGCTTTGAAACACGCCTCCCCTCAGGCAATGTTGGAGCCCACACTATCAAGGGCACGCGAACGAGCTCGTCGTACAAAGTCCTCACGTGATCGAAGTGACCGTGTTCCAAAAATTCTTCGCCGTGGTCGGAAGTGACGATTATGAGGGTATTATTCAGCAGGCCGTAGCGGACAAGCTCTCCAATAAATTGCCCCAGGAGATGGTCGACGTATGCTATTTCTCCGTCATACTGGGAGATAATGTAGTCTAGGGAAGATTTGTTCTCAGGGGGTATTCCTCCTTTTTCATCGTATAGCCTCTGAACGTCGATGATGTGGGATTTAAGGTCTGTTGGAGTAGAGTAATTGGTAAAGTACCTAGTGTAAGTTTTAGGGGGAGTGTATGGTCCGTGGACGTTGAAATTATGCAGGAAAAGGAAGAATTTTTTGTCGTGATTCTCGGAAAGCCACGAGTATATATCCCGGGTGTTGTCCTCCATTCTCGGGCCGTTTGACTTGTAGACGTCGAAACCCTGGCTGAACCCGAAACCTTCGCTCAGAAAGCTTCCGCCGTGGAAGCCGGCGGTCGCATAACCTTCAGCCTTCAGAAGTTCAGTTAATACAGTGACGTTATCGCTTATCAAGCCAGGATACGGAAAATAAAAAAGCTCCATGTCGGAGGGGTAAAGGGACGTGAAGAGGGCTGCGTGCGAGGGCATGGTCCACGATGCCTGGGAAATCGCGTTCTCGAACAAGATGCCTTTAGCGGCCAAATCGTCGATATGCGGGGAAGTGTTGAGGGGATACCCGTATGAACTCAGGTGGTCGGCGCGCAACGTGTCAAGTGAAATCAACACGACGTTACAGTCCCTGCAAGCGTAGTCACGCCCGGAATCCCTTAATGTGACGGCGAAGATGAGCAATGAAACAAACAAGACTATGGCTGCTGTTTTGCCGGACATCATTGTCTGCCCCTCTTGCAGCACGAGATTATTGCGGCGCCTGTGAACGCCATTACTGCGGAGAAGGAGAACATCGTCTGGGGGCCGACCATGTCCCACAGGAAACCAGCGATAAATGACGCGGGCAAGGCGAGCAATCCGACGACCATCTGGAAGAATCCGAGGCTGCTCGCCCGGAAGGCTTCGGGTGCCAGTTCCGCGGCGTATGCTTTCTGGACTGTGTCGAGGGCTCCGCGGTGTAGGCCGTATAGTATGAAGAGTGCTACAACGATTATGCGTGATTGCGTGATTGCGAATCCTGCGCACGTTAGGGTGAACAGGAGGAATGCAGCCTGCATGAGTGTTTTGCGTCCTAGTTTGTCGGCGAGTTTTCCGAATGGCAGTGATGATAGTGCTGCGAAGACTGTGAATAACAGGTAGAGCACGGGGACTGTTGTTTTCGCAAACCCTATTTTGTTTGCGTAGACTATGAAAAACGAGTAGGAGAATGATGCTAGCGCGAAAAACATGCTCGCGGTTAGGAATACCTTGAAGTTTCTGGAAAGGTTTTTTATTGACACACCCTTGTGTATGTTCGCCGTCGGACGGTCGGTTATTTTCTTGTATATCAGCGCGACTGCGATGAAGGATGGTATTGCGGCGACCAGGAATATGATGCTGAAGGAAACGTAGTTTACAAGCACCAGAGTCGTTATTATCCCGCAGACTGCCCCCATGTTGTCGAATGTTCTCAGGTATCCGAAGTTTCTGCCGCGGTTTTCAACGGTTGATGCGTCGGCTATTATCGCGTCCCGGGGTGCGCCGCGCATCTTGCCGGCCCTATCCAGTATCTTGAAAAACGGGAGCGGATGCCAGGTCCTGGATAATGCGTAGCCGACCCTTGAGAACGCGCCCATTAGGTAGCCGAGCCAGATGAATACTTTTCTTTTCCGCCACTTGTCTGAGAGGTATCCGGAAACGCCCGGGGAGATGTATACGAGTGCGTCGCCGAGCCCGTCTATTATGCCGAGGACTCGCATGTCGACTCCCAGGGAGACGACGAAGAGCGGCCAGATGGGGTAGACCATGTCTGAGCCGAAGTCGTTTAGGAAGGATGCGGCGCCGAATACTTTTACTTCCTGTGGAGTGTCTGCCTTGGACGTTCTAGCATTGACCATTCCAACAGTAAGTGCAAAGCTTTTCCTTTGGAGCGCCCACGGCCTCGATCATGTCGTCGAGGCGCTGGTACATGAGGGATGTGACACCGAGTTCTTTCGCGATCCAGTCTATCATTTTCTTGTATTTCTCGCTGTCGGGGTCAAGGTACTCTGAGACGTCTTCCACTTCCTTTCCCTCGATTGCCTCTATGGCGCGGCGCGCGACAAGCTCCTTGTAGGTTCTCGTGGAAACATTGTACCTGCACGGGAACATGAGCGGCGGACAGGCGGGGCGAGCGTGGACTTGCCTTGCCCCGGAGTCGAAGAGCTTTGTGACAGTGTAGTTTTTAAGCTGTGTGCCGCGGACTATGGAGTCCTCGCAGATTATGATGCTTTTGCCGTCGATGACCTCTTTTATGGGGATGAGTTTCATGAGCGCTATCTGGTCCCGTGTCTTCTGGTCTGGCGGGGTGTAGCTTCGCCCGTATCCGGGAGTGTATTTCACAAGTGGGCGCCTGTATGGTAGACCGGATTCCATGGCGTATCCTATCGCGTGTGCAAGCCCCGAATCGGGCACACCTGAGACGAGGTCCGCCTTAACCTTGTCTCTTTTCGCAAGTGCTCTCCCGCATTTCTCCCTCACGATTTCAGCGTTTATTCCCTCATAGGAGGATGCGGGAAAGCCCGTGTAAATCCAGAGGAAAGTGCAAATCTTGTTTATGCTACCGCCTTCGCGGATGGACTCCACGCCGTTGGGAGTGAGCAACACTACTTCCCCGGGATTCAGGAATTTCTTGACCTTGAAGCCGAGGTTCGGGAAAGCGCACGACTCGGACGTGACTGCGATGCCCCGGTCTCCTTCCCCGATGACGAGGGGGCTGTGCCCGTGGCGGTCGCGCGCGGCATAAATCCCCTTGTGGTTGAGTATTAGGACGGAAATGGAACCCTTGATTTTAGCGAACATGTTCTCGATGCCGGCGACCAGCGAGTCTCCGCGGGCGATAAGCTTTGCCACAAGCTCGGTCGTATTCACACTCCCATTGGAAAGCTCGATGAAGGACGTGCCCGTGGAGATGAGGTCTTTGACAAGCTCCTTCTTGTTCTGGATGAGCCCGTCCACGACGATCGCGTACAACCCGAACTTTGACTCGAACATGAGAGGCTGCTCAAAATCGCTTGATATGACGCCTATCCCGGATTTTCCGCGCATCTTCTCGACGTCTTCGAAAAACTTTGACTTGAACTGGCTGCGGCTTATGTTTTTGACCTTCCGCTGGAAGCCGTCTTTGCCGAGAACCGCGAGGCCGCCGCACTGCGTGCCCAGGTGAGAGTGGTAGTCGGTGCCCAAGAAAAGAGTTTCAACACAGTCGTCTGACGATACAACACCAAATAGACCGCTCATGCAAAACAATTGTTATTAATAGTATAATAATGTTTTTTTGTTCACGCCTTAAGTCTCGGCGGCCGACGAACCTTCTCGTGAACGGGAATCCCGAAAAGTTGGGCCGCATTGTCCCTGCACACCTTAGCCGCAACCCCAAGCTGCTCCTCAATCCTGTCTGCTGTCGCGCGCACCACAGTGAGCTCTCCGGCAGTAGATGCGCTGTACCCGAAGTCCGAGTTTATGAGGAAACGGTCGACGTCTGACTCGTTTGCCCGGAGTATGGCGATGGCGTCGTCGGCGCCCAGTTTCCCCTCCTTCACGGTCAAGCCGACCTTACCGCCGAAAGACAACGCCTTAGAGACAAGCTCGGGCGTTATATGGTCTAGTACGACCAGGTTTGGCGGCATCTTAACCTGGCCCAGAATGTCTATCGTCCTGTCGAGTGCATCCTGCTTTCTCTTGCCGGGCGTGTGGATTACAACAGGCTTGCCTGCATCCCTTGCAATCTCAAGTTGGGCATACAGGATTCTCTCTTCGGTTATGTCGAGTGTGTCCAAGCCTACTTCGCCCATGCAGGCTACGTAGTCGCGGGAGAGATAATCCGGGAGGGCGGCAAGCACCTTGCGCTGGTTCGGTGTTTCCGTGAAATGCGAGTTCTTGGGATGAATCCCCAAGCCGACGTAACCGGTAACGCCCGTCTCCTTTATCGGGCCCGCAAGCTGGTCCAGCATCCTGTCGAAGTTGTCCAGAAGCGTGTCGGCGCTTCTCGGCTCAAGAGGCCAGAAGGCAAGGCCCACCGGCACGATGCCGGCGGCAGCCAAGTCCGTGAAGTCTTTCACGCTCCTGACCGCCGTGTGACAGTGCGAGTCAACCACCGGATAGACTGAACCCATAAAAAGATTATGGGAAAACCAGAATAATAAATCATGAACGTTAAAGACCTCGGCAAGAGACTTCCGGAAGATCTTGTAGGATACATGGTGGAGAAAAGATTCGAAGCATACGAGATGCTGCACATGAGAGTCGTCAAATAATGTCGACTTTCCCGTTTCTTACCTCGATTTTCACAAGAGTCTTCACGTCGAATCCTGTTTCTTTCTTGACTTTCGCGACTCCGTCGCCGCGCTCGATGACGCAAACGACGTCGACTACTTCGGCGCCGATTTTCTTCAAGGCGTTCAAGACCGCGGTGAGGGTTCCGCCCGTCGAGATGACGGCGTCGACGACAAGCAGCCTGTCTCCCGCGTTAACCGCGTTTATGTAAAGCTTCCCCTTAGAGTAGCCTGTGGCCTGGTCCAGGACGACTTCGCCGGGAAGCCAGTACTGGCGCTTGCGCACGATATTTAAGGGCATGCCGGTTTCCACGGACAAGACCGCGGCAAAGTGGATGCCCATAGCCTCCATGGTCAGGATTTTCTCCGCGCCGGGATTAACGACATCCTGAATCCTCCCGCAGACCTCCGTCAAAAGCCCGGGAGTCAGAGGCGGTATCCCGTCGGTTAGAGGATGTATGAAGTATTCGTATTCACCCCTCCGCACCACAGGAGCCGAAAGAAGCGAATCCTCCAGCTTCTTAAGATTATCCATTATACCCTCTCATTAAGATTTTCATAAAGATAATTAAAAGAATAAGTAACTCAGCTAGATAGACGGTAACGCAGTATTAGAGAAACTCTTGTTTCAGGCTTTCGCATAGTCTTGTCCTATTGGACTGTGTTGTCTACGGGAAATACGCGCTAACGGAAGTGTCTACGTTCCTCTGTTAGGTCTATGTTTTTCGTCTTGGAAGGAGATGCTTATTAATGCGGCGACATTTATTGGGTTTTCCGAAAGTATTTTCGGTAAAACCAAAAGTATTTAAATAGCAAAATGACATAATCTAACATGAGAAACACCGGCAGAGATAAAATTCTTGAAGCATTTCAAAGAAACCCCAAGGAGATGTATTTAAGCGAAATAGCTAAACAAGCAGAGATATCACTGGAGAGAGCTCACACCTACCTCAAAGAGATGACACGATCAGGCTACCTAACAGAAGAAAAAAAAGGCAACATGAGCTTCTACAAACCAAACTTCAATAATGAACTACTTATCAAGGAACTGGAGTTCATCGAATTAAAGAGAAAGCAGACGTTTATGGATCGTAATGTTGTGGTGGGAAAATTAGTGGGCAGGTTAGTTGAAATGTTGCAAGAAAAAGTCTCTGGACTAGAGGGTGCATTCTTGTTTGGAAGCGTTGCCAGGGGTGAACACAATGAAAAAAGCGACATAGATATTCTGGTAGTATGTAAAACAAAAAAAGAAGAGCAGAGAATCCTGGAGGCGGCTTCAAAGACAGGGCTACAGTATGGGAGAGAAGTTAATGCTTCGGTCGTAGACGAAAAAGAATTCGGCCAGGGAATAGAAGAGAAAACAGGATTCTATAAAACCCTGTTGAGGGACAGAATCATATTCTATGGGGAAAAATGGTTTTACACGAAATATGGTGACAAGATTGGATAAGGAAACAGAAAAAACATTCAAGTGGTGCTTGGAGAGAAAAGCACCGGGACTGAGGAAGATAGAACCCGACTTAAGCAGGGCGAAGTCTCATCTGAACAGGGCCAGAGGCAATCTTGAGGTAATGGCTTACCTGCATGAGGGAGGCTATCATGACTGGGTTATAGCAACGGGCTATTACGCAATGTATCACGCCTCACTTGCCGCACTGCTTGTGAAAGGAATTGAAGGTAAAGACCATAACTGTGTTGTAGTGGCCTTAAGGCACCTTTATGTGGAGCTAGTAGACGTTGAAGGTATGGAAAACGCGTACTTGCTTGAGAGAAAATTGGTTGAGAATCTCGACAAGGCCAGAGTGGCGAGAATAAACATACAGTATGGTGTAAGCAAGATAGTGGCAACAGATATCGATTGGATAATACCCGCCAGCAGAGATTTCGTTAACAAGACTGAAGAGTTAATCCACAATTATCAAACAAAATAGTCTCATAGAAACCAATTAAAGTTTGTGTCGATCTTTATGGTTGTGTTGGGCAATATAGTCGAGGCGTAAACTTTTGGTGGTAGAGTATAATACCGTGAGAATTCAGGTATTACAAAGTCTTGCCCTATTGGACTGTATTGTTTACGGGATACAGTAAGAACAGCACAGGAAAAACCAACGGGATAGCGTCCGTCAGCGGGTGGGTGAAGTATTCGTATTCACCACACTGCACTACCGGCGCATTCAAAAGGGTTTTTTCGAGCAATTTCATTTCTTTTTCCTCGCGACCAGATTCCCGGCAACCGCCCTGACTTTAGCAAGTATCTCCTGTTCGCCTTCCACTTTCCTCTCCTGCATAAGGATTTTTCCGTCGCATATCATCGTGTCGACGCAGGAGCCGTTCGCGGCGTAGACGAGGTCTGATGCGAGATTGTAGTGGGGCGTAAGCTCTGGGCGGTCAAGGTCTATGAGCAGGATGTCTGCGAGTCTTCCCTCCTCGATTCTGCCGGCGTTGATTTTTAGGGCGGCGGCGCCCTGACTAGTCGCCATTGCGAGGGCTTCAGCGGCGGGCAGAACCGTCTGGTCCCAGCGGTGCGCCTTCTGTTGGAGTGCTGCGAACTTCATGGCCTCGAACATGTCGAGGTTGTTGTTTGACGCGCACCCGTCCGTGCCCAATGAGACCGTTAGTCCCGCCTCCTTCATCTCAACATAAGGCATGACTCCGCCGGTTGCAAGCTTCATGTTGGATGTGGGGTTGTGGGCGATTTTGACTCCGTGGCTTGCAAGGGTTTTAATCTCTCCCTTAGTCACCCAGACCACGTGGGCGGCGACCAGGTTCTCCCCGAGAAACCCTATTTTCTCAAGATACGGGATTGGACGCATGCCCTCCTTCTTCACGAAGTCCTCGTTTTCCTTCCGGGTCTCAGACAGATGAAAGTGTACAACGAGACCATGCTCGTCCGCGAACTTTTTCGCCCACATGAGCGATTCCTCGGATACAGTGTATACTGCGTGAGGCCCCAGCGCGAAGACGACGCGGTCGGAGTACTTGCGGAAAGACTTGAACAAAATCTCGTTCAACCTTATCTGCTCCTCTGCCTTCCCGGCGTCGAACATGTCTATGAACACTGCATTCAAGACGCCTCGTATACCCATCTCATCAACCGCCCTGGCGCAAGCCTCGGCGTGCCAGTACATGTCGTTGAAGCACGTAGTCCCGGACTTTATCATCTCAAGGCAAGCAAGCTTCGCCCCCCAGTAAACGTCCTCCCCGGTAAGATTAGCCTCCAGGGGCCAGATGTGGTTTGACAGCCAGTCATGAAGCTCCAAGTCGTCTGCGTACCCTCGCATCAAAGTCATGGCCGCGTGCGTGTGAGTGTTGATTAACCCTGGGATGGCGGCCTTGCCTTTAGCGTCGAGGACTTCACCGGCCTTGGAGCCTGCCTTTGCTCCGACATCCGAGATGATGTTGCCCTCGACGTGGATGTTCGTTTTTTTACCGTCCAGCAAAACATTCTTCACAAGAAGGCTCATTCCCTGACCTCCTTTGCGACGGCTCTAATAAGCTCCAGTATCTCCCCGCTTTTTTCCCGCGAATGCTCGACTACTTCCTCAAAGTCGAGCGTCTCTTCTACTGTGCCGTTTGCGAAGTTGTCGACAGTGCATATTCCTGCGTAAGGCAGTTTCGCCTCGCTAGCAAGCGTTGCCTCGGAGGCAAGGGTCATCCCCACTACGTCGCCCATGGTTGCCAGATACCGTACTTCCGCCCTCGTCTCCAGCCGCGGACCCCTTGTCTGGACGTAGACTCCGCCGTCGCGTACTTTAATGCCTCGTCGTTCAGCGCAGGCAACGATTGCCTGCCTTAACGGATAGTCAAGCGAAGGCGTTACGTGAACCGGTTTGTCGTCGAATAATGTCGGAGTATTCCACAGTCCTATGTAGTCTTCCGGGACGACGAGCGTGCCGGGGGGAAAAGAAGTCTTTAATCCGCCGACCGAGCACACGCCAACAACCTTGCCGGCGCCAGACTCCTTAAGAGCGGATATGTTGGCGCGATGATTGATCATGTGCGGCGGAACACTCTCGTCCACGCCGTGACGCGGCAGGAAAACCATGCCGTCCCCCTCAAAGACCGTGCAATCACCGAAGCCTGTTTCAACCTTCTTTTCCGCGAAACCATCGAAGACCGAGGACCCGTGAAAGACCGTACCCACTAAAACACCAAGCTTTAACATCCTTGCCATATAGCATATTTAAACTAGTAAAAAAAATGATTTGCTAATGGAAAAACTTGCATCCATGCTCAAAAGAGTGCGGTGGGTGTCCGTTATCGGCCTGCTTCTCTTCATAATCATCATCGCATTCCTCATAATGCAGATTCCGACTGGATACAGCGTGCAAGGCGACGTCGGAGTAGGCGTCAGCGCAGACCCCTCGACCGTGAAAATCGGGGAACGAAGCACAATCGACATCGAAGTCAAAAACATGAACAAAGACAGGGAAGTCATAGTCTACGTGGAAGCGAAAACCTACGACGACCAGTTCCTGTTCACCAACACAGGCGACAAATACGCCTCCAAAAGAGACATCATAGTAGGGCCCAAGGAAAGCAGGAAACTATCCTTCGAAGTAAGACCGCTCACAGACGCCCTCCCAGGCAAATACAGGATAGACGTGAAAGCCCGGGAAAAATCCTACGCAGAAGGCGCCGAAGACACGGTGTACGTGAAAGTCGTCAAAGACTAGACACTATTTCTTCTTGAAAAAACACTATTTTATGTCATGCCGAGGATAGTACACGGACACCCCGCTGAACAGCCGATACTTGAGAGCCAGCAGACTGAAAGGAAAACCCGCGAAGAGCTTGAAAGTGAAAAACAAGAAGCATTCAAACGAAACGGATTCGTGATTGTGAAACCGGGAGAATCATTCACAATACCTGGGTCGAGAAAAAACACCGCGATAGTGAACACCGGAGGCGGCGAACACGGAGTCGCCGCAGTCACGACCACACACGCGGAAAAAAACGCGATAACCGAACTGCCAGGAGGAAACCGACTGCTGGTAGCAGACGGAAAAGACGGAACAACCCACGCCTTCGTCTATGAAGGCTCTCGAGAATCTGCTTTTTTCTCCATGATGAACGACAACATAAAAGCGTCCTCGGCAGTAAATCTTCCGGGAGAATTGCTCTTCGGCGACCTGTCAGGCAGACAATACGACGCAGCCAGGATAAGATGCGACAGATACGCCGAAAACCTCGCGGGCTTAAACTCTGACGTAGGAGAGGAAAGAAACCAGGCAATCGAATACGTGCAAAAAAACACGTATGCACTGGCATCATTGACTAAAAAAGAGCTCTCCCGTGCGAGACTGGTCTACAATGAAGACGAGCCATTGACATTCTACGTCGAAGTCCCCGGAGAAAACACTCCGAAAAACTGCGTTAACTGCTCGTACGGCTTCGGCCAGGTAGAGGGTAGACGCGGGGTCGACCGGCTCATCGTCCTTGAGGATGGGGTTTCCCTGAGGGTCTATCGGCACGAGGTGGAGCACAGGTTGTTCGCTGCCTTGAAGGGTAAACAGCAGGACAGGTTCACGATAGACGATAAGATTATGAGCGAGGCTTGCGCGCTGCTGCCGCAGTACAGGGAGGGCGACAGGTTTAATCCCGGCTTGCGCCAGAAGCTTTTCGATTACGTCGAAAGATTTGACGTCGAGATGAATGCGGGTTTAAGACAGGCGAGACAACATGGAGTGAGGGAGGAAGACCTCGCGTTCCTGAAAGAGCAGATTCAGGGGATAACTTCGGAAGACAAGCCGGATGAGGACGCGTTTGTAAAGTCAACGATACTTGCTGAAAAACTCGGTGAATTAGTAGTCCGCGGAGTCCCCCAAGACGAGATACGAAGAATGCTTGCGGCAAGCGATAGCATCCCAGAGTTCTGCGAAAGAGACTGACTATTTTTTCCGAGCCATCATTTTCTTGGCGCCGCCTGCCGCCAACAAGACTGCCGCGCCAACCACGCAAAACGGGCACGCTGTCCCCAGGACCGCCATCTCGCACGCGGCGATGCCGCCGAGCACGCTGCCTGCCGCAATCTCCTTGTCTCCTTTAGCCATTTTATCTTACATGAATTCTGCAAGACTTACTTGTTTAGCCAAGTCGTTTGTGAATAGGGATGTTATGTCCTGGTCAAGCAGTTTTAGTCTTTGCTTGAGGTACTCTGAGAGCCCGTACTTGTTGGCCATGTTTTGGGTGAGCTCCAGGTATTTTCTGATGGAGCCTTCCGTCACGGTCAACAGTATTCTGCCTCCGCATTTGGTGCATTTGCCTGCCAGCGGTATGCGCCGGTAGCTTGCGTTGCATTTGACGCACCTGAATTTCTGGCGCGTGAATGCCCTAAGGTTCCCGTACGTGTCCCGCAGGAAATGGGAGTTTATGACTATCTCCGCGACAGCTTTCTCGTCTATTGCCCTTATTTTCTCGGCGATTTCGAGTTGGGCTTCCACTTTCTCCTGCATTGTTTTTAGTTTGACGTACTTTGACTTGTGTACTGGGCCGTTCACGTTGCCGGTCGAGTGAGTGAACATAAGGCCCGTGCACGGGCTGGTCGCTAAGACGTCTTTCACAGTCTTCACGGAGACTGAATACGGGCTTGCCTTCTCCCAGGTTTTCTCGTAGAAGTCCAGGGAGAATTCTGTGACAATCTCCATCTTATGGGCTTCGTCGTCTATCTCGTAGGGGTTAAGAAGAGTCGTTACTACGAGCGGCGCATCCATGTGTCCTCCGCGTTTTTCCGGCAGATACTTTCTCGAGAAATTAAGGAGAACGTCCATGAGCAGCATGAACGCGTCCTCGTCTCCGTCGCAGTTCCTTCTCTTGGCTGCGTGCCAGAAGGGGTGGGCGAAACATACTCTGGCCTTCGTGAAACCCACTATTCTGCCGACGATTGCGGCAGACGTGTGCGGCGCAAGCCCGGATACGAGGTGGCCGAGAAGATCCTCGCGTGAGGAAACATTGTAGAAGGCCTCCATGCCGTAGAACCTGGTCAAAAGCTGGTCCACGAAATTCGCAACCCTTGACAGATACACCGCGCCCTCGGAGGGTATCACTATGTCTTGGGGGCGAAGCTCAACGACCTGGTCCTCCGAGGTAAGATGCCTCCCGTATATGTCGCTTGCGTAACCCAACTCCTTGAGCTTGTCGACCGAGACCTCGATTTCATTAGGCTTAAAATGAGTCAATGGCGCGTCAGTCGCGTCAAAGCGTATTGTCCCGTCCTTGAACACGTACACATTGTTCGCAGCCCGCAAAACACCCTTCATCAACGGCTCCGGAATCTTGACCGCGGAAATCATGCCTTGAACGCCCTTGACGGTCACAGACTTTACTCCCGCAGACTCTATTGCAGCCTGCCAGATACTCCTTATCGGAATGCTCCTCTTGTCGTAGAAGCGAGTCTTCTTCTTGCATGAGGGGCAAACATCCTGGTCGCCGACGTACCTGCACGACGGACACGACTTCATAAGCCTGCCTTCGACCCCGCACACAGGACACACCTTGGTAAGCGAGACCTGACCGCACCCCCCGCACTTGTATCCCGCAACTTCGACCGGGATGACATCGTTGTTCTGGGCAGCCACATTAACACTGCGCTCCCTGCCCCCGTAATCCCCGAGGGGAAACAAGACGTGGACTGCAGGCTGCATCCTGCGCTCTTTCGCCTTCTCCGGACGACCCATCCTGCAGCCGATGGTCGTTCCCGCCTTGCGCCTCAACGGCACGGAAGAAGCCACGGAAACCAGCTCAAAACCGCCAACGTCATCAGCCACCTTACCAGCCTTCACCATGAACTCTGAAACATTCATACTCCCGTCCGCGGACAAAATGCCAAGGGATGCAGTCAAGGGAACATACTCGTCTATTAAGACAAAGCCGCCTGAAACCTCGTGCGGAACACCCAAGAACTCGATCACCCTTTTTGCGGGAGAGTTGCCTGCAGAAACCTTGAGTTTACCTGATTCTATTGAGCCCGTAGACAGCCACTCGACGAGAGATGTAATGTCTTTCGCGGAAACGTCCTCGTAGTAGTAGGTGTAGCGGGGATGCAATGCAACACCCGTTTCACGGGACAATGATACTGCCTCGGACGGCGATGGAACGCCCTCAAAGTACCTTCCCTTCTCCTTCATCTCCTGGCGCCACCACTCCTCGCAGTAGCCGGCAGGCAAAAGAGACGTGTTCGTCTGCTTGAAATCCCCGAAGGGGACGAGTATATCCCCCAAAAACAGAATCTCGGAAACGCTCAACCGCAAATCCCTTGCGAGAACAGAGTCCTCGACGCGCAACACGCTGCCGTTCCTAAGCTTCACTATTGGACCGTCAACCTCGTCGCACTCGGTTATAATGCAGCCTTTCCCGGGGCGCTCGACCTTCACCTGCGTGCCGGTTGCGATGAAGCCGCCGGTCAGAATCATGGATGCAGGATGCATGGACTTTGCCGCAATCCCGGAACCCCTGCATCGCCCGTAGCGCAGCCTGAACGCGCCCTTGGAGGACGGCGCCGCGAAAATCGGGCGCCCGCCAACGACCTCGTCCATGAACTTGGCCGCAGGCTTGGCGGACGCGTCCTCCTGACCATCCTTTACCTTATCCTTCAAGTCGGAGAGCCAATCCCAGTCCAGACCCAGTTTTCCGGCGCGCTCGTAGAGCTTCTTAGCCTTCTGGGCGATGCCTTCGGCGACCACGAGGCACATGCCTCCCCGGACCCTGTTGGTTTCCACGCGCGCCAGATCCCTGTGTATGGGAACCTCCACGTCCTCCGTCGGGTCGCCGTCGACGCAGACGGGATTGTTGCGTATTATCTTTCGGATTTCGTCGTCGCTTGGAAGATACTGGAGCCGGGAGGCGCGCTCGTCATAAAGCTTTACTTCCTCGACGTAGCGCTCTATTTCGTCTTCCGTGGGCCTGTATTCCGCAAGGCCGACTTTGCGGCGGATGTAGTCGCCGACCAAAACCGCCATGCCCTGGCCGGTGCCGCCGGCGCTGCGTATAGGGCCTGCAAAATAGATTGCCAGGTACTTGCTTCCGTCTGGGTTAGCCAGTATCTTCGAGTCGGAGACGCCCTCGATTGAGGCTGCGACAACTCCCTCGGTTAGTATGTCAAGGCTTGTCCTTATCGCCTGCAGAATATTTTCCTGCTGGCCGGAGTCCCCGTCTGACTCCAGTATGTAATCGATTATCTCGGTTATGTTATCCCTGCCGACCTCGCGAATCTTCGCCGCAATCCCCGGCGGCCCCACACGCCCCTCAACCCTGTCCGCTATGTCGCCCGCAGGATAAGCCTCGACCTCAGAGGAAGGGTCCAAACCCAAACCCCTGCACTTACCGGCGACACCGTAGGCTGCATTAATCTTCGCCTCAAGCTCCCGTGAATAAGCCTCCATAACCGAATCCATCTTAAAGGTTAAAATCCATGACCGTGACCTCAAGGTTCTCGAGATTCACAAGCGGCACACGAGCAGGAGTCGGCATATGCCCCAGCTGCTCCTGATACTTCGTCTTCGCCTGGAACGTGCCAGAGTTTATGACCCGAACCCCCCTGTATTGCCCGTACCCGTTCGTGTGAACGTGGCCCGCGTGAAATATATCCGGTAAAGCCCTGATGCTCATGTAGTCGACCTCCTCGGGGGCCAGCGAATCCGACCCGTACATGGGCGCGAGATGCCTTCTTTTTAAGTACTCTATCATCGCGTATTCCGGGGACTGGTACGTGCAGTCCGCAAGATTCCCGATGACACTGTCAAGCGTCGTCCCGTGGTACATGAGCGTCGTGACGCCGTGTGTCCTGACGTAGACGGGGTTACCGACGACGTGGACGTTAGGAAGGTCGAAAAGCGAGCCGCCCACTTCCTTGGAAAGCCGCGGCTGGGGTTCGGCGTTGCGCACGGCATCGTGGTTGCCCATAGCCAACACGACTTCAATGTAGTCGGGTATCCGGGAAAGAAGCGCCGCCAAAAACTCGTACTGCTTGTATATGTCGGGGATGACAAGCTCTTTCTCCTGGTGCGGGTAGATCCCTATCCCATCCACCAGGTCGCCTGCAACGAGAATGTACTTTAACCTGTCCGCGACATCGTCCGGCCCGGCTTTGCCCGACAACCATTCGAGAAACCTGGAAAACTGCTTTTCCAGGAACAAGTAACTCCCAATGTGCAAGTCAGACAAAAGCGCCATGTACACGGACTCGTCCGCATAAGAAGGGGAATTAGTAACCGGCACGTCCGGGCGAACAACATCACTTGCAATGAAAATATCGTTTGACACCCTACCCTCAATACCCCCACCTCATCCGGAAGAGTCCGCTCATATGCAAGCTTTATATTCCTGTCCTGAGAAGGCAACAAGACCGTAATCTCCCCTGTAGGGTC
>JBDRCA010000152.1:0-20136 GCA_043822165.1 Candidatus Altarchaeota archaeon
GCAATCACGCTAAACAAGGCAAAAACAAAAGAAGTGCTGACATACCATGGAGTACCAACCCCTCACTCACAGGTATTCAAAACACCCGATGAAGCCTTAGACGAAAGACTAGATTTCCCGCTGATAGTAAAACCCCTAGAAGACGGGTCAAGCAGGGGAATAAGCACCGACTCCCTCGTAAGAGATGAAAAAGAACTCGCAAACAAGATAACCCAGATAAACACAATATACAACCAGCCGGCGCTTGCCGAAAAATTCCTGCCCGGAAGAGAATTCACTGTGGCAGTGCTGGGAAACAAAAAAGCATACACTCTACCCATAGTCGAGATATACCTCCACAAATACCCAAAAGAAAGCAGGGGAGTCTACGGATATGAAGCCAAAACTAAATGGGAGAAAGACGAGTACTCAGGACACCCAGAGAAAATCGACGACGACCTAAAAGAAAAAATCATCGAACTAGCTCTGAAAACCCACGAAGCCCTCGACTGCAAAGACTACAGTAGAATAGACATAAGACTGGACGAACAAGGAAGACCAAACGTGCTCGAAGCAAACCCACTGCCAGGACTCAACCCGAAAATCGAAGCCGTCTCATACTTCCCCAAAGCAGCCCGACTAGCGGGAATGACATTCACAGAACTCATAAACAAAATGCTCGCAATAGGACTCGAAAGAAACGGGATCACGGAACAAGAAGGCTTGGAAAAGCAAGTCAGCCCCAAAGCAGCCACTTGAAAAAATGAATGTTGCGTTAATACACTCTGAAGCGGAACTCTCCAGCCCGTACCCGGAGGACTACGAGGGCAGGGACACCGACGAAAACGTGGGTTACATGGCGGAAACACTCAGGCAACTGGGGCACTCAGTGACGCTTGTTGACATGAACCTTGACTGCTTCGAGAGGCTGAGGAATATGAAAGTCGATGTCGCCTTCAATCTTTGCGACGACGGATTCCACGGGGAGACTTGGATGGAGCCTCACGTGACGGCGCTCCTTGACATCTTAAGGATACCTTATACTGGAAGCGGCCACACGACACTCACCGTGTGCCTTGACAAAGCATACACTAAACAGATTCTCTCGCATCACGGACTGCCGACCCCTGATTTCTACGTCGCGGAAAACGAAAAAGAACTCGAACACGAGCTCGAGTACCCCTTAATCGTGAAACCCGTGAGAGAGGACGGAAGCATAGGAATAAAATCCGAGTCGGTTGTGGAAGACGGGAAAGCGCTTGAAAAACAGATTGAAAAGGTTGTGAAAACCTACAGGCAGCCTGCTTTAGTAGAGGAGTTCGTAGGCGGGAGGGAATTCAACGTGGCGTTGCTGGGAAACAATGAGCCGCAAGCCCTGCCCATATCAGAGATACTCTTTGAGGGGCTTGAGGGGAACGAACGCATCGTGTCATACAACGCGAAATGGCTTGAAGACAGCGTACAGTACAAGGCAACGCCGGGAGTATGTCCCGCAGACATACCCGGTGAGATGGCGGGAGAGCTGGAGAGAATATCAAAGAAGGCTTACCGCATCATGGGTGTTAGAGGATACGGTAGAGTTGACTTAAGAGTCGGAGATGACGGACCCCAGATAATCGAGGTTAACCCTAACCCGGACCTTGGAGCAGACGCCGGATTCTGGCGCTCGGCGAAGACTGAAGGAATGACATACGGCGAATTAGCCGCAAAGATAATCGACTACGCATTGGAGGGCAAAACATGAAAATTCGTTTAGCGGTAAAAGAAGACTTTGAAGTGTTGGATAGCATGCTTGTTAGGACACCAGAGTTTGACGGCAACGACACTGCAACCTGCCTTGAGTGCCTGACAGACTACTTGAACCAGGACCCGACTTACACGTTCATATGCGCTGAAGAGGAAGGCAAAGTCGCAGGATTCGCATGTTACGGGAAAGACTCGATAGCAGACAAGCTCGTTGAAATCTACTGGATAGCAGTCTCACCGGATTACAGGAGAAAGGGAGTCGGCCGACTTCTCATCTCACACATCGAAGACGAGGCTCGGAGAGACAAAATCAGGATGATAGTGACCGAGACCGAGTCGGACCGCCTGTACTCTAACACCCGCAGATTCTACGAAGCATGCGGTTACGCGCAGAAGGCGAGGATAGAGGATTTCTACGAGGAAGGAGACGACAAGGTAATATACGCTAAACGCATGGAGAACCCGGAGGAAGAAAAGCAAAAGGAGAGGGACGAGAAAGACATGCCTGCGGAAACCATAGAGAAACCAAGCCAAATACCCTCAAGATTCCGGTTCGAGAAAGACGAGATAACAGAAGTCGCAAAAAAGTTCCCGATGAGGATAAGCCCCTACTACTTCAACCTCATAGAATACGAAGGCGACCCCATATGGAAGCAGTGCATACCAGACAAACTCGAACTCGAAGACTTCGGCCTAGAAGACCCCTTAAACGAGGAAGGAGACTCGCCAGTGCCGGGCCTCACCCACCGGTACCCGGACAGAGTGCTACTGCTCGTATCAAACAAGTGCGCAACATACTGCCGATTCTGCACCAGAAAAAGAAAAGTAGGAGACCCATTCAAGACGATAACAATGGAGCAAATCCTCAAAGGCATAAGCTACATCCGCAGGAACCCGCAGATAAGAGACGTCATACTATCCGGCGGAGACCCATTAATGCTCTCCGACAGGTTCCTGGAGAGAATACTGAAAGAGCTGAGAAGCATATCTCACGTGCAGATAATACGGATTGGAACAAGAGTTCCATGCACGCTGCCGCAAAGAATAACTGAAGAATTATGCAGTATGCTCTCAAAGTATCATCCCGTTTACGTTAACACGCACTTCAACCATCCCAGAGAGATAACACCCGAAAGCCAGAAGGCTTGCACATTGCTGGCAAATGCGGGGATACCCTTGGGGTGCCAGACAGTACTCTTGAAGGGAGTAAACGACAACCCCCAAGTGCTAAGAGAGCTTATGCAAAAGCTTGTTGAAATCAGGGTGAAACCATACTACGTGTACCAGTGCGACCTAGCCCGCGGAAACGAGCACTTCCGCACTCCAATATCTACTGGAATCGAGATGATCGAAAACCTTAGAGGCCACACATCAGGATTGTGCATTCCACAGTTCGTAATCGATGCTCCCGGTGGCGGCGGCAAGATACCGTTGCAGCCGAATTACATCGTCAAGACCACGAAGAGAAAAATTGTTCTCAGAAACTACAGGGGCAGAGTGTTCGAGTATCCGGAGCCGATATTCCTTGCAGTGAGAAACAAGAAGAATGGTTTAGGCCTTGAACAGTCCGAAGAGAACATTTCGAGCACGTCCAAGTTGGAGTAACATTGTATTGTCTTTGTAGAGAATCCTCTGCAATTTTTGCCATGTATTGTAGATTAAACAAGGTTTTCTACAGAGGCATTTGATTATTAGAAGATTTCTGGTTAGTTTAGGAATTTTAGTTCACTTAAATAGTAGAAAAAAAAATGATGTATTAATAAAAAAAATGGCGATGATTTTTTTCTGTGATTTTTTCTCATTCAATTTTTTATTTCCTCGGATGATGTCCGAGGCAGATGCGTGATTTTAAAAATGCGGAGGTGATTTAAATGGCAGTTAAGAAGAAGGCGGTGAAAAAGAAAGCAGTGAAGAAAAAAGTAGTCAAGAAAAAAAAGAGATAAAAAAACAGACAATAAAGATGAGGGGTGTGTGAACACCCCTCTAACGTTTTCTTTCCGTCACAACAGAATCTTCGGGTTCTCGGATATTGTTTGAAGCGCCTGTTTCTCGGATAATCCTGATTCGACTGCGATATCAAAAGCCTGTTTTTGAGTTATCAAGTCCTCTGGACTGTGAGCATCAGTGTTAACGAGCATTTTCGCCCCTGCCGCAAGAGCCGCTTCCGCGACACGCCGGTTCCCCTGCTTGTGTCCCCGCCGGGAAGTAAGCTCCAGGAAGATTCCGTTCTCCCCTGCCCTCTCAGCCTGCTCGACCGTTATGTTGCCGGGGTGAGCGATGATGTCGACATCGGGTAGATTAACCGCCACATCGTTTGTCCCCTCCTCAACAGGCTCTACCGGTGATTCACCGTGGACGATGACTACTTGGGCTCCAAGCTTTTTCGCCTGGCTAACAAGCTTTGGTATCTTATCCTTCGGAATGTGCGTTAACTCGACTCCCACAAGAACCTTGATATCCCAGCTTATTTCCGGCAGAATCTTTTTCTGACACGACAACACGTGCTCGATATTGGAGAAATCAACGTGATCAGTTAATGCAATTAACGCGTGATCCATAACAAACGCCCGCCTCACAAGCTCCATCGGGGATAATTCACCGTCTGAATAGAAGGTGTGTGCGTGACACTCATATCTTTTACTTGAATCCATTTCCCTTTTAATAATGGCCTTTAACCTAAATTAATGTCATGGAGATCATATTCCTGGGAACTTCAGGGTGCATTCCAACAGATAAGAGAGGACTTTCAGCAGTAGCCTTAGATTATCTTGGGGATCTTTTGCTGTTTGACTGCGGCGAAGGCACGCAACGGCAGATGCGCCACGCAGGACTCAACTTCATGCGCCTGGACCACGTGTTCCTGACTCACCTGCACGCAGACCACTTCCTCGGGCTTGGAGGGATGATTCAGAGCATGGATTTTTTGGAGCGAGACAGGCCGCTTAACATTTACGGTCCACGGGGGACAAAGGAGACGATTAATGCCTTGATAGAGTTGGGGACTTTCAGCCTTGACAACTTCGAGGTGGAGGCCCATGAAGTTGATGAAGGCTTAGTTTATGATGGCGGGCGTTTCAAGGTTTCCTGCGCGCGCACAATCCACACGAAAAATAGCGTCGCATACTTGTTTGAGGAGAATGCGCACCGCAGGTTCGACAAGCCCAAGGCGTTGGCGCTTGGGATCCCGGAGGGTAGGCTTTTCTCAAGGCTTCAGAAAGGCCAGGCCGTGGAAGTCGAAGGGAAGAAATTCAGCCCTGACGATGTGTTGGGTGAACCAATTGCTGGGAGAAAGATGGTTTACACCGGCGACACTCGTCCCACAGCAAATGTCGTAGAACTCGCAAGGAACGCGGACATTCTCATACACGAATCCATGTTTTCAGCAGAAGACGAGGAGGCGACCAAAGACGCCGCCCACTCAACAACCAAGCAGGCCGCACAAGTGGCCAAAGACTCGGGAGTCAAAAAACTCTACTTAACCCACATAAGCCAACGCTACACTGAACCAGGCAAACTCGAGGCTGAGGCGCGAGAAATATTCCCTGAAACATACGTCGCAGAAGACTTACTAAGGATAAAAGTAGACAAACACTGGTGAAATCTTAAGGATATTAAAAACCCCATACGGCGCGCCTGCCCCCCCTACAGGACAGGCGCGCCTAGGTGGTTGGGGTGATGTGGCTGAATTACACACACCTAGTGATGTGAGCCCTAATTTTTCTTAAGTTTCGTTGAAACCAAGCTTAAATCGAACAAACGCTGCTCCATAAGCTCGCGAGCCAAAACGCTCTTCTTCTTCCCGAGCCGCTCCGACATGTCGTCGAGAATATCGTCTATTCCCTTGCTCACCCGGATACCAATCAGCTTGCTCATGGTCGCCTGCGTATTTCATTTAGTCCCCTGTTAACCCCCTGGTTACTACTTAGTAACTTATTATTGACTAACTAGTATATAAACCTTTCGGTTTGTAAAATTTAAAAGAGACAAGAACAATACACTAAACACAAAACAAGTGAAGGTGATTTAAATGGAACATGAGATAATCGGCGACGACATGCAAGCCGTTAAAATGAAACTAAACAAAGGCGAAATCATCAGAGCCGAAGCAGGCGCGATGATGTACATGGAACCCTCAATCCAGATGGACGCGAAAATGGAGGGCGGTATCATGGGAGGGCTGAAAAGAGCCCTCTCAAAGGAAAGCTTCTTCATAACCAAATTCACGTGCACAGGCAACCAAGGCGAAGTCTGCTTTTCAGGGCCGTACCCCGGAAAAATATTCGAAGTAGACATATCAGCCGGAAAACCGATTCTCTGCCAGTCAGACTCGTATCTTTGCTCCACAGATGGTATTGACATAAGCATCGCATTCACGAAACGGCTCGGCGCCGGATTCTTCGGCGGCGAAGGATTCATACTCCAAAAGCTTGCCGGAAACGGAAAAGCCTTCCTGCACAGCGGAGGCACAGTAGTCGAAAAAGAACTTGCTCTAGGCGAGAAACTGCGGGTTGACACGGGCTGCATAGTCGCCTTCGACGACAGCGTAGACTATGACATACAGATGGTGGGGGGGATAAAAACCGCTTTATTCGGCGGCGAAGGATTGTTTCTGGCAACGCTTACCGGCCCCGGCAGAGTGGTCTTGCAGACGCTGCCATTCAGCCGCCTCGCAGACAGGATAATATCCGCAAGCAGAGTGGGTAGGGGAGAAGTCCGGAGAGGCTCGGCTACATCAAAGCTTATAGGAAACATTATAAGCGGCGACTAAGCACCTTTTTTAAGGAACTACCCCACAATAATAAAAACACATAACACGGGTCCGTGGGGTAGCTTGGCCCATCCTTCTAGCTTTGGGAGCTAGGAACCTGAGTTCAAATCTCGGCGGACCCACACCCTTTCTTTCTTTTTGAGAAAGAAAGAAAAGCGCGTCCGGAAAAGAAAGAAAATTTTAATTTAGAATCTTTTAAGACGATGATTGATTTAGCCGGGATTTTTCTTGTTTTGGCGGTTGCGGTTTACTTGATTCAGAAAAAAGTCAGGGTTGAGCATACTCTTTTTTTGTGTTCGGTTTTGACTGGTTTTTTGTTTGGTTTAGATTTTTCCGTGATGGTTGACACTATTTTCGGGGCTGTGACGGATGTGGAGACCATCGAGCTTGCAGCAATCGTTATCTTGATAACTTTTTTGGGGGCTATTATGAAGCATCTGGAGAGTTTGTCTAATATAGTCGATGCATTAAACGAGTTAACAGGAGATGTGCGGGCGACTTTGATTGGTATTCCAGCTTTTATCGGGCTTTTGCCGATGCCGGCTGGCGCCATGGTGTCTGCGCCTTACGTCGAAGACGTGGGCGGGAAGGCGGGTTTATCACCAGAACAGAAGACGGTCGTCAATTACTGGTTCCGCCACATATGGGAGTATTCATTCCCATTGTATCCTGCGATAGTTTTGGCCGCAGCAATACTTGAGGTGCCGTATCAGGTGATAACATTCCATCAGACACCCTTGACCGCGGCGGCGATATTTTTTGGACTCTTATTCATAACCAGAAAGATTAAAGCAGGAAACCTTACGTTAAATAAAAAGCGTTCTCGCCTAGATAATGTTGGCGTGATTGCTCGAGACGTGTGGCCGGTCGCCCTCGTCATAACGGCAGCCCTCGCATTCAAACTCAACCTGGTCGCCGCACTCACTGGGACTATACTGTTGCTGAGCACCTCAAGGAGGATTAATCCTCGAATGCTCGTGGAAACCTTCAGGGAAGTTAACTTTGTAAACCTCGCGCTTTTAATCATGGCTGTCATGGCCTTCAAAGACGTTGTTGCGGCAACAGGAGCAGCGCAAAAGCTGGCTGAAGCCTTAGCTGCCATTGCCGTTCCCAACGTAGTAATCATCTTTCTGGTCCCGTTCATAATAGGGCTTCTGACGGGAGTAAGCTTCGGTGTCGTGGGAATAAGCTTTCCCATAATTCTGCCGTTTCTCGGAAACCCTGCGCCGGACTTAAACCTTGTCTTGCTAGCCTACGCCGCAGGCATGATGGGGCTGCTGCTCTCGCCAGTCCACCTGTGTCTTGTAGTAACGAGAGAATACTTCAAGGCAGACATTAGGAAAACCTATTTTATGCTTGCACCGCTAATAATTTCAATGACTATTGTTGCAGCCCTTCTCGCTGCACTTTAAAAAAAAGATGGCGGGCCTAGACGATAAAATAAAAAAGGTTTTGGACGTCCACGACAAAGTGAAAAAACACGCGGACCAGAAAAAGATAAGCGAAGACGACTACCTTAAGAAAAAAGATGCGTTATCCGCGAAAATAGACCCCCTCCTAGACGAGAAGATAAAGCGGCTGGAAAAAGAGAAGGAAACACTCGTATACGAACTCCACGGGCTCGAAGAATACTACGAGGAAAAAAAGATAAAGGAAGAAGACTACAAGGTAAGGCACGTCAAAAACCAGGAAAGACTGGCCGAAATAGACGGCGAACTCGCGGCGCTGAAAGGAGGGAAAAAAGATTTGGGCACCCTTTACGCTCCTGAGAAGCCTAAAGTCGTCGTGACGCGCTCGCATATCGTGGTGGTGGTAGGTGCCTGTTTTTTTTTAATCGTTTTTTTCATGACTGCCATCTTGGGTGTTAATCTTAAGGATCCTATCGTGAATTTCGTGAAAGACCCGTTTAGGAAGCCTGACGCTGGGGAACTTTTGTCTGGAGTAAAGGGTGCTGCCGCGGGGATTCTTGGAGGCAGGGAGAACGTGATAGGGTTCGGGTTGATAAGGCCGCTTTCGGGAACAGATATTTCGGGGGATACAATCAAAATCGATTTCATGAAGCCGCACCTTAAGCTGAGAGTAGCCTCGGCGAAAGCATATAACGCCGAAACAGAGGAGGAATGCAAGGGGGGCGTGTTAGTTAACGGGTTGAATGTAACGGATTACGGTGTGGGGATACCTGTTGATCAAGACCGCTTCATTATGGAGTTCTCAGGTTGCCCGAGCATGAAGTCCGTGAAGACGGACTTGAACCGGATTGGAGTAGAAGTGGTGTTTGAGTCGTCTCTGGGGGATAGTTCGACGCAGCACGTGGTAACAGGCGAGATAGACCGGTTTTAAGGCACTTTTATTTCGCGTCAATGTAATTGATTAACATGAATTCACGCCAACGCATCTTGCTTCTAGTAGCATGTTTTTCCATGGTAGGAAGTGTATCTTCTTGGGGGCCGAAAACCCAGGAATACATATGCCAGAAAGCGGTGACGGGTGTGTGGGGTGAAGAAGCCTTTCTCAACTGTTTCGTGAGCACGAGGATTGATGAGATCTGCAGCCTCCTTGACGAGCCATGCAGGGAAGAATGCGCAAGGCTTACCGTGATGCCGTGGAGCATCCCAGACGACGTATTCAATGACTCGGAAAAGTGGAGTGATTATTCTTTGTGCCACGTGAGCGGTCTTGCTGGCAGATACCTTTGCGGGAATAAGAGCCATGCTCCCGCATTGGATGCGGCACAGGAGTGGTTCACAAAAGCCAAGAATCACGCCGACGAGTGCAAGAGACTCTACTCGTTCTGCATCGGAGCCAACTATTACGCCAAGCGCTTCTTCCAGCCGTATCAACTCAAATACGCTGCTCCGGCGTGTGAGGCATACATACGGGATAACGTGGACGAGAAGATTGGGAAAAGCACTGACTGGCAGGTTCGCACAACCTGCAACTACGAGTTCTGGGAAGGAGCGGGCCAGAAGAGGAAGATAACGGAAGACGAAATTTTCATAGTAAAACAATACAAGATAGACGACATCATAAGAGAGCTCGTAGCCGTCGGAGAGAACATATCCTCTTATGAGGGAGTGATCGGGGAGGCAAAACCCGCTTTCGTCTCCACCACCACGTCAACGAGCTCGTCGACCACCTCCACCACGATACCGGAGACCACGACCACAAGCATCATAAATACTGTGGAGGCCACGACATCAACGAGCACGTCCACGACGTCGACGAGCACGCTTGCCGTTCCTGCGCAGGTTTCGGAGGAACTGCAGGATGATTCGGATGCCTCTGAAGCGGAAGTGAAAAACGGCAGATCATACGCCACCTTAATCCTAGTCTTCGTGGTCTTTATTGTGCTCTCGTATATAATCATCAGGAGGATACGTGGGGGAACGGAAAAAACACAAGAGAGCGCATGCGAGCCATCCGTGAAAAAACATCATTGTTCTCTCCAAGACATTAAGGGACTGGGCAGGGTCGCGGAGGACCGGCTGAAGTCATCAGGAATAAAAACGCTTGAAAACCTGATGGAAAGGGATGCCGCCGAGATTTCAGCCGAAACGGAGATAAGCGAGGAACGGATAGTAGAGTGGAAGAAGAAGGCCAGTGACATCCTTGATGGTCAAGGGAAATTTTAAGGATGAGGTAGTAATTAATTAGTTTAAATGAACAAGAAAACCACTAGGATAACAGTGGCAATAGCCCTTTTATGCCTCATTACCCCCAGCGTTCACGCCGCCAAAAAAGTCATATTCTACGAGATAAGCACTCCCTCAACCTTCACGAAAGACGGGGGACTCTCAGAGCTTTCGAAAAAGATACGGGAGGAAGGCTACGAAGTCGCGTCCATAAGCAAGGGAACACTTAGCAGGGACTCGCTTTCAACTTATGACATACTGATTATCGCTCCTTCAGGCCAGCTTAGGATAGAGGAGATATCATCCATCCTCTGGTTTGTAACCACGAAAGGGGGTGGTGTGCTGATAATCGGGACGTCTCCTTCCGCCGCAAACCAGCTTATGATACCCTTTGGTATGACACTGGATGATGGAACCCTCATAGACAGCACGGACACCATCCCGAGCATGGACGCCAGGAACTTCGTTATAGACCGGTTCGCTGAGACGGAGACGACGCGGATAATAAGGAAGGGCGTCTCAAAACTCGGGTTCTACACTGGAAACGGCATGTTCATCTCAGGGAACGCGGAATGCATAGCATCAGGAGACAGCGACACGTACTCTGACACCCAGTCTTTCCAGACGGGGAGTTACCCATGCATCACCGCGGCAACACTATTCGGGCGCGGCCTCGTCTTTGGAGTAGCAGACGGGGACATGCTGACCAACAACTACATCAAAACCTACGACAACATGAATTTCGCGAAAAACATAATAGATTGGCTGAGCATAACCGTGCCCCCGCAGCAAGGAAACTTCACGTACGAGGAATGCCAAGTGATGATAGGACAGCTCAAACTAGAGAAACTAAGGCTGGACCAAGAAAGAGAAACCCTGGATAAAACGAAAAACAACCTGGAAAAAGAGAAATCATCTCTTGAAGCCCAACTCTACGCAGTCTCAGCCGAACTCGACGAGATAAAAACAGGGCAAATCGGCCCGTTCACCCGGAACCAGTGGGCTATGGTCGCGGGAGGAGGCTTAATGCTCTTAGCAGCACTTGCCTTCTCCAGGAGAAAAGGAGGCGGCGGACACGCAAAGAAAAAAGAAGAAGACATACTCGGGGAGCTGGGATACGAATTCGACGAAGAACCCAAGGAAGCAGCCCCCGGAACCGGCTCAGAAATAGACACCGAAGAACTAGACAAGGAACTCGGAGAACTATAAAAAAAATTATTTCCTGGAAATCCTGGTCTCATGCTGCTGCTGACTCTTGATGCTTGTGAGAATAGCCTTGAGCTGCTCGTCAGAAAGCTGGTCCGGAAGCTTGCCAGCCTGATTAAGCTGAATCAAAAGCACCTCAATCTGCCTTGCAAACTGAGGCCTCGCAACACGAATATTACCCAGCCTCTCCCTCGCCTCAGGAGACAAAATACGAGAAATAATGAAATGAATCTGTCGCTCAACTTCGGCCTCCTGAAGCTGCCTTTGAACCTGCTCCTGCGCGCCCGGGGATTGCTGGCGAGCCAAGAGCTCTTGCATTCGTTTCTGTCGCAGATCATCAAGCTCCGACATTTTCCTGGGCTATTTTTGAGGCGATTTTGTCGACGAATGAGCGTCCTTTAGGAGTTAGTAGTCTGCCTTTCTTTTCTTTGCCGTCTTTGACGGTTAATCCTGCGTCGTCGAATTGCTGTAGTATGACTCTCAGTATTTTTCCGCCTGCCTTCCTGAATTCCTCTGGTTTCACGCCCCTGTTTTTCCGTCCGCCGTATTCTACTCTAAGCTTCCTGGATCCCGTAGGGCCTTGAACGTAGAGTTTGCGCAGGATGGACGCTGCGCGCATCCACCACCAGTCCGGGTCTTCTGGAGCGCGTTCTTTGTGGGCTCCGGTCTTAACGTTTTTTGCCCAGTCCGGTTTGGTGAACTTTGTTTTTTTCAGCTCTTCTGCGATGGCTGGTATGATTTTTTCCGGGGTTACGTCGTGTGCTGTCGTCATTTTTTAGTCGATTACCTGTTTTGGATAGGTTACTACTTCTTGTTTTCCGAAGAATATTGGTATCTCGTATTCGGCGGATTCTGGGGAGTCTGATGCGTGGATTACGTTTCTGTCTTTCCTCATTCCCAGGTCGCCTCGTATGGTTCCCATTTCCGCCTTAGTTGGGTCGGTTGCGCCCACGATTTTTCGCACTAGCGCGACCGCGCTTTCATCGTCGAGCATGTCCGTTTCTAGTACGGCGGCGACGATTGGGGAAGAGGTCATGTGTTTTACGGTGTCTTCGTAGAATGGTTTTCCCTTGTGGACTGCGTAGAGGCTTTCCGCCTGATTTTTGGATAGTTTCAGGACTTTCAGGGCTGCGATTCGTATGCTGCGTTTCTCGAAGCGGGAGAGTATTTCCCCTATGAAGCCGCGTTGCACAGCCCATGGTTTTACGAGTATCAGGGTGTTCATTTTTTGGCTTTCTTGGGCTTCTTTTTTGCCGCTTTTTTAGGAGTGGACTTCTCTTTCCCCGGAGCCTTTTCTTTCGCTGGCTTCTCTTCTGCCGGAGGTTTCTCTTTCGCTGGCTTCTCTTTGCTGGGTTCTTGTGAGCGTATTCTGATCTGTTTTTCTTCGCGGTATGTTTTCGTCCATTTGACTTTTCTCGGTTTTCTGCCGAGTTTTATCATGTTTTTCCTGCACTTGGATGAACACAGGTTTTGTGCTTTTCCTGCTGGGCTGACTATTACGACTCCCGTTCCTTTTTCTATTTTTCGTCCGCAGAATGTGCAGTCCATTTTATCTACCTTAGTGGTTTAGCCTCTCTTTCAGCTTCTCTTAGGTCGAGTATGTCTCCTTGGCGCACGGGGGTGCGAACGTTTCGCCTTATTACTCTTCCTTCTGTTTCGCCTTCCAGTAGCTTGCACATGACCTGGATTACTTCACCGTATATTCCGGTGCGGCCTATGATTTTTACTACTTCCGCGTTAACCATATTATTTCTTTTTTACGTCAGCAAGCTTCTTTTTGACTTCTTCAATCAGATCTTTGGCTTTGCCTTCCTCGACGATGCATGCCGCCGCCGTGGGAACGTGTATCCCGACTGATTCGCCGATTTCGGCTTTCACGACGAAGATGTATGCAATGTCTTTTTCCTCGCAGAGCATGGGAAGGTGCATGACTATTTCGGGCGGCTCGACGTCGGAGCCGACTAATACGAGTTTCGCAGTGCCGCGCTCGATGGCTTTTGTGACTTCATTGGTTCCTTTTCGGACTTTGCCGGAGTCCCTTGCAATCTCAAGCGCCTCTAGGGCGTTGTCAACAAGCTCCTTTGGAGCCTCAAACTTAACATAACTCATTTGTATCACCTCAAATATCTCATCGGATCATATCAAAATTCCAGAGAAAAAGATATGGAAGTTATGCTTTATAAATACAATTCAGCGGTGTGCGAAGTAGAATACGAGTTTTTCGCCCTCTTTCGCGTCAAGTCTTGCAAAACCTGTGCGCTCGAACTGGATTACGTCTCCTACGTTGAGTTTCAGGCAGCTTTTATCGCATAATCCGTGTGATACGCCGTCGTCCCTTATTATTTCGCATGAGACTCCGTCTTGAACCCACTGTAGTTTGCCTTTAGGCTTGGAGTCAGAGTTGGTGCAGGAAGGTTTGTCTCCGACTGAATCTACTTCCACTGCACACAAACCCATAAGCCTTAAAACAGTGCCTTTTTCAAGCTCGCATGCATCCTTTCCGGAGATGAATACTTCGGCTTTCCCGTCTTCTACTGTTAGAGTGTGTTCGCGCACGCCGCGGTCCCGGTGCACGGGGTGAAGCGGGAGACGTATGGTCTTGCACTGCGGGTTTTTCACGGTTAATTGGACTGGGTCTTCGACGAAGAAGTAGCGGTTTGCGAGCCCGTCCACTGCTTTCCTGTTTTCAGCGTAAAGATTTTCTAGGCTAACGGTTATGTCAGTGAGACTCAAGCCCAAGCCAAACATAAGGTTTCGTACGGCCTCGGGTTGTATGCCGCGGCGCTTAAGCGCTCGCAGCGTCGGAAGCTTCGGGTCATCCCAGCCAGAGTATCTTCCTTCTTTTATGCCTTTTGCTATCTCGCTTGTAGAGAATTTACCGTACTCATGTATTGATATCCTGCCCCAGTGGATTACTTTCGGGTAAGTCCAGCCCAGGTAGTCGTAGACGTATTTCTGTTTTTTCTCGGAATCCATTAGGTCTTTGCCGCGGATTACGTGGGTTAAGCCGAACAAGTGGTCTTCTATCGCGGACTGGAAGTCGAGCATCGGCCAGACCACGTATTTGTCGCCGACTCTGGGGTGTGATTCCTTTATTATCCGAAAGGCCACCCAGTCGCGGATTGCGGGGTCGGGGTGGCGGATGTCAGTCTTAATCCTCAAGACCGCTTCTCCCTCCTCGTAGCCGCCTGCAAGCATTTTCTTCCATTTCTCGGATGATTCTTTTCGCCTGCAAGGGCACTCATTGCCTGCGTCTTTCAGTTTCTTGAAGTCTTCGCGCTCGCACTCGCACACGTAGGCTTTGCCGAGGGATATGAGTTTTTCAGCGTATTCGTAGTAGACTGGGATGCGCTCTGAGGCAACTACTACTTCATCGGGTTTTGCGTTAAGCCAATTCATGTCTTCGAGAATCCACTCGTATGCTTCAAGGAGGGGGCGCTTAATCCTAGGGTCCGTGTCATCAAAGCGCAAAATAAATTTTCCCCCGTATTTGCGGGATAATTCATTGTTTACGACAACCCCGCGTGCGTGCCCCAAGGTCAGCGGCCCGTTAGGGTTCGGGGCAAAACGCATGACGACACCATCAGGGTCTCCCGGAAGCGTTAGTCTTGAGTCGTCCATCATGTATTTTAGTCTTACATCATCCTCGTTATTTAACGTTTCCATCGTGGATGAGACACGCCAAACCTATGCACGGTGCGGCAACGTGAGCGTCACCGAAGAAAGACGAGAGGGACGCATATTGCATGCCGGTTTTTCGGGCGGCTTTTTCAAGGAGGAAGACTCCGATACCTGAACCAATAATCCTGCGCCCGACTCCATCTCTTAAGGCAATGTTTTTTATTGACTCCCCCAGAAGCTTTAGCTGCTCCTGCATGTAGTATGAAGCAGTGTCTTTTAATTGTTTTTCATCCAACTCGCATCCGTCTGCGAGAAAAAGCCTTGCAATCCGTTGCATGCACTCTTTCCTCGACTTGCCCCTACCATCCGGTGTCTCAGAGATGTAATCTTTCTCGCGCAGAAGACCAAGTAGAGTGTATACGTCTCCCGTGCAGGCGAAGTACTCGTTTGCCACTCCAACAAGCCTGCCGTTTAAAGGCGCCTTGGAAGACAACGCAGACAAGCTGCTCCTTAAGGCCCCGGTGTAGACGAGCTCTGATGAGGCGAGCCGTTCAAGGTCTGTTTTTCCTTCAGCTGATACCTTCCCGTTGATTACGGGTATCAGGTCTGTCGTGGTGCTTCCCATGTCCGCGTGTATTCCGTTGCCGAAAAGCCTTGATGCCAGATACGCCGAGGCGTACCAGTTGGCGGAGGCAACTTTCAGGTAGTTTGACACTGCCTGACTTGGAGTGAGCAACTCTCCCTTGTTTGAGAGAACGAGAAAGTCTTTCCAGGGGAACGCTGACGCCACTGAAGAAATGATTTGTTCGACGCCGGTTTTTTTGTCTGGGAAGGCGTCTGAGACTTCTGCCGTGAAGGTTACTGCAAGATGGTCGAATGATGAATCAGGAGATGCTTTTCTGAGATAATCGGTTAAATCCTTTCTTTTCCAGACGGGAAAATAATCGTAGCCGTAGGATTCAACTTCTGTTTTACCGTCTTTGATAACGACCAGCGCGCTCTTCAAGTTAGCGCCTCCGACATCCAGGGTAAGATACCTCATCCGGAATCACCTGCACAAAGAGATGCATACGCGTCCAATGCCGCGCCGCGGGTCTTTCCCCAAACGACCGCGAAACCAAGGCTCTCCGTTTTATCCATCCTCATCGGAGGAGCCCATAGCTCGTCCATCCCCATGAAATCGCCCGGACTCCGAGAATCAAGGCGCACATGATTGAAAGCTTTTATGTGAGAGTAAAACGAGACTCCATTGAACCCTGTTTTTCCGGGCATCCTCCCTTTAATCAAATCCGCCATGTTCAACCCTGAAACCCTTGAAAGCCCGAGAGCGGAAGTCACAAGCCGGGGATTAACCTCAATCACGCAGGGACGCTCAGAGAGCACTAGGTCAACGCCCACCAACCCGCAAAGACCGGGAATGGCCTCGCAACAGGTTACTGCGAGTCTGAACGACTCATCCCTAAGCGGGTGGTCCAGGGGGGTGAAACCGCCGCCGTAAGAGAGAACACCATCCCCCGACATTGATATCACCTGCTCGTTCAGGCAGACTGGCTTGAATTCTCCGCCCGCTGCCGCGAGTATGACGCTTGCGTTTACTCCCTCAACGTATGCCTGACACATCATACCCTCCGTGAATTCCGGACTCCCATATTCCTCCGTTGATTTCACAAGACGCGTGTTTTCGCAGCCTGAGCCGGAAGAAGGCTTGACAATAAACGGGAAGGACCGCTCATTCACTTGCCGCGGCGTTGGAATGCCGTTTCCGACAAGGACCTTATGAGTCTTCAACTTGTCTGCCGCAACCTCGACAGCCCCGGGAGACGAGTTCATGTGCGACAAACCCGCATCTTCAAGGCCTCGTACGTATCCTGCAAGGAGGTGGTCAGGCGCAAGAACGTAGGAAGAATCGACCTTGCCCTCCAGAGAATCCAGCAGCGCCTCAAAGCGGGATTTCCCGTCCACCAGATGCAGTTCATCGTAGTCGAGGAAAACACCGTATTCCCCAAGAGACGAGTTCAAAGCGACGTGTACTCTATCTCCTGCACGCGAAAAATCCCTGCACAAAAGCCTTAGCATCGAAAACCCTTCAGTGAGAATCCCCGGCGAAACACCGTCAAACCCGAAGGAAGTCGCATGCTCTACTAAAAGAACGTTCATGTACGTATATAGTCCGAAAAAGAATATAATTCGGTTCAAGAAATGAAAAAGGAAGAATTGATAAAGCACCTAAGAAGCCTCAGGGAAAAAGACGCATTCTATGACAGCGGCACAGCACTCTCGTCCATGTGCTCTAAGCCTGATGGATTAGGCGTTGAGGCGTTCGAGCTTTACAGGGACGCGAACCTCTTGGACGGAGACCTTTTCCCTAACGCCAGAATACTTGAGGCGGAGGCGATAAAAAAGTTGGGTTTGATACTGTCGAACACTAATCCGTCAGGCTGCCTGACCTCGGGGAGCACTGAGGGAAACCTTACTGCCCTGTGGGTTGCAAGAAGGATGAAACCTGGAGCAATCAAGGTGATGATTCCCGAGTCGGCGCATTATTCACTGCCGAAAATCGCCGAGATAATGGGGTTGGATGTGGTTTACGCGCCGCTTGACGAGAACTATAAGGCGAAAGTAGAGTTCATCCGGGAAAACCTTAACGAGAGCTTCCTTGCCTGCGTATTAACGGCGGGGACGACGGAACTGGGAGTAATAGACCCTGTAGAGGAAGTCGAAGCGCTGTGCCGTGAAAAAAATGTTTTCCTGCACGTTGACGCTGCATACGGAGGATTCATAATACCCTTCTTAAGGTATGCGGGATACGCGATGCCTGGATTCGACTTCGCGCTGGAGGGAGTCTGCTCGGTCACCGCGGACCCGCACAAGATGGGTCTGGCTCCCATCCCAGCTGGCGCGGTATTGTTCAGGGACAACGCCTTGTCCTCGACGATAAGAAAGCCGGAGTATCTTTCCAACTCTGCCGAAGGCTTCCTGGGGACTAAGACAGGAGGATCTGCGGCCGCCGTCTGGGCGCTGCTCGAGTACTACGGCATCGAAGGCTACTCAAGGATAGCGGCAAAATGCATGGAAAACGCCAGGTCGCTTTTCAGTGAACTTGAAGGCATGGACGGCGTAACACCCGTGATGAAACCCGTATTGCCTGTAGTCTGCTTCAAGACAAGGGGAAAAAAAGAGAGCATCAGAAACGCTCTTTATTCGATGGGGTGGAGGATAAACTACAACAAGGCCTCGAATAACTTTCGCATAGTAGTCATGCCCCACGTAACAGAGGAAGCTATTGGGGGATTCCTTAAGGACTTGCGAGAGATATTAAGGAACGCCTAAACATATCTGAGAAACTTCTTTATTTCCTTTACCTTATTTTCAAGCCTTACGAAGGCTTCCCCATCGGTTTTACCTGACCCGAAGGCACTGCAGACCGGCTCGCCTTTAGCTACCCTTGTCTCAGGCGTGTAGACGTCGACGCAATCCTTTACAGAAGTTAAGAGACCGTCAACAATCAAATCCTTCTTCGCGTACAAGATGCCCTTGGCGCAGACGCCGTTCTGAGACAATTCTCCGGGAAGCTGCCCCCCCAAAGCCTTCATGTGAAGCTCGACCATGTTTACGCCGCAAACACGCTCAACGCACTCGAGCGTGTCCTGGAAGCGGGGGTTGACCTCGATTACGTAAGGCTTTTCCGCGAGCACGAAGTCAACTCCAAATGAGCCTGCGAGGCCGAAGCCCGCACCTATCTGCTCGGTTATCTCTGCGCACTCGGCAGCGTGTTTGCCGGAGTATGGAACCATGTTTCCGCAGTACTGGAATTTCGCAGAGCAACCCAGGAATTTGCGTCCCAGGAACTGGCGGTTCACGGAAATCGCCTTTGCAGTATCCCCTGTCGCAAGGCAGGAGACGCTCAAGTCGTCGCCCCGGATGTATTGTTGAGCCAGGACTTCGCCGTGTTCCGCAATGCCCTTGAATATGTCCTCGATTGATGTCGCAAGGGATATGCCGGCGCCTGATGAACCGTGCGTTGGCTTGACGACCATGGGAAAGTCGATCTCGTCGTAAGCCTTTTCGGCGTCGCGCTCACAGGATACGAGACACGTTTTAGGGTGGACTATCCCAAGCTCGTCGAGTCGCGCGAAAAAAGGCTCCCATTCCCGTACGGACTTGACTTGGCGGGAGTTATTCCCGAAGACAGTGTATTTCTCCAGTCTTTTAACGTATTCCGGGTTGCAGCCGACCTCGGACGTCAAGAAGAGACCGTCCGGCTTAACGTCCTCTGCAACGGAAACCGCCTTGTCCACAATCTTTGAGGCAGAGTACTCGCCCTTAACGGAGTAGACTCTATCAACCCCGCGTTTGAGGTCGACGTCCCCGAAAAAATCGACTACGTGAACCTCGAAACCCAGTTTCTTAGCAGACAACGCAACAGGCCTGCAATTCAATCCCGCGACTAAAACACGCTCCATAATCCCGCTACTTGACACGATAATGCAATACCACCTGGTCTCCGAACTGCAAGATACCCTCTAAAGTCAAGTCGATTTTAACCTTCTCCTTGCTCTCAAAAAAACTGATACCCTCACCTAGGAGAGTGGGCGCGACAGTCAAGTAAATCTCGTTCACTAAGCCGTCATCCAGCATGCGCCTGTTCAAACTGCTGCCGCCCTCCAAGAGGATCCTGCGTATTCCGCGCTCATATAGCGTCCACAAAAGATTCTCAAGATTTACCGCAGCCCTCCCCGAAGGCAAAACCTCGACTCCCTCACGCAGCTTCTCAAGCCGCTCAGAGCGGCCCTTTGGAGCAGTCGATGAAACAACAACTATTACTCTGTCGTCTCCTTCAAACACTTTAGCGTCCAGGGGAATCTCGCATGATTTGTCAACGACGACTTTTACTGGAGGCTTTTTCTCGCCGCTCGGAGCGGAAAGGAGAGGATTGTCTTTTATGATGGTCTCAACATCAACCATGACGGCGTCAACGCTTCCGCGCAGCTCGTGTACGCGGTAGTTGTCAAGCCGGTTAGAAAAAACGAACTGCTGACCTTTCCTGCCTATCCGCCCGTCAAGGCTCATCGCAGAATTCAGTATGACATGAGGCTGCACCCTAAAACCACCAGTAAGTTATTTAGGCGAAACTATTTAAATTAAAGTCAATGATTCCTCTGTTTCACGGCTCTCACAGTCACT
>JBDRCA010000153.1:0-12830 GCA_043822165.1 Candidatus Altarchaeota archaeon
CGATTATGGATTCTCCAGCCTTTACTTTCTGGCCGGGTGAAACGCATATTTCGACTGTGTCTGGCACGTATATTTCGGTTCTGGAGCCGAATCTTATCATGCCGAGTTTCTGGCCCATTCCAATCGAGTCGCCTTCGTGCACCCAGGTCGCGATGCGGCGGGCGAACACTCCCGCAATCTGTTTTACCATGACATTAATGTCTCCGCCGATTATGCCGATAAGGTTTGACTCGTTCCTGCTTGAAGCACGCTTAAGATAAGCCGGGTATTTCCTCCCCTTCGTGTATTCCATGAAGTCGATGCGCCCTTTGATTGGGGAGCGGTTTATGTGGACGTCGAAGGGGGAGAGAAATATGCTGACTACTTTGCCTTTTCCCCCGATGAATGAGTCCGTGAAGTCCTCGACTTTCGTGACCCTGCCGTCAGCGGGCGCCAACACAAGGTTCACACCCCCAGGTATGGTCCGCTCCGGATCCCTGAAAAAATACAGGATGAAGCCTGCGAAGGATACGAACAGGAAGCCCACTAACTGGTTGTAGTTGTATGACAGCGTAGCAAACAGAGCAGAGAGGGTGGCGTAAACCTTGCCCTCCTTGACGATGGATGGCTTCTTCATTTCAAATAAGATAACTTCAATTAGATATACACAAAATGTTTAAAAAACTAAGGCGGAGTCTCGAATCCCTGATGCATGTGCATAAGGGAAGGCAGGGTTCCTGCAGGGGCTGCGGCGACTGCTGCAGACTGCCGTTCAAGTGCTTCTTCCTCTCGGACGAGAACAAGTGCAGGATATACGCACTGCGCCCCCCGCAATGCAGGAAGTATCCTAGAACAAAAAAAGACTTGGAGGAAGTTAACTCATGCGGGTTCGCCTGGAATTCAGCGTAGCTCCAGTTTCACGCCCCTGTATGCTTTCCTCAAATCTCCGACTACTCCGTCGAAATCGTAAGAGCCGCCCAACACTTCCATGTTGCGCTCTGCCGAAGACCTGACTCTTCGCATCCGCTCGCCCACCTGCGCGGCAAGGGCAGGGTTGGATGCGGCATCCTTGTGCTCTGATAGCACCGCGTAGTCGACTGCGTTCAACGCTATGTTCCAGGCAAGTCTGTCGTCGGTTTCGGGTCCGTAGTTTGCCTCATAAAGCCGCCTCAATTGGGCGGGGGGGAGCGCGTTTAAGTCTGCGTCGGCGTCGATGAGCGCGTCTTGGCGCAGGTTAAATGAGCGTATGAATTCGTCGGAGCGCTGGGTCTCACTCATTCTGGTGCCGCCGTATACGTAGTGTCTTGCGAGCTCTAATCCGAGTTTCGCGCCGGTTAAGCGGTGCAGTTTGTTCGCGACATCATCCTCGGAGAGCCCTGTTTTTTCGGTGAGGGCTTCGAAGTCGACTTCAGGCAAAACGACGCCCAGATTCGGCTTCCTCGCAACTCTTGCGCCAATGCTCGGCGAAGCCTCAAGGTGGGCGTGGGTGCCGCCGTCCCTGAAGGCCGACGCAGGAAGAACGCCCTGATAGTCTATGAGCCTGTGCAAGAGCATCTGAGCGTAGTTCATGGGAAGCTCAGCGTTCGCGGCATCCATTATGTTTTCGCTTGTGAATGCGACGGAGCCTGTGTTGAACAATACTGCATATTTTCTGTCTTGGCCGTCTCCTTCGTAGCCGAATCCTACCGCAGACTCCTCGAGACTGTGGTCAAGCATTATTGCGCCGCCTCCGAGTTGTCCGCCCATAATGCGCGAGTATGCCGGGGCAAAGTGGTCTTCGACCAGATTGGACAGGCGCGAGCACTCGGCCACCCCCCACCCGTTTCTTAAGACTGCGTCGGCTGCAACGTACGGGAGCATGAGCGCCTCTGACGCCATTTTCCCGTGGTGCAAAACCAGATAACTCCAGTCAGGGAGCATTTGCCCGTCCGCCATGTGGGACATAAGCTCTACCATGTCCATCCGCGAATAATATGGAGCAGCCATCATCACTCCCACGTCTCCTACTGCGGGCGCTATTTTCGCGGCATCTGCCCTCCACGCGTTCTGGTGAAGATGCAGGAGGACAGGCCCCATACAGTTGTTGAGGGAGCCCTCAACGTCCCTGACGCCTCCGGCGCCGTCGGGAACGCGCATGACTTGCTCGCTCGCAGCTTTTAGTATTCCAACAGTCTTTAGGAGTGAGGGCGTGTCTTTGGGTGGAGTAAATGAGACTTCAACGCTTCTTCTGGACTCGCAGATCGAGACCGGGGAATCATCTTTCACCGCCGCCTCGATGACGTCCACAGCATAACCGCGGAATTGGTCGCCCCAACCGCCCGCCGCAGTCAAAACAGCCTCTTTTCCCCCCTGCCCGAACGCAGCCTCGACTTTCCCCCTAAAGCCCGGCTCCGTGGAGAGAGAGCGGATTCTCTGCCTCATAAAGTATTATAGGGGATTTTCCAGATTAAAACCATTTTGAAAGACTCGCCTGCTGGAATTCAGCGTACGCGCCAGAAAGCTCTTTCGACGTCCTTCGAATCCTATCCTCGCTGAAACCGTGCTCTCCGCTCAAAAAACCGACGAGGCCTTCAGTGTCAACGCCAGACCACTTTACTTCATAGTCTTCGGTTACGGAAGGCTTCAAAAATATCGAACGCAACTCCTCCAAGTTCGGCACGTCAAAGCCGCCTGCACCGCCCTCTTTCACCGCGGCAAGACCCTTCTTGGGGCCGATGCCCTTAACGCCCTCGTTAAAGTCCGTGCCGATTAGGAGCGCAACGTCGACCAACTGCTCCCTTGATATGCCAAGCCGACTCAACGCCTCGTCGAGATCAATCATGGCCAATTCAAGCTCCCCTGAAAGCGTTAAGCCTTTAACAAGTCTTTTCGCGCCGAACAGCAGCGCGTCGTAGTCTTGGCTGCCGCACGCCCACGCGTCCCCTCGCTCGACCAATAATGCGCACTGTGCTTCTCCTTCGCCGGGCGCCTGGATGAAAGGGACGCCCATAAAGCCGAGAAGCCTCTTTGACTCCTCCCTCATCTCCTTCGTGAGCTTGCTGGTTCTCATCGCGTATTTTCGGGCGTCATCTATCCTTCCTTCCGATTTCGCCTTCTCCCATTCCCGGGCGGCTTCCTCTTTGACTTTGCGCCTGCGGTCGAGCTCGTGTTTTTTGAGCTCAGGGGGTTGGCCGTCGAAGACGTATACTGGTTTGACGCCGATTTTGAGGAGCCGTGTAGTCCTGTAGAATAATCCGGACAAATGCGAGGTTACGTTTCCGTTTGAGTCCATGAGCAGCGTCCCGTCGGGCTGGCGGATGCTTGCGAGAAACTGGTACAGGCTGTTTAAGGCGTCTACTGCAATCGTCTTCCCGGACAGCTGTGAGAGCTCGATTGGTTTTTGGTCGATTATGTCGCGCAGGTTCACTCCCATAGCTTTATATTACATCTAGGGGATATTATATTTTGTTTATGGATGAGCTTTCTTTACCTTCCGGTTTCAGGTTCGAGTGCCTCATGTGCGGGGACTGCTGCGGGGGATGGGATATTCCGGTCAGCGAGGAATCGAAAAAGCGCGTCGAAGGCCTTGACTGGCGGGTTGTAGACTCGCGTCTTTCAGGCAAAAACTTTTTCTGCAAGGCTCTGAAGGATGCGGACTTCAAGTGGGTGCTGGCAAAGGGCGCAGATGATGCTTGTGTTTTTCTAGAGGACGGGAAGTGCCTCATCCACAAGGTTGCAGGATATGAGGCCAAGGATTTGACGTGCAGACAATACCCGGCAACTTTCATGAAGACACCAAGTGGAGTCTGCGTCGGATTCTCTTTTGCCTGCAGGAGCATACGCGAGAATTCGGGTAGGCCTGTTTCAGAGTATGCCTCAGAGTATGAAGCCTTGTGGGATGAGATGAAGGATGAGAGGAAGTCAAGGGATATCTCGCTTGCAGCGGGAGTCAAGCTTTCATGGAGCGCCTACGAGCTATTGGAGGATGCTTTCACGCGACTTATACTAGACACGCAAGGCAGTCTTTCAGAGGGTATTTGCGCGTGCACGAGGATTGCCGCGCATTTGACCGCAAAGACGGGGAAGGCGAAGCTTGACGTGGGTGACGTCGAGGCCGCGGCATCCGGGGCTTACGGCTTCAGAGGAAAGATGGCTATTGACGCTTATTTCCCGAAGCGCCAGCGAATCGTCCTCGGGTTCTCTGTGATACCTCACGCCGAAAAAGAGGGGAAGTTGAAAGACGCCTTGAACGCCGTAACCTACTACAACCGCTTCGTGAAGGGAGCAGGCCGAGTCAAACTAAAAAACCTGGGGGAAGTGAATCTTTCAGGACTGGCGGACGTGGAATTCAAGCCTGAAGAAACAAAGACTAAAGAGTTTCTCGTCAGATACTTCACGCACTTCCTGTTCAGGAAATCCCTGCTCGTTGAGCCCTCAGTGGCAGACAACCTGAAGCTCATGGCAACCGGTTACGCCCTGACCCGCTTCTACGCGCTCGCACACGCCCAAAAAAGAGGCTCCTCTGACACGGAATACGAAGACGTGGCAAACGCCGTGGGCTGCGTGGACAGATACTTCCTCCTGCACTCGACACTGTCAAAGACGCTTCTCTCAAACAAGAAGACGGAATTCCTCCTCAGAAAATTCATAGACCAGCCCGACTACGTCGACTGCATGCTCTACGAGAAACCATTCACACTGCCTGCCTGAAACTCGTAATCCAGTCCGTTGCAATTATGTTTCCGACAATCATGGCCTCGGCGCGAAGAGTTATTGGATTACCCCTGAGGATAATCTTTTCTCCTTCGACGACTATCTCTGAGACAGTGTCAGACTCCTCAATGTATATTGCGGGACTTATATCACAGTCGCGGGCGGGAGCACCGGAAAAATTCGTGTCTTGCACGAAATTCTTCAGAGGCTGCGGCACACAGGAATCATTAAAGCGGACAAATGGGCGGATGAAAACCTTGTTGTTAGCCGCCTCCCAGTCCTCAAGCTCCCCGTCACCGTCCAAATCCGCCCGAGAAATCTGGTAAAAACCGATGGGGCCTAAAAGCTCCGCATAAGCGGCCATCGCACTACCGCTCATCTCAGAGTCTATGACAATATTCAAGTCATATGTCTCCCACATGATAGTCTGTATGACGCCGAGATTATCAGGACACGACACATTCGAGATAAGACAAGACAACACGTGACAATTATACAATACGTCAGCCGAACTGTTCCCCCGGATGACCGCCCCGCGCTCATCAATAAAGATTCCCTTCTCGCCCCGCTCTATCTCGATTGCGTACGGCCTCGCCGGAGGACTAGGCTTAAGAGTGGAAAGCTGCAGATTACACGCCAACGCCCCGGACACGTTGCTCTCAAACAAGACATAGCCAATCCAGTTTGAAACGTCCCGCGGAGGAATCTTCGAATACACTTGAGCACCATACAATACCTCATGGAGGGGATACTCGCCGGGAGTAACCGGGCCTACTGAAGGCTTGGTCAAAACGTAACCCACAACGAAAAAAACGAACGCCAGTACAATGACTATTACAGCCTTCCTGCCGGATTCTTTTTCACTCATCCCGAATATATTTGCATCACACAATTAAAATGACTAAAGGATTCCGGGAACACAAACAGGAAGCAGTCAACACACTCCAAGCCTCGATAAAAGTCGGCGACGCAGACGAGGAAATACTCCCGCTCCTAGAAAAGATTAACGCGCTCCTAGACTACTACACGACTTCGAGCTGCGCGGGCAGAATCGTCGTCTTCCAGGACCGCGGGGGAAAATTCGCAAGCGACTTTCTGGGAAAATGGCACCTGAAGGCCGATGCAAGTGAAGTGCTCGCGACAATCAAACCCTGCAGGGGAACACTCTGGTTTCGCGTGGAACCACCCATAATACACGTGGGCTGCGAAAGCCTATCCGCCGCCGCCAAGATGATGGAAGCAGCCCAATCATCAGGGTTCAAGAGAACAGGCCTCCAAAGCCTCAAAGACGAAAGATACATGCTGGAAATCCTCTCGACGGAACGATTCGACGCACCAATCATGAAAGACGAAAAAATGCTTGTTTCCGAAGATTACATAGGATTCCTCGTAGGGCTCGCGAACGAGAAAATCACGAAAAGCAGGGAGAAACTGGAAAGACTCGACGCCGCCATTGAATCATTTTAAATACTGGTTTAAACACATTTCTTACCGCCCATGAAAGCAGATCAAATACGCCCAGGAGTCTGGGAATTCAAGGAAGAAGGCATGCGCGTCCCGGGAAGAATATACGCGACCGAAAAACTCTTTAAGACCATTGAAGACGGAGTCTTCAGGCAGGTTTCAAACGTTGCGAAGCTTCCGGGGATACTTAAGGCCTCGATGGCCATGCCGGACGCCCACTACGGCTACGGGTTCCCGATAGGCGGAGTCGCAGCCTTCAGCCTAGAAGAAGGCGTAATATCCCCCGGCGGAGTAGGCTATGACATAAACTGCGGAGTAAGGCTTCTAACCACGAATCTTACTGAAGAGCAAGTCAAGCCGAAACTGGGAAGACTCGTGGACAAACTATTCGACAACATACCCTCCGGCCTCGGGAGCAAGTCAAAGCTTAGGGCTGATGAACGCCAGCTCGCGCGGGCATGCACTGAAGGCTCAAAGTGGGCTGTCGAGCAAGGATACGGCTTGCCTGAAGACCTTGAGCGCACAGAAGAAGGCGGTGCGATACCTGGCGCGGATCCGGCCAAGATTAGCGCGCGCGCTAAAACCCGGGGGCGCCCGCAGCTTGGGACATTGGGTTCCGGCAACCACTTCCTGGAAGTCGGGAGAGTCGGCAGAATATTCGACGAAGACACTGCGAGACGCTTCGGCGTCACAGAGCCGGGGCAAGTAACAGTCATGGTGCACTGCGGGAGCCGCGGACTCGGATACCAAGTCGCCGACGACTACATCAAAGTCATGCTCGCAGCCGCCCGCAAATACGGGATAAAGCTTGCCGACGACGAACTGGCGTGCGCGCCGCTTTCAAGCAAGGAGGCGAAAGACTATGTCGCGGCAATGTATTGCGCGGTAAACTACGCGTTCGCCAACCGCCAAGTCATAACCCACTGGGTCCGCGAAACCTTCGAAGACGTGTTCGGCAGAGACTGCGAACTAAAAATGCTTTATGATGTCTGCCACAACATCGCCAAATTCGAGGAACACGAAGGCGTCGGAAAAGTCTGCGTGCACCGCAAAGGCGCCACCCGCGCCTTCCCGGCAGGAAGAGCTGAAGTCCCCAGTGACCTTCGCGACGTAGGCCAGCCCGTGATAGTCCCCGGAGACATGGGAACCGCATCATACGTACTAGTCGGAAAAGACGCCGCCATGACCGAAACCTGGGGAAGCATATGCCACGGCGCAGGACGAATACTCTCCCGCACCGCCGCCAAAAAAAAGGTCTCCGGCGAACAAGTCAAAAAAGAACTCGAAGCCAAAGGCGAAGTAATACGCTCTGACTCCTGGAAAACGCTCGCCGAAGAATCCCCCATGGCCTACAAAGACGTCGACGAAGTAATCAAGTCTGTGGAACTCGCAGGACTGTCCAAGGCAGTAGTGCGGCTCACTCCCATGGGAGTCGCGAAAGGCTGATTTTTTTAAGACATACTCCCCAGACTATAACAGAAAAAACTTGAGGTGGATTATAATGCAAAAACAAGTACCTAAACTCGATACTGCGGAAAGCAGTGCAGTAGATTATCTTACTCAAGTGGTTGAAGCAGACGAGATTATAGCGCTCGCAGACCCTGATTTAGCGCCACATGCAGATGCCATTAAAGCCGCGCACGTTAAGATTCAAGAAGCATTAGGCCACGACACAGAGAAGGGAATACTCGACGCAGTCGGCAAACTCGACGCCCGCGAAAAAACAATTCTCGTAGGGAACATAGACATACTAACAAAGGGAGACCCCGTTAAATTTCTAGACAACGCAGCAGAAGGAAAAGCAGCTTTATCTGGGGGATCAAAAGCTTTCTCAGTCCAAAATGCAGGAGCCGTAATGAACCACCCGATACTCACAAGAATCAGGGACGCAGCCACGAAAAAATAAAAACCAGAACAGTTCCCGCCACCGAAGACCCTCATCCCAGAAAAGATGAGGGATACCTTCACCCCAAAAAGAAACTATTTTTTTAAGAATCAAAACAAGAATATAACCCACATTTCGGGCCTGTAGCTCAGACTGGTTAGAGCGCTCGACTCATAATCGAGTGGTCGTGAGTTCGCGTCTCATCAGGCCCAACCTTTTTCTTTCTTCAAAAGAAAGAAAAACGTTGATGAAAAAGAAAGAACGAATTCTTCTCACATTCCGTGTCATCGAGCGTTAGCGAAGATGACACCCAGATGTGAACTGACTGAACATTTCGAGGAATTTCATCAGGCCCAATACCTCTTTCTTGTTTTTGTGTTTTGTGCCTGTTTTAAGGCTCTTTTTTGAATAATATCACGTGGACGTTGATTATGGTGGGGCTGTGAAGGCTTATTGCGTTCCTTGGGAGTACATGTTCGTCGGTTTCCAGAGATGTAGTTGTGGGGCGGCATTCATTACGCCTCCTGCGAATAAGAAGTGCGTTCAACACCTCAGGAAGTCTGAAGGCAAGTATTATGACGTCATTGAGATAACCTGTGTTAAATGCGGGAACAAAAAAGAGTTTGTTTTTGACATAAACGGGTTTTTTTTATTGCCAGTGGAAGAGAAGAATGCACGCACTGAAGAGTACAAGCGTGTCCGACAGGAATTTTTCGAGATTGTGGGAATGCCTGAAGAAGAAACTAAAAGACGCAGGTTAAGCGAATTCCGCGGGAAATATCCCTGGTTCTTTGAGAAGTAGAGCCGGAATACTATTTTTTGTTGGCTGCGACTTGTAGTGTTGCGACGCAGAATCTTGTGAATATGTATGTGTGGGTTAGGGCTTGTAGTATGGCGGCGGCGGCTACGAGCGTTAAGGCTGCGGTTGCGAGCGCGTTGATTCTGCTTGGGGATATGTCGACCATGAATGATAAGAGGATGAAGCTTAGTGTGTAGTGGAGGAACATTAGTTGTTCTCCTTTCACTGCTATGCGGGGGTTGGTGTGTGCGTTCGTGATTTTGGTGGTGAGCCATGAAATGTTTTTTAGTGAGTGATAGAAGACGAGTATGCCTAATGCGAAGAAAAGCGACAGTACTGCATTCAGGTTCATCGGGTAATACGAGTACAGGTATTGTACGAGGAGGAACACTATGCCACTTACAGTCAACAGGAAAAATGTTTTGTGGGACCTGTCGATTACTTCCAGTTCGTGGGATAACTCAGCAGTCATTTCGCATCGTTTATGGAATGTAATTGAGCGTATAAAAGCTTCTATTTTCGTATTAAGCGAGCTGCGAAGATTCCTGTTAAGAGAGCGAAGAGTATTGTGAGGATTAATTCAAGGTAGGGTATCGCGGTCGGCGGCGCCATTGATGGCGTAGCATCCGCAGCCTTTAATGTTGCTTCAGCCATCATGAGGGGGGCTTTTTTCACTGCTAGTTCGGTTAGTTTTCCGTTGAGTTTCAAAAGCGAGCCCGCGAGGAAGATGGCGGAAGCTGACAAGAGAATCAATACGTTGGTTTCGTGGGGCCGGATTATGTTCTCGCCTTTCCGGGTGAGCCGGTAATACTTCCACTTAGTGTCCGCCTCGATTTGCTCGATTAGGCCTGCTTGAACAAGCTTGTCCAAGTGCTCCTTGACGGTTGACGGAGAAAGCTTCATGGCTTCCGAGATATCGGTGAGTGTCTCCTTGTGTTCGGAAAGACGCTTCAATATTTCTATGCGCGTGTCCGCCGCCAAGACCTTGAAGGTCTCCCGGTCCAAAGTTATTTTTCCGCCGAACACTTTTCTTTTACCTCGGCCTTTTTGGAAGCCTGCTCCACTTATCCCCCCGGTGGCGTAGCAAGCCTCTCGGGCCCCAGTTTTTGATGTTGAATTCAGAATCGAAAGGCAGACTCGGCTCAACGTTCACGTGGTCGTCGGCAACCTCCTGGACGCAGCCACCGAGCTCGAAGTTCGTGGTTCCCGTCCGGAACACTCCCTTGTAGGTGAGGCTTGCATCCTCGCCGACCATGAATAATGTACCCCTGACTCTCCCTCCGAGCTCCAAGTATCCTCTGCCACCCAAGCTCATATCCTGCATGACATGGAGCCTTTGCGCGTGCAAGTGGTGTGCGTCAACATTTTGCGCGGAAACGATGCCGTGCGGAACCCACAATTTTTTTTCGGAATAAATGTTTGCGGCATACGCTATGACGCCTGCAACGTGTTCGCCGGCGATGACGACTCCCTTTTCGTCCTCGACGAGAGGTAATTCGAATTTAGCGTGCTCTGGCAAGACCCATCCTCCAGACAAGTCTATCCCTGAGTCGCCCCACGCCTTTATTTCGCCTGCGTTTATGTCTTGTCCAACGCTGAGTATGCTGCCGTCTTGGGCGGTAAGTGTTTTCGCTTTAATGCCGCGGGCTTCTACGTCGTCTGCCGCCCAAATCTCTTCAGCCGCCGTGAGGGAGCCGTTACAGGATATGCTGCCAGTCATGGACACGATGCTTGCAGCGTCTATAGATACATAGGATTTCAGGTGGTCGTCTGCGATAACGTTCCTCTTGGCCTTAATCGGAAGACCAGCGACGTAGAGGCTTCCGGGGACGTTGACTCCGAAGGCGTTGCTGAATGAGTGGAGTAAGACATGGTTTACTTGAACGCCTCTATCACGGTTCAGAGAATTTATGGAATCATGGTTTACCAGGAGTCCCCGGGTATCCCTGCCCGCGCCGGTGAGAACCCAGCAGGGAAGACCACCTAGTTCGGTGATTCCGTCGCGGACTTCGAATGCCTTGCCTGCAACAGGGATTGAATCATGCTCGTATACGTAACCCCTCACATCCTTGGTCACTTTTATCTGGCGGGCCATGTTAACAGATATTATTTTGCCTGAACTCCCTAAAATGTTGTGCATGGTAACCCAGAGAGTCAAAAGAAGAGCTGTAGAGGATGAAGAGCTCTCTCGCGTGAGGGATTGGCTTAGGGGCTCATTTTACAGGACGGAGTCCAGAAGCGTGCCTTTGTGCGAGATTGTGGGAGTATCGGCAGAGCTTTCTGGGACGCACAACAAGCTTTTGGACTATGCTAGAGAATCTGGTTTTTCGGCTGCCTTGAAGGTGTGCAAGCCGGGTGAGGCCTGGATTTCTAGAGGGGTTGAGAGGGGAGGAATTTCGGGTAGAATCGTTGAGTATACCCGGGACGTCGGAGGATACTGGACTGCGGCCGCCATGCAGCTTCAGAGGCAGGAGCGTTCCCCGAAGATTGTTTTGTCGCGTATGGCGGGTGATGCGCCCGTTCACTGCGAGAGGAAGATTAAGGGAGGGGGAGTAAGAGAGCACGTAAGCCATAGGCTGCCGTTCGGCTCTTCAAGGCAGTTCATCTTCAGCGGCGAGGGAGTCATCCAGCCGTTTGCTGTGAACGGGAGGCTTATGAGCCGCGTAGACGAGGATTGGATGATGGCTCTGAGCCCATACACTTCAAGGTCGCTTTGGGGCGCGGGAACCAGGGGGGAAGCGGACACGGAGTTTGCGACCATGCTTTCAGTGCACAAGCTTCTCATGGCCGTCGATGAAGGCAGGCCAGCGGGAGTCCACGTACCAGTAAGCGTAGAAGAAATCACACACGTTCCCGTAGTAGTCGACGGGGCCGAAAAGGTTCTTGAAGTCGTAGACTACCTCACCAACCCTGACGTTCACTGCATAAAGGACCTTATGCTTTTAGCATACTGGGCAAGGAATACTGCGGACAGGGAAGGTTTCCCGGCTACAGAGCAGGAAGCGGTTGCACGCTACGTTAAAGCGCTTGAGTCAAACGACTCTTTTTTTGGGAGGCGCAGAGAGTTTCATTCAACGAGGTACCTGTCGGTTCTGTCTGAAGACGAAGTCGCGGGAATGGAAGGCTCCAGAATGTTAGAGCCTGGTGCGCGGGAAAAACTCGCCCAAGCAAGAAAGGCTGCGGGGCCTGTGCTCGCGAAAGTCTTCAGGCTCGCTCAATTGCACACTGTCGGAAGAGACGACGTCAGAATCCAGGAAATAATCGACCACGTCGTATACGACTCCGCTTCAAAGGAAGACGTAGACTCTGCCCTAAGGGTGATATACACAAACTACGGGGAAACGCTTAACGCACCAAGTGAAGGGCCAGCGTTGTCGGCCATATCAAAGAACATGCCCACTGGAATAGCAGAAAAGGAGGAGACAGTCAAAGGATACCTTGAGCGAGTTTACGAGTTGAACCGGGAGGCAGCGGACAGGATACTCGAAAAGTTCACGCGCAATTTCTTCAGGGACATAGGCACCCTCCACGGCGCCGGCGGATACTTCGGGGGATACCAGCCCGCAATGTCGTCTTACAGTCCAATGGAGGAGTACGGGGCGCCGTACGGAGGCTCGACTGAATCCAGGAACACTGACATAATGGGGGTCAAACACGACCTGGCAGACGACGTGTACGTCCCACACGCAGGCCTGCGCGATAAAACACCAGACGAGCAGGCGCTAGGGGAGATGCAGGCGAAAGACCTGTATATGGCGGAAGTAACTCTTGGAAGATTCAAGACGCTGCTCACTGGAAGAGCCGAAGACGCGATGGATTACTCGCTCGCAGACAACAGGAGCGTCACGTACACGAGACTAGATGTGAGGGGAAGCTCTGACAGGAATGAGAGAGCTCATGTTCTGCTCACCCATCTTCGTGAGGGTTCAGGCTTGTATCCCAGGGATTATTCGGGAGAATGGAAGAGGCTTCAGGGCATCCGAGATGAAGTATACTGGAGCTTCCACGAGA
>JBDRCA010000154.1:0-5759 GCA_043822165.1 Candidatus Altarchaeota archaeon
CTCCTGCGTGTTTAAATATTTCCTCTCCGGTAGAATTCCGCCGCCTTCTCGGGGGCTACTACGTTTATGTACATTCCAGTCCCCAACTCGAAGCCCGCTATCTTCGAAATCTTGGGGCAAAACTCAAGATGAAAGTGCAAATCAGCTCCCCGAGGAGACGTGTGCATGTGGAAGTTATACGGAGTCCGCCCTATGCCGTCTGAAAGAGTTTTGACGACGTATTTCAAAGCGCCGGCGAAAGACCCCTTCTCAGGCGCAGTCATCTCGCCTATGGACTTTACATGCCTTTTCGGCTGAATCCACACCTCAAAGGGAAAACGAGACGCGAAAGGTGTGAAAGCACCAACATGCTCGTCCTCGAAAACTTTCCTCGCAGACTTCAACTCTCTCTTTAGGACGCTGCAAAGCACGCACCTACCGCCCTTGGATGACTGGCGCGCTTCCTCACGTATCATAGGCGGCACCATCGGCAAACCAACAACCTGGGAGTGAGTATGATAAAGAGAGGCTCCCGCAACCCGCCCATAATTCTTGAACACCAACGCATATTTCACGCCCTTCAAACGATTCAACGCATCAATCCTGACCTGATACTCACCCAACAAGGCAGTCAAATGCTCGACAGACAAATCCTGGATGACCCCGTCATGATCCGGCGTCTCCACTATAACCTCATGTCGACCATAAGCCGGCAAAGACCTAGAAGGCCCCCTACGAGCACGCGCACGAGTATTATGTGTAGCAGCGTAAAGATTCGGAAAAGAACGGATAATCCAGTCCCCCTCCCTTTCAACACGGGAAATCTCCGGCGGAGTCATATGCTCGTTCCCAGGGCAAAACACGCACACTCTAGAACCCTCAATCCGTTCGGCCTTGACCTTGAAGTCCTCGGGACGCTTACCCCTGTTGGCGGCGATAATCACCCACCTGTCAAGAAGGTAGTCCCGGCGTATCTCATTGCCCATAACTAGGATATTTATTGTAAATTACCTTAAAATTAATACAGACTATGAAAGTCACCCAACAAACCCCCGACGCCAAACCCAAAATCAACCTAACAGACACACTACCCTCCAGAAGATACATAATCTCCGGCGACATCGCAGCCATGCCCAACGAACTGGCCCGGAGAAAAATCCCGGAAGATGTCCTGGACGCTCATGCAATGGACGTCTCCGAGACGCTTGATGGAATGGCTTCTTCGGCTAAAAGACTTGCAGGTAGAGGCCTTGACTTTGAGGAGGTTCTTTTTGGCGCTGCGAGGGTATCCCAGGAGGTGCTTGATGCATCTGACTGACTCAGACCTTATCTGGCAGGGTCTCTCCCCGCAGGAATACGAGTCGCTCGGCTCAGATTCGAAGGGATTCGTCGAAGGCAGGGCTAAAGCATACCGGAGGGTAAAGTCCATGAAGCTAGTCCTTGACCTTGTGGAAGCAATACGAGACGACATCGGTGAAGGCGGCGCAGACTTTGCATACGCCATTCTCTCTGGAGGCAACAAGGAGGCTTCATCTGTTGTGAAGGCGATTCTTGTAGACTACATGAGTGAAGCCAACGGCAAGACCATAAAAGAATTCTACAGAAAAAAGTATCACGGAAGCATTATTGACTTGTTCGAGGAGAGACTATCCTCCTCAAACACCATCTCCCATCATCACAGGGCGGTGGATATAGCTTTAGTCATGTCGGAGTGGGAGAGCAGGACTCCTGACAAGATAATGCAGGCCGAGATGGATGTCATAGAGAAAATCATAAAAATAGCGGACGAGAACAAGGGAATAGGAATAACTGACAGGGAGGTCACGTTAGCTGCCGAGGAACTCGTCCAAGACGAATTCCATGAGGCGCAGTTCCACCTTGAAGCACTCCAGGAAGACCACAGGGAGGAACTGCTTAAACGAGCCGTGAAATTGAGGAGATAGGTTATGACTGCGAGACACCAGCTCAAAAGGATTGGTGAAGCAGCGCTTGCCGCAACCGCGATAGGTATTGCAGCAAGAGCCGCTAGGGGGGGCGTAAGCGGTGAGGAAGATGTTGAGCGCCGCAAGGAGTTGCAGATTAAGTCTCCTGAACTGCGTGCTGAAGAGCGGGAGCAGTTGGGTGCGGCATCCGAGAAAAAGATTGAAGAGAAGCTGACAAGGTGCGGGGAGCGTGAGAGAGCCAACGTTGAGGCATTGGTTGCAAGATACGAGGAGGCACTGGCGCGCCTTGCCTCTGAGAAGGCGGTGGGCAGGGTCTCAGAGTCCACGCTGGCTGAACTTAAGGCTTTGCCCGAGCAGATCCGGTTGAGCGTGAATATCTCTCATTCAGAGTTGGATGCCATAAAAACTGATGTTTCAAGGAATATTGCAGTGCGCGGCATGCGCCGCAAGGATGTCGTCGACGTCAACGAAAGACGCTATGATGTGGAGCCGTCTTTAGCACACAGGGTAGGAAACGTCTTGCTGGGAACTGCATCAACCCGCAAACACGTGACTGAAGTCGTGGAGACTGTTGCTTTGCCGGACAGGCTGCCCACGCTAGACCAGATAGGCCAAATGCACAGGCTCGCTCACATTGAAGGAGAATTCTCAGACATTCATGAATCAATTAATCCTAGGGTGCTGCACCCCGAGGAAGACCACAAACCAGGAAGAGAGAGTAATCCAAAATCCCGCAGGAAGGCTGCGTAAAAAACAAAGGAGGAAAAACTAAAAATGGCAGGAGCCACACCCAGAAGAAGGACGAGAGATCCAAGGGAGATACGGGATGTCGAGGGCCTTGACGCCCAGACCATAGTCGACCAGACACCTCAACAGAGAATCGACGCCACACAGCGGCAAATGCTTGAAGTAAGAGACGTCGCCGAACGAAGACACGTCGGAGAATTCAGCAGACCCGAAAGAGAAGTGTATGCTCCTCAAGTCCACAGGTTCGCAGCCAAACAGGAGCCAGCCCTGGAAGCCGCGAGAAGTGGAGCGGTCCCAGTCGAGGAAGTGCAGAGGTTATTCAATAAAGCCCAAGATGAGATGGAGCAGATGGTTAGGGATGCGCTGAGGATGCAGGAATCTAGGACACAGTCTACTGGACAAGTACTTGAGGCGAAAGTCGTAAGCCCTGGCGGAAGACAGGAAGCAGCTCACGTAGTCGAGGAAGTCGTATCTGCCCCTGCAGCCGAGAGGACTGTGGGTCAGGCGGCATTGGATGAAGCCAGAGGGGCTGCCGAAGCCGATCTTTCCGCAGCAAAGGCGAACGCGGAGCAGAAAACCCCAACCATCGAAGCCAAGGGCGTGAGAGTAGCCGACGTCGAAGCCGAAGCGGAGCAGATGCTCGCCGCAATCCCTGCTGCAACAAACCCGCAGGAGGCTGCAATGCGCACGCGAGACTTCGCGGACAGGATGCGCGGGCTCGGCGTTAAACCAGAGGAGTTGTCCAGAATCATGAAGGATAAGATGCCGAAGACCTCCGACGGAAAACCGGTGGTATCCGATGCAGTATTGGATGATGCAATAACTGACGCCTACAAGCCCCAGGACACAGCCCAGGGAGCAGACGGGCGGCCTAACGTAATACCCTTCCCGAGCACGGGTGGTATGGAAGCACTTAGGGGTGCGGGAGACACACTCTCAACGACTAGCCGGCTTAGGAGCAAGACCCATGAGGAAGTGGCATCTGGAGTTGCCGACAGGGAGACACGCCTGGCTGAAGAGACTAGAATCGAGGCTCAACAACGCGAACAATACGCGAAAGCCAAGGAACAGCTTGATGGTGCACAAAGGAAAATCAAGGCAATGATTACGCCCCAGACACTTGAAGCAAACCCCGAGCTTAGGGCCGCTGCAGAAGACATTGTAGCACAGAGCGGGGTTGAGATGACCGATGAAAACGTTTTGAAAGCCGCGCAAACAGCAGCAATAATGGAACAATCAGTAAACGAGGAATCCATAGTAAACGTTACCATGCACGAGGCAGCCGGAGGCATGGCCAGAGCATACAATGCATCACCAGACGAGCAGCAGCGTAAAGGCATGGCAGGTGCCGCGAAAGCCCTGGAATACGAGGCTTTAGGAAAAGCTAGGGCAGCCCTTGACCCTGACGTGGGAAGACAAATACTAGACGCTCACCAGGCAATACTAGCTGGAAGAGAATTAACGGAAGAACAAAGGAGAATGGATCTGCTCGGACACGACAACCCTGAGCTTTTGGATGCAGCTAACTATGAGTTGATTGGCCGCCATATGCGAAAAAAAGCAGGTGAGGCAGCAGAAATAATGGCTTCGGATGAATTTCGTGAGCAAGGGCCGGCTTCACCCAGATACCGTAAATTTATGGACGGCATACGACCCGGGCAGGAAGGTGAAGTTGGGGGTGTAAATGAGAACCTGGGTATGATGGTGGGTGACATGAGAATGAGGTTACTAGATGACCCCAACGCGTTCCAAGACCCAGGGGCGTTGGACGAAATAGCTCGCCAGCATCTTGAATCATACAAGAATAATGCTGCTTATGGCATAGGTGACATGAACAAGAGGCCGGGTTCATGGGAGGAACTTGCTAACGCACCCCGCGACGAGAAATACGATATATACCGAAAACTCTGCGGATTAAATGGCATTGACGCCGTAACTCCAGAGCAGGTTGCCGTTGCTCAGGAGAAGAAAGTAGAGGATGTCAGGGCGCAGACGCGCGAAGACTACATAAAAGGCGAGGCACTCCCAACCACGATGAGCGAAAACTATCTCGACGAAGCCGTTGACTCCTATGTGGAAACAAACCGGCAGGAGAGACTCGAGTACTACAGGAACTGGCATCTTATGCGCACGCAGGAGCGAAGAGAAGCGCTTGCTGCAAATGCCGAGGAAGGCGGAAAAGGCGACGCCCAATCCTCTTTTGAGTATGCTCCATCCATAAATCGCCTGGCGAACCGGGTTGACGGGAATACATTGACGACACAGGTTTCAGAAGACCTCAAAAACCAGGACTTCAGGAAACAGGCGGCCACGGTCATGAAGGTTCAGGACGAGCTCACCAGGGATTTAGCATCCCAAGGCCTGGAAGTGCAGACCTCGGACGTATTGGTTGCCGCCGAAGTCTTCAACTCAAGGAACGCGAGAGAGCTTAAATCAGACGTTATGACCATGCTCGCGTTAAAACAGGAGCTTGCAATTCCTGATGCGCGGGATGAACAGGTGTTGTCTGCAGCTGAAGTGGCGAATATTTTAGGCGGGAAAAACGATGAAGAGAGTAATGTAGCAAAGGCTGCCTAATCTATTCTACTAGCGCAGCCATAACTTCCTTGCTCATTCCTTTCACGGATTCCGTGCAGTCTGCCGCAACTTTCTCATCGCTTATTCCGTCGCATACCGTTGGGTCTTGGCTTATCATTGCAAGGCTGACAAAGCATCCGTCTTTTATCTGGGAGTCGTCTATTTTCTCGCAGAGTTTTTTGTCTTTGTTTTTGCTTGCTAGTGTGGAGTAGCAGACGTCTTTGCCCATTGCGTCGCCTATTTTCGCGCAGTGTGATGGGTCGCCGGTCTCCAGTGCTTTTCTTCCAAGTTCCATGTCCTGTTCAGTGACGTTCGTGCACCCTGAAGTTAGAATGAGCAGTGTTAAGAGCGCTATGAGCGTTGCTTTCATCATTATTTATCTTGTCTTACTGTTTAAATACCTCTTTTTTCGCCTAAGTCTCACATTTATGTGTTGTTTTCATTTTTTGTTTTTTCCGGAAAAAACAAATAAATATATTGTATAATTTATATGTTATAATTAGTTAATAGTAA
>JBDRCA010000155.1:0-9066 GCA_043822165.1 Candidatus Altarchaeota archaeon
CACCGGTTACCAGGGTTATCAGTCAGTTGATGTTTCCGGGCAGAATACTGGTAGGGTGCGGTTCCGTTTCGTGACTGACGGATCCGGCACGTATTACGGCGTCCAAGTAAACTCCGTAACCTGCCAGACGACTACTCTGACGGGTTAGAGGACGCTGAGGAACCCGGATTGCGCGGGAGACGCAAAAGCATGTTAACGCCTGCATCCAACTAGGGTGTTTACCCTATTAATGATTTTTCTGGCTTATCACGTACGCTGCCGCAAGAACGACTGCTAATAACGCAATCAAACTCAGGTACGGCGTCTTCGCTTTCGTTTGCTCTGTTACCGTGGGTTTAGTTGAAGTAGTTGTCTTGGGTAGGTGAGCGATTTCGGGTATCAGGTCAGGGTCTAGTATGGGTTCCTCCAGGTATACTATCTCTTTTTCGTTGACCGTGAATTTCTCGTCTTTAACTCTTGCGTAAAGGTATGTTGCGTATGCGTTGTCTGTCAGTATCTTGTTGTTCCTGTAGCACGTGTGTTCTCCTTCATTGCTTGCCCTGCAGCCTTGCGCCGTGAAAGAGTTGTCGCCAACGTACTTCACAGAGTACTCGGCATCCCAGTGCCTGTCAAGTAGCCCGTTTAAGAAGGCGAGCGCCCGGTTCCTGTAGTCTTCGTCTCCTGTTATCTCGTACATGTCGATTAGTCCTTCAGCGCAGGGTTCCAGTTCCGTGAGGGTCAACACGTATATATTGGGTGTGGAAGAAAGTGTCTCGAAGTTTATTGTCTTGAAGAATGTTTCCGGCTGCTTCAGTACCTGGGGCTTTATCTTCGCGACAGTCATCCCAGACAAGACGACTTCATCGTCGTCTCGCGCATCCAAGGCCTTATAGAATTCAATCCACGCCAGCTGGCTCCAGCAGGAGTGCCTCTTTAACTCAATCCCCTCGTACTCCAAGAGCGTGTCGCCTCCGTCTATGTCGAGCGTCAGCATCTTCAGTGCTCCGACTAGTTGCACGGGTTTGTTGTATATTCCGTGTTTGTAGGCGAGGGCTAGTTCTCTGGCGGCTATGGCTTTTAGCATGTCGTCTCCGCCGCCGCGGGGTATGAGTTTTTCGTCTAGTCCCTTAAGGTATTCAAGGTATCTTTCGTCGCTTGTGAGGGTGTAGAGTTTTTCGGCTTGGACTCCGATGTACTGGCAGTCTGCGCCAGAGTCTGGGGGGCAGTTTATCAGGAGTTTTTCCATGGCGTCTTCCGCTTTCGTCAGGTACTGTTGGTCTCCTGTTGCCTCGTATAGTTGAGTGTATGCGAGAACGACCCAGGCGCGGGACTGCGGGTATGCCTGCGTCAGTGGAGTGCATTCCTTGTTTTCACAGTGTTTCGAGTATACTATGAGCCCGTCTTTTTCGGGCATGGTCTCGAGGAATGGAATGGTTTTTACCGCGACGTCGAGGCCTGAGACTTGGAGGGCTGCGGAATTAGCGGATAAGAAAAGGCACGCGATGATGAATGCTAGAAAGTGTTTTATCATCTTCTATATAATGTTTCATTTTGATATTAAAAAAGAGGATATGAAAAAGGCGACATTGCTAACGTTACTCTTGATTGCAGTCAACGCAGCCGGCTTGTTCACGGGTGTTCTGGAAGACGCAGCCTACCGCACGCTCATGCCGTACTCTACATTATCTCATTTCATCATGGGACTAACTCCCCTGCCATCCGACTTCATGCAAATCCACAAGACCCCCATCCTAATATTCAAGCTGGAGCTTCTCGCAGTATCAATCGTAATCCTCTATTTCATGCATTCTCACAGGCCACCTAAATTCCTTGATAAGGTAACGCAAAAAAACACTCTCTTCTACCTGATGATGCTGGCTTCTCTCGCGCCCCTTTGGGCTTTCACGTACGTGCCCTCTGCGGACGGCCCCAACCGGATGCTTGAAGCCCACATATTCAGGGAATACGGGAACCCGAAGTACGGCTACGAATCCTTCTTCGACAAAAACCCAAGGAACACGACCAACATGCTCTTCCAGTTGTTCGCGCTCTTGCTCAAGCCAGTTGACATACTGTTGGTCGAAAAAATATTTCTGTCCATCGTATTCGTCTTAACCCCGTTAAGCGTACGCTACTTCCTGAAGGCGTTCGGCGAAACACAGGGCAAAGAATTCATAAGCCTCCTGTTCCTCTACACAATCCCGCTGTCCATGGGATTCCACAACTACGTCGCCGGAATACCACTAATATTCCTGGCACTTGGCTACTACCTGCGAAACCTGAAAAAACCAAAAACAAAAAAGACCATTAACACAATAATCCTGCTGGGACTCTGCTTCATAACCCACGTATTCCACTTCCTCTTCACAGCAACCACGATAATAATGCTCAAGTTCACCGAAGCAGGCAGGAGGCAGAAAATGGTTCTTGCATCAGCTCTAGTGATGCTGGCGGCATACTCAATCATGATAACCTTCCCAGTATACAACATACTAAACGCACTCAACTCCGGAGAAACACTAAACATCGTAACGAACCCGCAGCTAACGCTAAAACTCTATAAAGTCTACCGCCACCTAATCCCCCACTCAATAGTCGGCGTCGCAACAGTAGCCTTTCTCACAGCCCTTCTTATCTACAATGCAACCGTGACGAAGCCAGACAAGAAAAACAAAAAATACCTGAACATGGCTCTCGCATTCCTGGCCCTCTACTTCATAATCCCCACAGACCTGTACAAAGGCTACGTCGGCATGAGGCTTGCAACCCCAACCTTTCTTTTGATGCTGCCCTGGATAAAAATCCGGAAAAAAGACCAGGCTCTGCTAACCCTGCTCACCTGCATAATCACCGTATCAATCATAGCAAACCACCTCTACTTCTACGAAAGATACAACAAAAGAATCGACGAAAGCAACTCGGGAATACGCCTCAAAAAAGAAAACCCGAAAATATTCCCGATAATCCGCTTCGACAAGAAAGCATACGGCTCAATCGGCGCAGACCCCCTCATCTTCGCATGGAGTTATTATCTGCTTGAGAAGGGCGGCGTCACCCCGTTCATCTTCGCCTCCCCCCACCACGCCATAGTGTATCAGGACTGGATGACGTGCAGGGACCTGCAATGCGAGACCATACCGCCTGGGTATCCAATCCCCCTGAAGGATTCATGCAGGCGGGAGCGTTTCTACGACTACATTGTCTCTTGGGGTGTGGAGTTTCCCTACAGGGTTTGCGGCAACTTCCAGTTAAAGTATTGGAGCCAGGGGTTGAGGATTTATGAGCGTATTTGAGGTTTCAGTGGGTGTTGTAGCCTACAATGAGGAGAAAAACATCGGACGGCTCCTAGAGGGCTTGCTAGCTCAGAAGACGGTTTCCTGCAGGATTCGCGAAATCCTGGTCGTAAGCGACGCTTCGACGGATAAGACCGACGAAATAGTACAAGGCTTCGGGGACTCTCGCGTGCGGCTCGTCAGGAAGCCGGTGCGCGGCGGCAAGGCATCGGGCATAAACGTTTTCATGAAAGAGGCTTCCTGCGACCTGCTGGTTTTATCGAGCGGCGACCTCGTGGTCGAGGAAGACGCAATCGAGGAGTTGGTCAAGCCGTTCGCGGACGGTGATGTTGCGATGACTGGCGCGCATCCTGTTCCCCTGAACTCGCCGGACTCTGTCTTCGGCTTTCTTTCGCACCTGACTTGGCACTTCCACCACATGCACGGATTAGAGTCTCCCACGCATCCGAAGCTGGGGGAGATGATAGCGTTCAGAAAGATTTTCGGGGGAATCTACGAGAAGACGGGCGTGGACGAGGACGAAATCCAGGGCATGATAGTCGCGCGGGGGCTAAAGCAGGTTTATTGCCCTGACGCCATCGTCTACAATCACGGGCCCGCAAACCTTAAAGACTACATGAAACAGCGCGTCAGGGTGAAGTCCGGCCACCGGGAACTTGAAAGAAGGACCGGCTACATTATCCCGAAGTGGTCTATTGCAAGCAAGATACGCTGGGCCAAACCAATTATCGGCTACTCCCCGAAGAAGCTTTTATGGGCGCTCACAGGATTCCTCCTGGAAAACACGATTCTTTCCACCGCATTCGTCCAAGGCAGGCTTCGCGGCATAAACCCTTACATGTGGGATAGCCCACAGTCGACGAAATTCAAGGCCTAGTGAGAAGCTCGATAATCCTCTTGCATTCGACTTCAAAGTCGACACCCTCTGATTTCCTGAGAAGCATCCTAGACTTCTCTTCAAGCTCTTCGGGATTGTCCATGCAATAAATAATTTTTCCCGCAATCGCATCAGGCGCCGGCTCATCGACGAAAAAAACTTCCCCTCCATCAAAGAAACGCGTGAGAGCAGACAGCCTTGTTGCAATCACCGGCACTCCACAGTTCATGTACTCGTAAACTTTGCGTGGAACAACCAGCTCGTTTATCGGCTCCCTCGTAGCCGGAACGACCGCAAGGTCTGAGCGCCCTAAAACCCCCGGCATCTTATCGTAGTCAATCCACCCCGTGAACTCGCAGGCAGCCTCGAGTTTGCCGCGCCCTCTAACGTAGTTCCTACATTCCCTCAATGCACCGCCCTCGCCTGCGACCACGAGTTTCACGGCTCTGTCTTCCAGCACTTTCTCGGCAGCCTTAAGGAGCGCGAGCACGTTGTCTCTGCGCTCTATCCCCCCGTGAAACACTATCGTGAAGTCATCATGTGTTCTGCAGATATCTTCATTGAAAAATCGTTTGTCTGCGGCATCAATGACAGTTACTGTCTCAACTCCCGCAAGCTTCCCCACGTAGTCATCCATCTCAGGGGAAAGAAGTATAATCCTGTCTGCCTTGCCTAAGACGCGCCGCTGCCGCCAAGCCCCCGCCCAAGACACAATCTTTGCGAACACGCCACGAGTCCTTCGGAGCTCTGGGAAATCCTCCTCGTAGAAATCAAGCACAAGCTTTACCTTGCCTGCGAATTTTTCGGCAAGCAAGACTCCCGCCACTCCGAAACAGTAGACGACGTCGTATTCGCCTGAAAGCTTCCCGTAAATCCTTAAGGACTCCAAGCCCATCCGCAGGTAATCCCATTCCTTTCGGGGGCTGAACCGGTCAACAGCACCCACGAAGAAAGTCTTGACCCCTCTAGGAAACTTTTTCTCGCAGAAGGGCGCCACCAAGTCGACTTCATGGTCTTTGCCCAACTCCTCAAGCAAATAATTCCCCCTGATGCTGCCGCCATTCAAGGGCGTCAGCGGCGAAAGATGAATGAACAAAATCCTTGACATAAACTATCTTATTAATCATCCATCCTCTAAATAAAATGGGACTCTATGGCTTCATCAAACACCTGCTTTAAGGCAGACAACGAAACCGACTTGACTGCAACATTTCTAAAAAACCCACCGAAAAAGCTCCTTCTTACACTATCCCAAAACTGCAATCTAGCCTGCAAACACTGCTTCCGCCAACTAAAACCCGGCCTCAAAGGAGAAATGAGTACGGAGTTGCTCGACAAGCTCTTGACCGAAGTCTTCCCTCACCTGGAGTACGTCCGTGTAGGCGGCGCAGACCTGGGGGAACCCATGACTTACTCTTTCTTCGACTACATGATGCAGAAGGCTCGCGGTTCCGGCCCTTTCATCGAGCTTCAATCCAATGGAGTATTGATTGATGAAGGTAACGTCGACTCGATTGTCTCCTGCTGTGATCGGGTGTGCCTTTCCGCCGAGGGATCGGGCGAGTCTTATGAGCGTGTCAGGGGAGTATCTTATGGAAGATTCAGGGAGGCGGTGAGGCTTCTGGTTGAAGCCCGCGGGCGGATTAATCCAGGCATGAGAATCGAGTTTGTTGTGGCGGCATTGATGTATTCTTACCCGAGCCTTGATGCTTTGTTCAGGGTTCCCGGAGTAGATGCCGTGAACTTGCGCTACCTTGAGCCGGTCTACGCGAGTGATTATGCGAACTCGCCTTTCTCCAGGATGGATGAATCAGACAAGTGGATCGATTATTACACAGCCCTTGCCGAGGAACTTGATGTTTTCTTCTCTCATCCAGGCAAATTCGGGGAAGGAAACCCAAACGAGAGGATTCAGTGTCCTCTCCCCTGGGAGAGCGTTCACGTGGACTTTGACGGCACAGTATACTCGTGCTGCGAGGACCTTTACATGGGTAGACTCGGCTTAAACGACGAGTTAACGAGCGTCTGGAACAACAAGGCATACCAGCGCCTGCGCGAAACAGTTAACTCGCAGAAGCCACCAATCGCGTGCAGGAACTGTTACGCTACAACGCACCCGAAAAAGCGCGCGGAAAACATAAAGAAAAAACTATACTACACAAGCATCCTCCGCCAAACCGACAAACTAGCATACCGGCTCGGCGGCTGGGGACTATCAAGTAAACTAAAAAGGATGTACTCCTCATATTTATCCAGGTAAAATGTTTTCTCGCGGCCAGGGAGCTATTGAATGGTTGATGACTCACGCGTGGAGTATAATTGTTGTCTTGAGTGTTAGCGCTGTTCTTTTCTATGCAGGGGTCTTCGAGGCGACTGCGCGGCCCCGCTTCGAGGGATTGGCTTCTTCCAGTATTCAGCCTATTCCGGATAAAATACAGTTGTACAGCGACGGAGTCATGGTGTTCACGGTCTTGAATACGCGCCCCTACTCAGTCGAGTTCGAGTGGCTTGAGGTCGCGCCGATTGCCGACCGCGATGACATAGTTCGCACGACCTTGAATGTTGTTTTGAAGCAAGGCGAATTAGGCGTTTTTTACGTTAACGCGTCTAACCTTCTTTCAGTGTCTGCTGCTTCCCTCTCGTTTCTCCAGGCAGCGTCAGCCGAGAATCCGGCAGTCAGCTTCCACGTGTGCTTGCATGAATCCTACTCTGCTGGCGGGCAGCAGTCATCTCGCACATTCTGCGGGAAAGGGTATAACATTCAAGCGTCAACTGAACAGAGCCCATTTGCTCCGGACTGCACAATATCTGGAGAGTGTGCATGCGGGGCAATCCTCGGCGAGTGCCCTCTATGGTGTCAAACCTGTTTTGAGGGATACTGTGAAAACTACATTACCTGTGAGGGCATTTTCGGGCCTGGTTACATGTGCATTCCCCTAGTAGAACATCCAGGAGACGTAGGATGCTTCAACGCAGTATAATCTCTTTTTTATAATGCCGTCTGCGACATATAATTTAAACGAAATGTCGTCTAAATTTCCCGTGGAGGCTATGGTGGATGGAAAAATATTTTTCTCGTGCATAATACTTCTGGTTTTGAGTTTTTCGGTTGTTGCGGTGGGTCCGCCGAATCTGTCGATTCAAAGGCTTCCCGGCAGGTATGATGTTTCTGAGTCTTCGCCTTCCGTTGTTTATTTTTCTGTGAAGGAGGAGTGTGACCTTGATTTTCCTTTTTCCGAGAATCTTTTGTACATGGATTTATATGTTGACGGAGTCTTGTATGAGAACAGAAGTCATCTTGTTCTTGGACGGCAGATCATGGATGCTTATGTGCCGCCGAACGCGAGTTTGTCGATGCAGGTGCATACTGTTTTCGGGGGGCTTAGCAACTCGGTTTTGATTCCTAATGAACGGGTTTTTATTGACACATCTTCTTCCGAGCCAATGGGGCTTTATTTCCTTCTCTCGCGTAGCAGGGTTGATTGCGGGTCTGCTTTCACAAGTTCTATTATTGTTGCCGGCTCTGCAAACACTACCTCCATCATTGTCGCGCCTACAGAGCCTGTAACGCCCCGTGATTCTCCTTCAATTAATTTCCTCTATGCTGCGGCCGCTGCCGTCCTACTCTTAGCCTTCCTTTATTTCTTTTTCCGGGGTGGGGGTCTGCGAAAGGGTTCTCCAAAAGAGGGTTATCTCTCTAAGACGGGGATGAAATTGATTGTTTTCATGGTTTCACTCTTGGTTGTCACGGGCTTTATTATCTCATCCAGTGATTTTTCAGAACTATCCTATTATTTAAGTAGCATTTCAATGGGCGGGTTTGTAGCTGCGCAGGACGGGGATTATGTGCCTCCTCAAACATGCGAGACTGATTTTTGGCCTACTGTGAATGAGACGTGTGTTTATGAGGCTGATGGTCTCATTCACGGCAACAACTGTGACTGTACGAACAATCCAGATGGTATGACCTATACTGGAAGTTGTGGTGATACAGTATGCGGTTATCCTCATTGTGGCGGCCCTGATGGGAAGGCTCAGCTGGGTTGGTGGTGTAATCTTGGAAGTAACGATCCTTTTTGCATTGAAATGGGGGCAATGTCTTGCATGGGCGAGGAGGAATGCGGCAGGTCGAATGACACGGATCTGGCCGGCGGACCATCAGCTGCATCCCCCCCACAGGATGTATGGAAAGTGAATCATCACTGTGAAGTAAAAAACGTTAGTGGGGTGACAAGCACTCACTGCGTTTATGATGTGGGTCAAACTTGCCCCCCGTGTTCCGGCTGTGACGACTTGGGCGGATATAGTTACCCCGCAGAAGTCATAGACTGCAGGTACACCGATAGCTGCGAGCAAGTCTACACGTGTACTGGCGGGAATTTAAGCGGGGCAGGTCACTGCAACCCCATGCCTTGCGGCAGCCCATGCCAGTCCGGCAACTGTATTGTCAGAGGCACTGCCCCGAATACCTATTACTCTTGCGAGACTGTCGCAGAAAACTTGGAAGCTGCTGACCCAGACGGGTGCGAGTATCAATGCGCTGCCGACACCTGCGAGGGATCTCCCTCAATGGCTGCACTTTACTGCAGTTCGAAATGCATAGATGATGACCCTCCCTCCATAATATTGAGCGGGACTTCCAGGGGCAGTGGCATGAGCATTGGTATCTTTGACGTTTCACCCCCCTGTGGCGGGTGGGGTGCTGTTTACGGGGAATGCTGTTGCCTCGGCCCGGTCTACTGTAACTCGACCTTCACCGCTGACGATGACGACCATACTTGCCAGGACAGCGACTGCTGGAAATTCGGGTTATGCAGCGTATCCCCTGCTCCATACAAGTTCTACCGCGACTGCGACGGCTGCGATCCAAACTACCAGAAGCAGTGGTGTTGTAAACCGTGTCCTCCCCCCATTACA
>JBDRCA010000156.1:0-5090 GCA_043822165.1 Candidatus Altarchaeota archaeon
GAACGCGGAGCAGACGAGCGAGGCTGGAATCGATTGCCTCGGTGAAATCTCCTTTGAGGGACTAGCACGAAATATCCCTGAAGGAATCTGGATGATTGATCTTTATTATGACTCAAGGAAGATTCTCCCGGTGAACTACGCAGTATTCTCTGATGGTGTGAGCCTAAGATTCCTTTGCGGCGGCTCAACCAAAGCGTTCTGCCCGGTCGGGAGCATGTGCGCTATACCCGACATTCACGTCTCGGATTATGATGGAGTGTGCGTTAACCTCGATTCCGTTAGCGAGTCCGCGGCTGGTTCCTCAACCACTATCCCCGAGGCTTCTTCATCCACGACACTAGCGTATTCCACGACGCTACCTACAACTTCGATGGTGCGCATCCCATTCACGCCCTCACCCGCGACTTCGACGATGCGCATCCCATTCACGCCCTCACCCGCTTCTTCGTCCGGGACGCCGGTAATCGAAATAATCGAAGCCCAGTTCGACGCCCCCGGAAGCGAGAAAATAAACCTGAACGGCGAATGGGTTAAGATAAGAAACAACGGGGATGCGCCGCAGGATCTGACTGGCTGGATACTGGAAGACGATGCAAACCACATATACCGTTTCCCAGACAATTTCGTGCTCGGCACCGGAGACTCTGTAACAGTGCACACTGGTTCGGGGACGGACTCGACATCTGATTTGTACTGGGGCAGAGGCAGCGCAATCTGGAACAACGACGGAGACACTGCGACACTAAGAGATGAAGAAGGGAGAAAAATCGACTCTCACGAAGAATAACAAAATCAATCTTTGGGGTTTCGCCCGAAAATACGGTTCCACAGCATCTTGACTGCTTCAACGAGTGGGTTGGGTTCAGGCTCCCTGCGCCTTACCTCAAGCCACGGGCCTCTACGCCCGGAACTAACGCTTCCCCCCTGTTTGGGCATACTCCTCATAAAGTCATCCACGATTTCGGCGGCCGGCCGCTCATCCATGGGCGCCATCTCCGGGGCGGGAACGCCGGATTCCTCAGCTTTGTCCAACGCCTTCTTGGCAGCCATGCCCTCCTGGTAAAGCCGCCAGTCCTGCTCACTCCAGCCTTCAGGAGGCTTCTGCTTGTGCTTGGCCATATGCATTATTATTAACGTTTTAACTAGATAACTTATTTATGCCTGTTGTTAGAATCGATCTGTGGGAGGGACGAGACCTCGAAGCAAAAGACGCGTTAATCAAAAACGTGACGGAAGCAGTTTGCACGTCAATAAACGTTGACCCACACGAGGTAATCGTAATCCTAAACGAAGTCCACAAAGACCACTGGGGAATCGCAGGAAAAAGAAGCAGCAAGTAAAGCTCACTCGTCCTTTGCAGGTGGTGACACTTTCTTCAAGTACTCCCTGTGTTCTTCTGTGGGTCGTGCGTCAACGACGCCGAGCTCCACCTTCCGGGCTAAGTCTGTGATTGTTTCCCTGAATATGGGTTGCAGGCACTCAGGCAGGTGTTTTCCCTTCACTCTGTGTATCATCACGCACTCGAAGCATTTTCCGTGCCACTCGCATTCTGCTTGCGAGCAAGGGCATGCATCGTATCTGCCTGACTTTATTAGGTTCCGCGATTCATTGATTGCCTGAACGAACTTGGTTTCATCCATCTGCTATGTAACGACTTTTTCCAGTGCACTTTGTTTGATGGCTTCTTTGACTTCCCTTGCAATCCGCTTGCCCATGTACATGGGCTCGTCGTAGGCGAGATAAGTGTACGGTGAAAGCCCGATGTATGCGTTGCAGCCCGCGACAATCCTGGCGCTGATCTCGAATGCAATCAGCTCAGTGTCCTCGGTGACAATCGTCTCAAGGCAGAATGGTCCGACCGCGCCCGGAGGCGCCATCTTCGCCGAATAATCCACGATTTTCTCACCCATCTCAAAGTACTTGTCCAAAAGACTCTCCCGAACCACCATCGGGAAATTCCCGACAATCGTGAAACTCGGATTAATTTTTGCCGCCAACTGCTCCGGCACCGGAATCCTGTCAATCCCGTCGACGCTCGACTCATAACGCTTGTCAATGCCGATAATCTCTGTCTCCCCTGTAAGCGGGCTGTAAAAGTAGTGGGGATAAACAGAGACGCCGACTATGTACTCCTGGATATAGGGTTCTTTCGCGACTTTCTCAGTGACCAGTCCCCGATTAATCATGTCCTGCATCTTGGTTTCGTATGCTTCCGGGCTGTCGACTATGAAGTATCCTTTTCCGCCGCGGGCTCCGGGGAATTTGACGAATACGAGCCCGTCTATGTCGGAAATCTTTTTGTAGATTTTCGGGACCCGCAGGCCCGCGTCTTTAAGCCACTTGCGCTGAAGGTCGCGGCTGGTCTCCCATTTCAGGAGCGTTCTGTTTCCGAGAAGAGGGACCAGGAATTTCTCCTCCATCTTGGCTTGGTCTATGTAGGCGTTGAATGAGCCGTGGGGTATGACGACACAGTTTAGTTTCCTTAGTTTGTCCTGTATTTTATCGTCTAGTATGTCTGCGAGCTTGTCGACGTAGATGAATTCGTCGACGAGCTTGAAGCGTTTGTAGAGTTTGTCGCGGCCTTTTTCGACGATGCACACTGTCCTGAAGCCTTCCTCGCGGGCTCCCTTAAATATCTGGAGTGCGCTGTGGCTGCCGATGGTTGCAATAGAGATGTCTGACATGTTATAGTCTTCGAGAATAATTTTAACCTTACCGACAGCGTCCATTATACTATATTAATATAATATAAATTAAAATCAGGGCTTTTCAGGACACTGTCCTCTTTTTTCCCGCTGCAGAATAGTCTTGGTCGAGCGTATCTTGCAGACGTCGGCGGCGCTTCTAACACAATGTCCCTCATGAAACATTTGGTTGAGCTCCAAGGCAAGGTCCTGGGCTGGTCTTTCGCCGTTTATGACCAGGTGCTTTAGTTCCTTGTAACTCCACATTCGATCCTGCATGCAAATAAATACTCATTCATTATTTATATTTTACTACGTCTTTTCTTTCTGGACTGCCCTATAACTTTCATGGTCGTAATCCAAAAAGGGGACTCCCATTCAGGCGGCAAGTATTCGCTTTCCGAGAGGTGGGATATATTCACCGAGCTTGTCGGGAATCCTGTGATGTCCGGTTTTCTTGAGCGTGACAGGCAAGATAAGCTTCCGGCGGAGGGCAGGCACGGGGGCAAGACTTTTTACGGTGATGTTTTGGCGAATCTTTTTTCATTCCACTGTCCAGTTAAGGGTGGTGAGCCGGCTCGGATGCCTGTCGTGGACGACATAATCGACGAGGCTATCTCGGAAGTCCGGTCCATGCCTGCGGCGGACGTTGCAGCTGAAGGCAAGGCTTTGTTGAGTGAATACTCTGCTCTTCAAATGAAGACTATACGTGTGCTGCACGCTACCGTTGAAAGCAAGAAAGATGATTTTAAACCGGTTAAAGAGCTTGCCTAGGGTGTTGAAGAGTATCCTGAGGCGGCTTCGTTCGCCGAGCTTGCGGTAATACTCACAGCCGGAAAATATGATTTCCCGGATTTAATGTCGAAAACAGTGGGTGTTGCATTGACTTCCAGCTTATCTCTTGCAAAAAAACCCGACAACGAGGTGATGCAGGATATTTTCCGCAGGAACATGCGAAAGACGATGATAATCCTGCGGGCCGTGGAAATCGAGGCAAACCAAAAAAGTTAAGTGACGATTTCATCCAGTCTTTCTTGTTCGACGGCGTCTCTTACGAGTCTTGCGGTTCTTCTGCCAGTGCTCATGTTCGTGTGCCAGAACCTTTGAATCAAAGGTTCATCAAAGAGGCCATCTTCGCCTTCTGCTCGATGGCCTGCAACAAATCTACGTCACGATTTCATCCAGTCTGTCTTGTTTTACTGCGTCTCTTACGAGTCGTGCCGTCCGTCTGCCTGTCGACATATTGGTGTGCCATAAACTGTTGCCGTAGGCGTGGCCCACGTTCATGTGAACGTTCGTGCCCCCGCCGATTCGGGGGGCGACATCGTAGATGTAATAATTCATGTCCTTGTCGATGCACGTTTGCAGGCAGAAGGCGCCTATAATCCCCGGCTTATAATGCTTCCTGGCTGCATCAACCCACTTCTCAGCTAACCCAAAAGCCTTCTCCAAAAGACTCTCCCTAATCGTCGCACTGTTGTGGCCGCAAACCGTGTACTCCGGAAGCTCCTGGGCGGTGCCCACAAGACTCATTTGCTGGGGCGCGGGCAAACGCACGTGCCCGTCAAGGCTTGACTCAAACCTCCAGTCAACACCAATCAACTCGATTTTCGACAATTCATCTTCGAGCGGATTATAAAAGAAGTCAAGGTTGAATACAGGCCCTATGATGTAGCGTTCAATCCGCGCGCCAGCAAGACTTTCCCTGTCGATGACGCCCTGAGCTAGTAATTCATTGCTTTTCTCCCGGTATTCGTCAAAGCTTGCCGCAGTGAAGAATCCTCTCTCAAGCTTTTTTTCCGCGTGATGAAGCTTTACAACACACAATTCGTCGATATCTTCTGGCTTGCTGATTTTTTCTGGATACGGGAGCCCCGCTTTCTCGAGCAGCCAGTAGTAGCTTTTTTTCTCGCCTCTCTCCTCTGTTCTCAGCATGTTTCTGGAGCCTATGAGCGGCACGTTAAAGTCGTCTTCGATTTCTTTTACCGGGATATATGACGTAAAAGAGCGGTTGGGTATGAAAAGAACGTTTTTATTCCTCATCTCCTCCTGTTCGACGGGGGTCATAAGATCTGTGAATCTGTCGTAGACTTTGTATTCGTCTACGCAGCCGCGCACGATTTTCCCCCTAACCCGCCTGCCCCTGAAGTAGTTTACGTAGGTTTTTTCCCTGCCTTTCTGGCAGTATAGGATGGTCTTGAATCCTTCTTCGACAGCGCCGTCTGCGGCGTCCAAGGCGCTGTGGGATGCGAGAACCCCGAGTTTCACTTGTTTCTTGTCGTATTTTCCCAGAATCTCCGAGATTGAAATCATTTTTTTTAATCTAATGTGTTTCACACTAAAAAATAATCTGCGTAAATAACGTTTATATACTCCTTAGCCACATAATTATAACATATGCCGTCT
>JBDRCA010000157.1:0-14858 GCA_043822165.1 Candidatus Altarchaeota archaeon
CCGGCCAATTCGTAGATTTCTTCATATGCTGGAACGAATCATACATCGCTGGCGGTAGGAGTTCGAGCCGCGTCGTGTGCGGCAATGCTTGGAGGATAACCTATGTCAGCGAACCGTATCCTAGTGATGGCGGTGTCCTGCTTCCGTGTTATTCTCTGAATCCTGGAGCGTTGGCTTGTGAGTCAGACGAGGATTGCGGCGGGTTAACTTGTATGTATTGTGAGGGGCCAGGAGGCCATTGTCATGATGGGTGCAGTAACCATCCTGAGCCAATAAATTGCATCCCCGGACCAGAGGGTCCGTGTGAGGGCTGTGGTTGTACGGCAACTATTGAAAACCCTACGGGTGAATGTATTGTCTGCGACTTATGCGCACCTTAAAACCGTTTTTTATTCGCGTCACGTGATTTATCTAACATGAGGCTGGGTTCCCGCGGTCAGTCGGCGATTGAGTGGTTGATTACGCATTCCTGGTCTATTCTGCTTGTTTTGTGTGTGTCCGCGGTTTTGTTTTACGCTGGTGTTTTCGAGGCGACTGCGCGCCCCAGGTTTGAGGGACTGGCGTCTTCCGGCGTGCAGCCTGTATCCGAGCAGGTGCAGTTGTATAGTGACGGTGTCTTAGTGTTTACGGTTTTGAATACGCGTCCGTATCCTATTCGTTTGGAGTGGGTGGAGGTTGCGCCCATCGCGGACAGGGATGATGTTGTGCGCACCGACATCGGCGAGTTGATTGCCAGCGGCGACGTCGGCGTCTTCAACGTGAATGCGAGCAATCTTGTTTCAGTTGTGGGCGCATCCGTGTTTTTCATGCCGATAGTGTCTGCCGCCGGCCAGTTCGTCGACTTCATTATCTGCTGGAACGAGTCTTATATTGCGGGCGGCAAGAGTTCAAGTAGAGTCGTGTGCGGGAAAGCGTTTAGGATAACACATGTCAGCGAACCTTATCACAGTGAACCGGAGGCTTGCACTGGAATCTGTAACTGCCCTTGCACGTCTGATGTTGATTGCCCAGATCCTTGCCAGGTTTGCATGCCGGATTCTTGTAGTTGGCATCCCTGTTACAAGACATGCTATGATAGATGCACAATAGAATTTGAGTGCTTTGGTATGGGTGACTACCAGTATTGCGCATTCGATCCTGAGGAAGCTGAAGATTATCCTGAGGGGAGGTGCTGGATACCGATTATGCCCTGATTTTTTTTTATCGTGGTGAAAGTAGAATATTTTGAAACAGGGATTGTTTTAACGGATAAACATATCTAGTAAACATGTTCTCCAAGGGTCAGTCGGCGATTGAGTGGTTGATTACGCATTCCTGGTCTATTCTGCTTGTTTTGTGTGTGTCCGCGGTTTTGTTTTACGCTGGCGTGTTCGAGGCTACTGCGCGTCCCAGGTTTGAGGGTTTGGCGTCTTCTGGTGTGCAGCCTGTGTCCGAGCAGGTTCATCTTTACAGTGACGGTGTCTTGGTTTTGACTGTCTTGAATACTCGTCCGTATCCTATTCGTTTGGAGTGGGTTGAGGTGGCGCCTATCGCGGACAGAGAGGATGTTTTGCGCACTGACATTGGAGAGCTTATCTCAAGCGGCGACATAGGCGTCTTCGACGTGAATGCCAGTAATCTTTTGGTTTCTGTGGGTGCGAGCGTGTTTTTCTTTCCCGGCGCGGGTGCTTCATCCCAGTTCGTGGATTTCTTCATCTGCTGGAACGAATCATACATCGTCGGCGGCAAGTCAACTAGCCGCGTTGTCTGCGGCAAGGCTTGGAGGATACCGTACGTCAGCGACCCGTTTTCCGGCGGAGCCTATGGAGGAGGAGGCTTTACTCATCCATATCCTTGTGATGGGCCGTCGGGGTGCCCGTGTTATTGTCTTTCAGAGGAGGATTGCCTGCCTAACTGCGAGTACTGCGATAATACCGGCCCATGCGCCGATGAAAGCCCGTTTGACCCGTACAATGGTTGCTGCTGGAAATGCGTTGACCTATGCTATCCGTACGGGCCTGATTTGATGTGCAAGTCAACTGCCTCGCAGCCGGACGGGGAATGCGCAAGCATCTACGGCTGAAGCTAGGGTTTATTCCCCCTGATTTTTCTTTTTCAGAGTGTGCAACAGGTGGTCGAACATTCGTGCGACATCAAGGGAGCCGTGCTGGTACGCGTCAGTCTTGAATGATGCGCCGCCGTATTTGGTCTGGGTTTCCTCGTGGACTCCAACAGCAATTGGCTTGAGCTTCCCAAAGGATTCAGAAGCCTCGTCAAGATTAGTGAAGGATTCAATGACTGCTTCTTCCAGGGAAGCCTCATATATCTTGCCGCACAACGCGTGCATCCTCTCTTTCTGCGTCGACGAAAGCACGAGGCCGCCTGCTTCAGCGTCCTTTAAGACCTCGTCCAAAACCTCTCCCCGCGCCACTGCGTAGCGGCCGTGCCAGGCCTCGCCGACATCAGTCATGCTCCAGCCGCGCTCACTTTCGCTTTGAATCCAGCCCGTGATGCGCGGATTCGCAATAGGCTTGCCGTCCGGGCCCAAAACCGGCACGTAAACCTGGTTGGGTTGAACCACGGATGCGACCAGACTCTCCCGCGCCTCACGCTCGCGCCTGCCCTCTACTTCGAGTTTTTCACGGTCGATGCGCGCATGCTTTGACGCTGTGACTATGCGACGATACTCTTTAACCATGGAATACTTTAGGGTGTACGTGAAAAAAAAGGCGTTAAAGGTGGGTTCCAACAGCCCTCAGAGTAACGCTTACTCCTACGAACAAGCCAATCATTCCAAGTGCCACCCCGGTCAACCCGTGACCCAGCTGCCATGCAAGAAGACCAGGCACCGTCCACAGTAGAACCAGAATCATTATCGCGGGCGTGTACGCTATTGTATCATAGTCCTTGAAACCCAGCACCCTGAAAAACCCGGTGAAAAACGTGTGGAGTATGTAAGCCGCCTCCACTATCACGAGCTGTCCTATCTCCGGCAGGTCTTCAGCGTGGCCTCGTTCAACGGCTTTCACTAGAAGGCGCAGAGTAACCGCAAATCCGCCCACCCCGGGAGTTATATGGTGGTTCTCATCCAGGAAACCGCAGTGCTCGCAGATAACGTGCACTGCAGGCCCGTCCAATATGCTCTTAATCCGCCGGGAATCGCATCTCGAACACCGAATCATCCTCAATGTAGCTATTTAACTTAAACCTTTTTTAAGCTAGAATCGTATTAGATTGCTGGTGGATTAATCATGGCAAGAAAGAAGAAAGAAGAAGAAAAAATCGAAGAGGAAGCTCCTGAGGAGGAGAACATAGAGGAAGTCGACGGGCCCGCTGAAACCGGAGACGAAGAACTGGATGAAACAGAGGAGGGCAGCAAGTTCGCGTTCCCGAATGCTGGCGTAGTACGAATCATTAGGTCCGAGATTGACAGAGACAAGATGATCCGCCGAAAAGTCAAGGAATCAATGAATCTTTGGCTCGAAAAACTATGCCGCAAAGTATCGCGGAAAATGAACCAAAGCGAATACACCGTCCTTGAAATCGACGACTTCAAGACCGCCATCGAACCCTACGAGCTAGTTGAGGAAGTCGAAGAAGAAAGAAAGAGGATAGTCGCAACACTCGAGAAAATCAAGATGGACTGTGACTCCCTCATACGCGACGTGAACAGGAAGTTCATTTCAGAAGGCACGACCCTGTTCGGAGACCAGAGAATAGAGGAAGTCTCACAGGAGCCTGAACAAACCGAAGAGGGATAAAAACCCCCCTCTTTTATTTATTTTTCTAGAGCACCGCTTACTCAGCGTCAGCCTCGTCTCCGCCGCCGGGAGGCGGCGCACCACGCCTACCGAAAAGCCTGTCTCGCAGGCCACCCAAAATCCTCGCCCCGGCTCCCGCAACACCTGAGGGCGCACCACCGCCTCGCCCCTCACTTACCTCGCGCAACCGCTCCTCCTCAGACTCCAAACGCTCCTCCTCGACCCGCGCCACAGCAGCAAGCCGCTCAGGAGTCGCATGAGTCTCCCGTTCAGCAGCTGCAAGCCGCTTAGCCGCGAACACGCCCCTTGCCGCCTCGGGAAGAGCCTCGTCGAAAACCTGGGTGAAACCCACTCTACCATCCAGCATCCGCTCATGAAGCTCCCGCGCCTGATTCTCAGGCAAGAGAATATAGTAGGTGTGCGAAGTAGAGGTCCTGGCCCTCGTCAAAACTTCCTGGGAGTAAGCGATAGCGCAAAGCGTTTCGTCGGAGTCAGAGCCGGACAGAACCTCGGACGCTCTCCTATCAAATGGCACAAGCGTCGGCTCCGGATAAACAAGGTCCATGCCTGCGGGCGCACCCATCTCAGCCATACTTGTTTCAGAGCATCCTCGAAGCGTTACGTGGGCTCTGCCGACTCGGCGCGCAGTCCTCGGGGGAATGCCTGAGCGCTCAAGCGTCTCCCATTCGGTTTCCGAAAAATTAAGGCTTGCCGCGAATCCTCCGACAGCCAGCGCCTGTTCCACGCGTGCCCGGGTGTCTTCGTCTAGTTCGTGGGATTCCTCCGGCCTCGGCGTGGTTGCGGCGGGTGCGGCTTCGGCTACGGCTTCCTCAGCGCCGGTTATCCGGTGTATTGTGAATCCTTCTATTCCTTCCTCGAAGTCGCGCAGAGGCATGGTTGGAGGTGTTAGTATCCATTCGTCGGTTGCTGCGTCGGCGGCAAGAGCGGGGTCGCGCTGGAAGAGTATTCTCCTTCGCTCAGGGTTATCGGCGTCTGCGGCAACTGTTTCAACGGATTCGATGGCAAGCGTTCTCCTGCCTCGTTCAGTGCACGTGAACTCTAGTTGGTCGCCTGGATTAAGCTCTGAAGCTGGAATGTTCAATGCAGATTCCCGTGCTTCCTCGGCGCTGCTTGTTGAATTGAATATCGCAAAAGTTGAGTCGGTTTGCCGGGCGTATGACTGGTATTCAGCCAGATTCTGGTCTGATGCCACGTTCCAGCGTGTGCCGTTGTTGAAGGTTATGAGTCTTCGCCCCGGCGCGGCTTCTGCTGCCCCTTCCCCTGCTTCTTCGGCGGCATCATCCACCCGGGTTACCCTAATGTTTTGCCTGCGCCCCTTTACCGTCATGTCCACGGTGTCGCCTTCCGCCAGGTCTCCGCATCGCCTGCTCAATGCAGCCCCCTGTTGATCGCGCGTCACGAAGCCTTCATTGTTTCTGATGTTTACGAAGTCTCGGGCGACGCCTGCCCAGAAGCCGTCTGTGTCGAATCCTTTGACGAAAGACCGCATAGCCTCGATCCTCAAGCCCTGCGCCCCCATCTGCTGGTTTAGCATCGCCTTGAATGCATTTAGTTCGTCTGGGTTTACTCTCTCACCCCCGACTGCGGCCTGCGCGTGGCCGGTCAGTTCGTCGTCGTCTATTACTCCTGATGCGAGAAACAGGTTCCCCAGGGTCTGTGCACCCTGTATGTTCATCGTCTTGTAGAACGGACTTTGGGTTCTCGTTTGTTCGACGACGTTTTGGAGGAGCATTGACCGTGACCTTCCCGCGTCAAGTCGTGCGCGGGCTTGCGGGTCTGTGTGGAGGATGACTGCCGCCTCCTGGAACATGTCTCCGATTTCCTGGAAGTCGGGGGTCTTAGGGGGCGGTCCCGTGAGTTTTTGCATGAACTTGGGAGTCGTGGGTTTTTCCAGGAAGCCAGCATCTTCCAATGCAGTTTTTTCCTGCGTAGTAAGATTCTGGTACATGTGTTGGCCGAGGATGTATCCGCCTGCGCGGGGGTTAAGCGGGTTTCCGCCAAGCGCGCTGTTGGCGGCATCGACTAGTTCTGCGACTCTTGCAGCGCCTCCTTCACACCCGATGAGCGCTTCGAGGCCGCGCGCGTGCTTCGGGTTCCCGCTGAAGACTCTTAGGGTGTCTCCTTCTTTTACGACGGAGAGCTTGCGTTTGCGCATGCCTTTTTTGATTTCTATTTCACTGTCTTCTTCGCTGTAGGTTATGGTCCCGACTTCTTCGCCGGAAGCTTTCAGTAACTTAAAGTTTCCGTCCGCGCCAGCCTGTATCGTGCAACGCGAGCCAATCTTCAAGCCGAGAGTGCGCATCGGCTCGCCCATTCCTTGAAGAGACGCCGACAATTCGCTGGAGGAAGTAGTGGCTCCTTCCGCGCAGGACAGGCTGAACAATTCATTGCCTCGAAGCCCGCGGACTGCATCCAAGACGCTCTGCTCTCTTTCGTAGATGCTGCCTTCCTCTTCTTGGAGTGCGAATACGTGGACGCCGCCCGTGTCGAACAAGTCGTCCCTTATTGGAGGCGGAATCTCCGCTTCCGCGCCGGATGCCTTAGCTTCGACTATGGCCCGGTTTCTCGCTACAATCTGCTGTAGTGCCGCCCCGCCTTCGTCAGCCATGGCTCCGCCGGCCAATAGTTCATCGGCACGGTTGAAGTCTGCCCTTGCTTCTGTCAGTATTGCCGCGACGGCTTCGTCGCTTGCACCAGACCGTATAGCCCGGTCTATCCTGCGGGAGTGTATTACGCCCCTGTTGTTTCTAGCCAGCGGGTTGTCGCGGGTTGCATCTTCTTCGCCGTGGTATAATTCAAGATGACCTCCGACTCTCCGCGCGTTTAATTGAACAGTTAAAGGCTCGGCTCCTCCTTCACCGGGAGTCAACTGTAACTCGACCCTTCCTTCCGCCTCGTTGAACGTTACAGAACCAATCTGTCTTGCGGCATCTCCAACACCCCGCACTATGCTCCACCCAGCCTCGTCGCGCCGGATGTTGTCGTTCCCGCTTAATGCGTCTGCAACCCCGTCTAGTTCGCCGCCAACGTTCCTGAAACTGTGGATTAACATGCCGGCTGATTCCCCTCCTTCGGCGAGCGTTAGCCTGCCAGCGTGTCGTCTGCCGGTTAATTCCTCGTCCATGAAGGTTAGTGCATCATCAAGGTTGCCACTGCCGTAGTGTATGCATCCGCAGTTGTTGAGTGGGCCTGTGAGAGTTGGATCTGCTCGTCTTGCACCTTCGAACGTTTGGACTGCTCCGGATACGTTACCGGTCATGGCTTGTATTATGGCCGTCTCGTTTAGTGAGCAAGCCATCATGTTCGCTCGTCCCGCGTAGTCTTCCGGGAGCCCGCGCGCTTCTTGTGCTGAGACCATGAAGACTTCCACTGCGTTTTCGAGTGTTTTCTGTGCAGTTTCTGCTTCTTCTCCCGCGGATTGGCAGTGTAGTTGACGACCCCATGTGTGGAGTTCACGCGATAGTTCAGCCCTTACTGCGTGACATGTAGGCTCTGGGAGGGAGGCATCCTGGTGGAGCGCGTATAGTCTATTGCATACTTCCTCCTGTTTTCCTGCGTCTCTCGCGTCCTGGATTACCGCGCGTTTAACGTCCAGAGGGGAGAGCTCTGTAGTTTCGTCTGCGAAGGTTACGCCGTATTCCGCATGTTTGTCTGCGAGCGTCCACATTTGGTCGCGGAATTCGCGTTGCGTGTATATGGGTTTGCCCATGACTTCTGGGGGTCTGAGGGTTGCGTCTGGGGTCTTGACTTGGACTCTATCTTTCAGCGCCATTTCCGGGTTTTCTTAGTTGTTCTTCGAGTTTTTTTGATTTTTTTTTTAATTCGGAGAGGATTTCTGTTTTCGGTTTGTTGGGGTTAAGCGACATGATTTCGTCGCGGGTGAGTAGTTGTTTCTGGGTTTTTCCGGAGTCGTCTTTGTGGTGGAGAATCACTTGTATGTCGGATAGTGTCGGGGTTTTTTTAGGGTTCATTGTTGGCGGCTGTAGTGTATTTATATTATGCGTTAAATGAATTAAAAAATATTAAACATTGTTCAAGACTGTTTTTGGGCGATATATATAAACAAACAACGTAAGAGATTAGACGCGATGGAATACGACCACAAGAAACTGTTGGACAGGCTTTGGGAGAACCTCCCAGAGAAACTGAAAACCTCCGAGAGATTCGAAATGCCCAAGGCAGACGTATGGGTCGAAGGAAACACCACAATCATCAGAAACTTCAACGAAATCGCAACCACGCTAGACCGTAAACCAAAATACATACTCCAGTACCTCTCCAAGGAACTCGCAGCACCCACCACACTAGAAACAAACAGAGCCATAATCCAGAGAAAACTCAGGAAAACAGCAATCGACGAAAAAATACATGCCTACGCCAAAGAATACGTAATCTGCCACCAATGCGGCAGACCAGACACCCAAATCACAAGCCTCGAAGACCAGAAAATAGTCAAATGCACCGCCTGCGGAGGCTGGTGGCCGCTGCGCAGGATAAAATAATTCTAGGTTGTCGAGCGAGCAAACAGCGAGCGAAGACAGCCTCTTTCTCGTTGGAAAACTCCGACTCAAGTAGACTTGTCGAGCCAGTCGAATCTTATACTGCCGAGATCCGCGTATTTTATTGAGGCAGGCTCCCGCTCCCTCGGCGTTATGCGCGTTGACATGTACTCTGTCATGCCGCCGTGGTAGTCGTGCGTGTCAGCGCGCTCGAACAAATCCAAGACAGCCCTGATCTTCCCGGTCGAATAAGACACAGCCTCCATGGCTTCATCAGACTCGAACACGACTCCGTGATCCTCGTCGACGCCGCCCCAGTCCCCGCGGACGACAGTATTCCTCAAGTCCCTCAAAATCTCGGCGACAAAACGCCGCTCAGCCTGCTGGTGCGACAAACCCTTGGCTCCCGCATCTTCCTGGTACATGACTTGAAACATCCAATCCGAAAAAACAAAGGAACGATTCTCGGGGCCAGGATCCGCAAGCAAATGTATGTGCTCGCCTTCAGGAAGCTTCGCATCCTTCTGTCGCTCCCAGTTAATATTACCGTACGCCGCACTCCCCACTGCCGCGATGACGTGGCCCTCCGTCCAGCCGACAGGCTCCACAGGCGCGCTCGGATCAGATAAGCCCTCAACCATCTCGTCCAAGAGTGCGGCGGTCGCCGTCTGTCTATTCCTCATAGACTCCTGGTATTCCGGGGCGGAGTCGTAGTGGTGCATGGTTCCGGGAAGATAACCGAGCTCTGTTAGCCTGTAGTTCAGGGCGCCCACGAACTGGGAGGGAGTCACCATGAATCTTGAGTCCGAAGCAACAAAACACTCCGTGCCTGCGGGAGTCTTTCCCTTCGCGCTGTTGACTGAAATCGCGCGCTTGGCGTGAGGACTCTCCTGCAAGAGATCATAGACCTTTAAAAAACGGGCTCCCGACTGCTGGTGACTATACTCGTCTAAAAGCTGCGTAATAGTGCCTGAAAAACGGTCTACCGCTTCACCCATATCAGCCGGAGGCCTGCGAGTGAAATCCCTGCGAACATCCCCTGCAACGCTAGCATAATAATGGCCGGCCTTGTCGCCTCCCAAGAAATTCACCATGAAAGCGTCAAAGTGCCTGCTGCTCATGTACCTTAGCGGGTCCATTCCAGCCGCCTCGACGACCTTGAACAAGTCAGTCACCCAAAGACGGTAAATGTCTTCTTGCTCGGGATTGATGCCGCCGATTGAATCCATGAGAAAGTTCGCGGCAACGTATTGGTCGGGAGTCTCAACCGAAGCCGCAATAGCCTCCAACACCCTGCCAGGGGAGACCACCTCCTTTAAGTCGCCGGTATCGCACAAACCGCCTTTAACGCCAATGTTTTGCAGGAACATGCGCATCTCCATTATATTCAAATCCTCCTGCATGAGAGCCCGAAGATTGCGGCCCATATTCCGGGACACTTCGTCGACGTGGGCGACAGCAGCAGTATGATGCAAGACAGCAAGCAGTAAAGCCTCCTTGCCGGAAAGCCCGGGAACCACTCCCTCAAGCTGGGAGTCCTCGACACGCCCCGTTCTAGCGAGCGCAGTCACCGCCTCGTTCACGGCAACCGTCTTAGCATCATCAGGGACAGGAGAATCCGCAGACTCCCGCCCAGCCCTCAGCTTACCAATAAGCTCGCCTGCTTTCCTGCGCTCCTCCCCGTCCAAGTATTCACTGGTCACAAACTCTATGTAGTCGAGAGGGCTCTGAATCAGCTCGTATAGCCTTCTGGTATCATCAAGACAAACTGTGAGCAAGACATAGATTCCCTCCTTGTCCCGCTCCTGTTGGGCTACTGGCTGCGTCTGAGTCACCATCGCTTCTGCGCCCAGTTCGCGGTCGACATCCGCCTTCATAATCCACGGGATAACGTCAAGACCCATCTCCGAGAAAACGGCGCCGCGCTCCAGAAGCCTCCTATCCCGCTCGACCCGCCGAATCTGCTCCACTCCGCAGGCGCCGATGGGTATGTCGTCGGTTACAGGCTGATGCGATTCTTCCAAGAACACGCCCCTGGCTTCGGTGTCGACAAGCGCTTTTTTCCCGACGAAGACGCCGCGCTCGCCCAAGACCCGGTAATCCTTGCCGGTCTTCGTCACGACCTCCCCCGGGCCCACGACGGGCTCGGCTCCAGGCTCTATCATCTGCAAGTGCCCGTAATAATTTGCGCCAACACCACCAATGGTAAGCGCGCAACCATCCCACACCTGGGCGGTGCCGGTCCGAGACTGAAGATGGCGGCCCAACTCCAATAGATAACGGCGCGTGAAATTTTCCGCCACATACTCCTCCAGAGCCTGTGAAATACCGCGATCGCCATGCTCGCCCATCAAATGCTTGCGAGCCCGCTCCTGCAGGTTAGTCAATGTTTCCTCTGCTTTACGGCCATCAAAGTGTTGCACATGCGACTCCAAAACCTTTGGATCAGATACCATCCTGTAGGCGTTGTGGAGAACAGTGCTTGGAGGATTACCTTTCCTTACTTCGTGTCCTCGCGCAACAACAATAGGGAACTCTCCTGGAACGTAGACTTTGCGCTTGTGCCAGTAAGACGGAAGACACATGGACGCGACCTCGCCTGATGAATCCCTCACGAAACGCGAACCTAAGCGAGATAGAGCATCCTCGTCCAAAGGCTTGCCGTCAACATACACGTCGCCGTAGACGGGTATCAAGGCGGCCCCGTCAGTGCGAAGCGGGAACCCCACGGTATCTGCAAGCAACGAATTCCAGCAAGCATTGCTCGTCTCCATGAAGCGGACTTCGCGCAGCTCCATCGGATTCGGGCCAAAGGAAGTTGCAGTAGTTCTGTCAGGAGCGGATAAGTGGAAGCCGTTCACTGCCTTTCTAGAGGAGAGCGCATCTGGCTCTGACTCGAACAGCGATGCCATCTCAGCAGAAGCATCCAGGCGTTCGCGCACGCTCCTACCCCGGAAAACAGGATCTGGCACATCAAGGCCTGCGCGCTCACCAGCCTTCTGCTCCCTTACTTTCATAAGAATTATTTTTGGGGCTTCAAAGGCTAAATAATCAGCTACAAAACATTTTAAATACTGAGCACATATTATACCAGAGCCTATGTTTTACGTTAAAGTCCACGCTCATGAGGGGGAAGTTTTGGTTGCCGCATGCGACAAGGAGATTCTGGGAGACATAATAAGCGAAGGCGAGCTTGAACTGCACGTCAAGGAGAGATTCTACGGCGGCGAAGTAAAAGACGACGACGAGCTTGCTGAGATACTGTCTACCGCAAGCATCGCAAACCTTGTGGGAAACAGGGCTGTCGCAGCCGCCATAAACCTTGGGCACGTAAACCCTGAAAACACGCTCACGATAGACGGCATCAAACACGCCCAGTTCACGATAATGGAGGAGTAGAATACTATGAAGATAATCCCAGTCATCACAGCACTTATGATTCTCTCGCTTTCCGTCCAGGCTTGGGGGCCTGCAACCCACCGCCACATCTGCGACGAAGCAGTAAAAGAAGCATTCGGCCTCGGAGTCGCCAGCAAATGCCTGCCCAGGAAAAGCTCGGCGTTCATGGACGAGTTCTGCGCGCAAGCCTACAAGATGACTGACGCGGAAACATACAGGGAATGCAGAGACTCCTACAAGAGGAGGGAGTTCATCCACCCCGCGAACATGCCGGATGAGCTTTTCAACGACACGGAAAACTTCCACGACTACAGCAAGTGCCCTATAAGGCCGGGGCCTGCGAAACAGCTTTTGTGCGGTTCAAAGGATGATGCGCCGGCGCCCAGGGAAGCCAACCGCTGGTTTGATGAGGCTAAACGCGCCTCCGAGACCTGCATGAAAGTCTACATGTTTTGCATTGGTTCCGCGTATTACGCGGAGTCTGAGAATCCCGTGAACCAAGTCATGAACGAAGAAGAGGACTGCTATAACGCCATAGTCAACGGGATAGAGGAGGGGATTGCCGCCGGCAAGGACACGTACAGGGCAAGGACCAGGTGCGAGTTCAAGGACTCAAGCTACGAGCACGACATGCTGGTCACCGAGAAACGGATAAACGGGATAATAGAAGACCTCGTTGAAATCGGGAAAAACATTTCATCGTCTGAAGTGGAGGCGGCAGGCAACGTCGTTTTCCTTGCCAACACTGCCGACTTCGACGCGAACCACGAGTTCTACGTGCAACTGCAGTCGAAGGGATTGTCCGTATCTCACGCGAACGCTGAAAACTTCAACACGTTAAAGTACGCGCAATACGTCATAATACTCGGAGGCCACAGAAGCGGCGAAGGAGTCGGGGAAATCACGGACACTGTATTGATGACAGAAGAAAAAAACAATCTTCTCGCAAGCCAGGACGCCTACCTCCAAGCCTTGAGCCAGGATGTGTGGAAGCTGGACCAGAAAGTGTGGGTTCTCGCAGGATACGAGAAGGAACAAACCAGGAAGGCGGTCGAGGAATACGGCAGCCAAATAATCACTGCGATACTGTCCGGAGAATGAGCAATCCTCTGACAGTCAAGGTTTTCGGCGTGGGCGGGGGAGGAGGCCACACCATAGAAGAGCTCTCAAGGCTCGGGGCGGACGGTCTTGACGTCTACGCCGTGAACACTGACGCACGAGTACTGTTAGATACTAAGACCGACAAGAAAATCCTGATAGGTAAAGAGTTGACTGGCGGCACCTCGACGGGCTCTGACTCCATCATGGGCGACAGGTGCGCGCGCTACGACATGGGGAAAATCGCGGAAGCAGCAGACGACGCAGACATCGTCTTCATAACATGCGGCCTCGGCGGGGGAACAGGCTCGGGCGCAAGCCCCGTCATCGCGGAGCGCGCCAAAACCATCGGGGCCCTGACGGTCGCCATCGTAACGCTGCCCTTCGAATCAGAAGGCAGGAAAGCGCTCAAAAACGCTGACACTGGACTGAAAACACTGAAGAGAACCGCCGACGCAGTAATCGTCATACCAAACGAAAACCTCCTCGAAAACGCCCAGGAACTGCCCATAACAGAAGCATTCAAGCTCGCGGACTCAACGGTGGCCAACATCATAAAAGAGCTCTCGCATTTGACCGCCGTCGGCGACGTGAACGACTTAAGCTTCGCCGACCTTCGCAGCATCCTCTCTGAGGGCAGGACTACTTACGTGGGCGTCGGAGTGTCAGAAGACTTCGAGGAATCAGCAGACGAGGCGCTCTCCTCCCGAATCATCGCCGCGGACCCCAACACATGCTGCGGAGCGCTCGCCTACTTCACCTTCGCCGAAGAGGAAGACGCCGAAAAAGTCGAAGACGCCCTGGAGAGGATTAGCAGGCGTCTCCCGGAAGATGTCGGCATCATCTGGGGCGCTAGACGGGATGAAACATTACCCGAGAAAACCTGCAAAACGCTCCTAGTCCTCTGCCAGGAAGACTAATAACTCTTTTTTCCAGGTATCTCCAATAATTTTACTGCATGAAGGACAAGAAACCGTATGTCCCGCCGAGGACCATGGAGATGCCTGCGCCCCCCAAGGTGGCGCAACAGGTCACCCCGGAACAGGTGAGACGCGAAGCCCAGCGGGAGGCCTTGAAAGTCATGCCCGGCGAAATCGGAATCGCCCAAAACCTGATACTCCAAAAAGGCGAATCCGCAAGAGAGGAATTCACCCAAGCCGACGCCCGCAAGGAACGAGTATTCGACTGCGTGAAAAGCGCCGTAGACTGCATACAGGATTCCCCAGACCTTGCGAAAGCAAAGACTAAATTCTTTCAGGGACAGAAAGGACAACTCGGCACCGGAGAAGTAGAAGCCGCAGAACAAATATTCGACCAAGTATACGTGAACATGCAGGAAATGCAATACGAAGGCTCTGCTGCGAGACCTGCCCCCATCGCAACCCAGACAGAAGCCGCGGGGAAACAGTCCGCAGACACTACCCCCCAACCACACCTGAACCCTGAGAAGGCTCCAGCCGCCTTGGATGTCGCCCGCATCGACAGCAGGTGGGTGCAGTTTCCAGGGCAAGTAGACCCCACCAACCCGAAGACCCCAGTCGTATACCTGGACACAGGCGAATCAGAAATCGTAGACCTGTCAAGATACGAGGGCAGACGCTTCCACTTCGGCAGAGGAGCAGATGGTCCAGGAGTTTCCCCCTTCGACGAGTCCTCGGCCGGAAGCCCCAACAAGCCCCGAGTCGGCCACATGGACGGGCAGATAACAGAAGCGGAGGTAGCGGCCATACACTTCGGAGAGCAGGATGGCGCCTACCCGGAGCTTAAGCGCGAAGTAGACGTGTGGGGCGAGTTCACAAGAAAAAGAGATAACGTGCAGGGAGGAGGCCCTGCTCCGGCAGCGGGAAAGACTAGCGCGGCAGACTTGGCTGACGACTTGGTTGCAGCCCCATTGTACAGTACCAGCATACCATCTGACAAGCAGCTTCGTGACGCGGGATTGTCGGATGAAAGCATTGAAAAGCTAAAGGAACGTGTTCAGGCGATACGGGAGGATCCTCAGGCGATGGCTCTTGCCAGGAATGCATTGCTTTCAGAAAACACGTTTGAGAGAAACGAGGCTAGGCTGATGTATATGACTTACCTTGGGATTAAGCCCGCG
>JBDRCA010000158.1:0-3995 GCA_043822165.1 Candidatus Altarchaeota archaeon
TTCTAACCTGCGAGGCCTTTTTAAAAAGCCTTTGCTGCGCACTCCCCCGTGCACGAAGCATATACTCAAGGTCGCTATCATCCAACCTAAAAGTACAAGTCTCTTTGTCCATTCTTTATCTTTTCTAGGTACTCTGCAGTCTTGATGATTATCTTCTCATCTCCTATGTCTGCAAGCGAATCCTTAATTAATTTTTCCCCTTTCACACGTGTGTCCTCGTCAGCGTAGTCGATAAGGTACTCCTCAAGCGTTGTGATGGCGTTTGGGAGGCAGTGGCGTTTGATAAGGCCTGGTTTAGCAAGCTCCATGAAGTCGCCTCCCACGCGGCCTCGCCGGTAGCAGGCCGTGCAAAAAGAGGGAATATACCCCTTTTGTATAACGGAGCTTATGACCTCTCCCGTGCTTCTGGTGTCGTTCAGGCTGAACTGCCCACTCCCCTCTTCGCAGTTGTTGCTGTCAGAGTATTCGCCTGGAGCGGTCTTTGATCCTGCGCTTATCTGGGATACTCCTAGCGAGAAGAGTTGGTCGCGTAGTTCAGGCGCCTCTCTTGTTGAGAGTATGATGCCCGTGTATGGGACGCTGCAACGCAGGACTGCTATTATCTTCTTGAAGTCTTCATCTGATACGGGATTCGGGATTTCTTGGCTTGCAGGAGCATTTGTCGCAGGTTTGATACGGGGCACTGATATCGTGTGGGGGCCGACTCCGTGAGCCTCATCGAGGTGTCTTGCATGCATTAGAAGCGATACCACTTCGAAGCGGTAGTCGTAGAGACCGAAGAGGGCTCCTATCCCAACGTCGTGGAGTCCATTGTCAAGGGCCCTGTCCATTGTTTCAAGCCGCCATAAATAATCGTTTTTCCTTCCGGAAGGGTGCATTAGTTCATACGTTTTTTTGTGGTATGTCTCCTGGAATACAGTGTATGTTCCAATCTTTTTTCCACTCAGTTGCCTGAATTGCGGACCCGTCAAGGGGGCTATCTCAACGTTTATCCTGCGAAGACTGCTGCCCTTCCCGTCTTTGGCTTGGTAGGCTGCATCAATTGCCTCAAGGAAGTATTCTACGCTGCAGGAGCGCTCATCCTCCCCCATGAGCATGAGGATTCGTTTGTGGCCTTGGGTTAGGATTGCCTGTGCTTCTTCTCTGACTTGTTTAAGAGAGAGAGTTTGCCGCATAAGCTCCGAGTTATCTATCCTGAACCCGCAGTACATACAGTTGTTTGAGCAGTGATTCGAGACGTAAAGGGGTGCGAACAGTACCAGCCTGTTCCCGTATATCCTCTCCTTTATCTTATTCGCGGTATCGTATAAGCGTTCAAGCTGGTCCCGCTCGCGGATGTTTACGAGCACTGCGGCTTCTGAGGGCTCAAGCCCCGATCCTTCGGCGGCTTTTGAGAGTATGCGGTCGACGTTTTCGGCCTGGGGGTTCTCTGCGGCGGATACTAGTTCATGGATGTAGTCTTCATTCATCCATGATGTTTCGTTCATAAGCTAAACTATCTGTTGGGTTAAAAAAATGATTAGTATAATATTTTAACATTTACTTTGATTATAGTACAATAATTGTACCATGGATGGCTTAACTTTCAATGAAAAGAGGGTGCTTGCCCGCCTCATCGACAATGCGCGCATAACCGACTCGGAGATAGCGCACCAGATTAGGCTTTCTCCGGCCGGAGTCCGTAAGATAAGGAAGAAACTTGAAAAGGATTACATCAAGGAGTACCGGACGATACTAGACTACGGGAAGGCGGGCGTAAACGTGATCGCAATCTGCGAGATGAAGGTTCTCTCGAAAGACGCCTTGAAGAGCCCGAACATTATCGGCGCATTCGAGATAAACGAATCGGATACCTCGCACATCCTAATACTGGGGTTTCCCACGCTCGAAGAGCTGGACTCATATAAGGCCAAGATTCACGGAATGGCAGAGATACGAAAAATCCGGGTCATATCTCACAGGGGACTTCTGAAAAACAGCCCTGTTGAACTAATAAAACGAAACATCAGGTAATCCTCTCACCCGGAAGATTCAGTCAACAAGATGACGTACGGCGTAGCGGACTGCATCTAAAGTCTGATTCAAGTCATTTTCCGAGTGCGAGGCTGACAGGAACATGGACTCGAAACCGCTTGGAGGAATGTGAACACCCTGTGAGAGCAATGCCCTGAAAAACTCTGAATAGTTGTCGTGATCTGAATCCAACGCCCCTGCATAATCCCTGACGGGAAATGACGTGAAAAAAACGCTGCTCATTGATTCGACTCCACTGACCTTTGCATCAACTCCTTCGTACTCGAAGCATTCTGCAAATCCAGTTCGAAGGTAATCTGAATTCTTTCGGAGTCCGGCATAAATTTTCTCATCCTTCAATGCGCGAATGACTGCAAGGCCCGCGGCTAGAGTTACCGGGTTCCCTGAAAGCGTACCCGCCTGGAATATCCCGCCTTCAGGGGAAACAAGGTCCATGATGTCTGTTCTGCCACCGTACGCCCCCACAGGAAGACCTCCACCGATGATTTTCCCAAGGCAGGTCAAATCAGGTACTACGCCAAAGTAATCCTGAGCGCCTCCATAGCACAGGCGAAAACCGGTAATCACTTCATCGAAGATGAGCAAGACCTCGTTTTCTTCCGTCACCTCCCTCAAACCCTTGAGGAATCCGTCTTCGGGCGGGATGACTCCCATGTTTCCCGCGACGGGTTCAACGATAACTGCGGCTACGTCATCATGTTCTTTCAGGATCTTTTCAACGGATTCAAGGTCATTGTAGGGCAGGCTTAGAGTATCGCTAACAACCGCCCCTGCAACACCCTTGCAATCAGGTTGGCCGCTCAATGCAGATCCTACTTTAACAAGCATATCGTCAGAATGACCGTGGTAGCAGCCGTCGAACTTGATAATCCTATATTTTCCAGTGAATCCTCTAGCAAGCCTTATCGAGCTCATGACTGCTTCTGTCCCAGAGTTCACCATCCTAACCTTCTCGATTCCCCTGAAGGCGGAAACAAGTGCATTAGCCATCTCAACTTCCAGCTCTGTGCAAAGGCCAGGGCCAACTCCAGCATCAAGGGTTTCCTGGACAGCTTGAGAAACATCACGGCTTCCATGGCCTAAAATGAGGCTTCCATAGCCCATAACGTAGTCGATATAATAGTTGCCGTCGACATCGGTGATGCCGGAACCTGAGCCTTCCTTGAAATACAATGGCCCTCCCCCTACGCTCCGCCACGCCCTTACAGGGCTGTTGACGCCTCCAGGGATGACTGCGATAGCCTTACCTACCAAACGCCGGGATTTCTCGTGTTTCATTTGGTGATTTTTCCGACTATAATTCTTATCAACGGGAAAAATACGAGGGATGCTGGCAGACCAACTGCAAAACCTATGGACGCCCCGCGCACCCACCTAGCTGGGAATCCGGCGTCCCAACCCGTGTTTATGAAAAGGATGGCAAAAGACATCGTAGTGGACATTAAAAAAGACATCATTACAGCCGAAACAACCGTCGAATACTTTCCGTCTATTCTCAATCTGAGACACCCGTAAAATTTATAAGAGCTGATTTACTATGAGAGCCTTCCGAAATGTTTACCAGTCTACGTGTTTCCGCTGACACATAGCATTCAACCTTGACCGCCTCCCGTTTTTTTGCAATATTGTTCTCTTCTGCAATATGCTTGAATCTCTCAAGGCGAACGACTTCCACATCGTCTATGAAGTCCACTTCCGGGGAAACGTCCGGCGGCACCCCCAAGTCGATGAAAAGCAGTTTCTTGCCTTCAGGAACCACATCAGGCCTGATAATCGAGTGTGGAGCGCTCGTCGCAGTGAAGACTACTGAAGCATTGCTCAAAAATCCCTTTAGGTTCCGGTAATCAATCAAGTTAGCGCCCACTCTTTCAGCTAGAGCTCTTGCGCGCTCTACCCTGCGGTTTGCCAGGAATATCCTCTCGACTCTTCTGTTTTTTAGCGCGCACGCTATTTTTACACCC
>JBDRCA010000159.1:0-8538 GCA_043822165.1 Candidatus Altarchaeota archaeon
AAACCCTCCTCCCAGGAAGGAATCTCAAGCATCTCATGTATCATGCCCTCAATCGGCGCATGATCATCCGTGAGAACCATATCCGGCCCCCTGGGAAGCCTGGTATGATAAAGCGTGTGGTTTGCAACCGGTGCCAGCTCCCCGGAAACACCACGAAGCGGCCTCAAGTATTCTTCGACGGGAGTCTTTTTCTTGTATGCCACGATAATCTGGTTTACGCCGCGGTCAACAACATACACCGAGGGAAAAACAGATGCCACCGTCTTGGACACCACATCCGCAAGCTGAAGATAGGCTCCAATGGAGAGGACATTCATCATAAGCACTCCATCATCGGTCATGTGCCCGTACGCTGACTCGAAGAATTCCCGGGTTGCCAGGTAGTAGGGTATGTTGGGACCCCCGCTGAATACGTCAACCTCTATGAAATCGTATTTACGCTCTGTTTTACGAAGGTACGTTCTGCCGTCTTCGACGATGACGCGCACGCCCTCGCCGATAGACAGATTAAAGTAGGCCTCCGCCACCTCTATCATCGTGGGGTCAATCTCCACGGCATCAATCGCAACGCCGGGATAAAAGTGCCTAAGCTGCCTTACTGAGCCGCCGCCTGCTACCCCGATAATCAAGACCTCACCCACGTCCGCCAGAACAGGGCCGAGATTAAAGTAATCAATGTAACCGCCTGTGAGGATGCTGTCTTTTTTTGCGACTGTCTGGCTCCACCGGTCCTGGTTAACAGCCAATCTCATGACATCGCCTTCGTCTAAGACTTTGATAAGACTGTACTCGGACTCAGTCTGATAGATTACGTTTGGCGAAGACTGCTGAGGGATGAGCAAGACAACGAGAATGAAGGCAGCCAACGGCACGTACTTCCTTCTCGCCAATCCTGCAAGAGAGACTGCGAGCAGCACCGTTGAAGCAATAAGTATAGTTGTTTTCGTCCCATACGTTGGGATTAAGTAAAACGCGGTTGCGAATGTGCCAAAGATGCTTCCAATCGTTGACACCGCATAGATTACCCCTGAGCTGACGCCAAGCTCTGAGACGGCCTTGGTCTTAAGCCTTATTATCATCGGGGATATCATGGCAAGAAGCGTCATGGGAAAGCTGAACAGGATGGTTGTGGCAAGCATGGATCCGTAGACTGTTCCCGTATCTTCCACGAGCAGGATTAGTTTTTTGTCGTAGACGGGGATTGCAACGGTAAGGAGGAATGCTGCAAGGATTACCTTGAAGAGAACGTCTTCTCGAGGGCTGCGGTCAATGAGCCATCCACCCAGAAAGTAGCCCAATGCGAGAGCGCCCATGATAACGCCTAAGAGCGCGCCCCAGACGTAGATGCTGTAGCCGAAAAACGGTGCTAGAACGCGGGAAGCGGAAAACTCCAGTCCCATGATGACCGCACCACCAGCAAAGGCTACCAGCAGCAAAAACCCGTCTCTCATCCTAGGAAGGTATTACACCAATAATTATAAATAGGTACGCCTCACTTTTCTTTTATAGAAGATAAATATTGGAGTTAGAGAAAAATTGGGCACTGGCCATGAAATAACCGTCGAGACAGGCTCCCGCATGCACCTGGGATTAATCGACTTTAAGGGAAGCCTGGGCAGAGTATACGGCGGATGCGGAGTATACGTGAATCATCCTCGGCTCCGCGTAAGGATGCGGAAGTCGCCGGAGATAAAAACGAGTGGAACAACGAGGAAAGCATTCGAAGGATACGCCAAGAAAGTCCTAGAACACCACGGGATAAGCGGGGGCGTTGAAATAGAGGTCTTGGAGGAGATTCCGCCGCACACGGGACTTGGCTCCGGAACCCAGACCGCCCTCGCAGTAGCAGGGGGAATAAGCAGGATATACGATTTAGATTCCGGCGCCGAGGAAAACGCCGCCGTATTGGGGAGAGGCAAGATATCCGCGGTCGGCACTCACCTTTTCAAGCACGGAGGATTCATCCTCGAGGGAGGCCGTAAGAGTTCAGGCGGAATATCACCGCTGCTTGCAAGATATGATTTCCCTGAAAAATGGGCGTTCACAGTAGTAACCCCGCAGATAGAAGCGGGATTATCCGGAGCAGTCGAGGAGAACGCGCTGAGACAAACCAAGGGAGAAGCTGAGAACACGGAGAAAATCTCGCAGATAACGCTCATGCAACTGCTCCCGGCGCTCATCGAAGAAGACCTAGCATCCTTCGGAGACGCAGTATATAAGATAGACCAGATAACAGGCAATTACTTCAAGAAAGTGCAAAATGGCATATACCGGGAGAAGACGATAAAGACGGTCGTTGACTACATGATGGAAAACGGCGCCGCAGGCTGCGGGCAAAGCTCCTGGGGCCCGACAGTATACGCGGTCTCCGAAAAAATCGAGTGCGAGAGGCTTGCAAGAAACGTTAAAAGCTTTCTTAAGGACGCAAAGATAAAAGCACAAGTATCATGCACAAAAGCAAGAAACAAGGGAGCCATGGTAGGATAGTTTATTTTTATTTTCCTAAATCTTAGTCTTATTCTTCTGCTTAAGATGGTTGACATAAAGGCTTTTGAAGGGATAACGTACAACAAAAAAAAGGTTGGAGACTTAGGAAGCATAGTAACTCCGCCGCACGACGTCATCTCCCCCGAAGACCAGGAAACATACTATGAGAGCTCGCCATACAACATCGTCCGCCTAATACTCGGCAAACCCCGGGAAGATGACACAGCAGACGAGAACCAGTACACGAGGGCTGCGAAGCTTCTCGAGGAATGGCTTTCAAGCGGAATCCTCGAAAAGGACCCTGAATCCGCCATATACGCCTACGAGCAGGAATTCGCACTAGAAAACGGCTCCACGAAGAAACAGCTCGGGTTCATATCGCTCGTAAAGCTTGAACCATTTGAGAAAGGAGTTATTCTCCCGCACGAGAGAATCATTTCGAAGATGAAGGAGGACCGGCTAAATCTTATGAAGGCCTGCCGGGCGAACATGAGCCTCATCATCACAGCCTACTCGGACAAAAAACTTGCAACAGACAGGATGCTGAAGGAGAAGACTGCAGATGCACCCGCGATGGAGGTGACCTTCGGCAAGAAAGAGTGCACTCACAGGGTGTGGCCCATACACGACAAAGAATTCATCGAGGAATTCACGTCCTTTTTCAAGGACAAGAAACTCTACATCGCAGACGGACACCACCGATACACGACAGCACTGGAGTACCACTTAAACCACGACAAAACGGATGCGAGCAGATACATGATGATGTTCGCGTTGAACATGGAGGAAGACGGCGTAACGATTCTTCCCGCCCACAGGGTCCTCAAAAACATCAGGGGATTCAGCGTCGAAGACATGAAAAAGAAGCTGTCCAATTGCTTCGACGTGAAAGAATACGGGAAAGAAGATGAAGACGCGTTTTTCACGGAACTCGAATCCCGCAAAAAAGAAAACTTCTTCGGTATGTACTGCGGAAATGGGAAACTCTATTTACTGGAACTCAAAGACGCATCAGTCATGGACGAACTCGAAGGCATCCCGGAGGTGTGGAAGAGGATGGACGTCATAATACTCGACAAACTCATACTGGCGAAGATTCTAGGCGTAGACAGCAGCGAATACGCGGAACAAGAAGACCTCGTATTCAAGAAAGAGCGCAAGAAAGCCCTGGCATGCGTCGACGAGAAAGAATTCGAAGTCGCATTCTTTCTGAATCCCACCAGCATGCACGAAGTAAAAGACGCAGCCGAAGCAGGAGAACGTATGCCGCAGAAATCAACCTACTTTTACCCGAAACCCCTGTCAGGACTAGTAATAAACAAATTCGATTAAAAAAAAAGATAGGGGTGTTTATCTGTAAAGCTCTTTAACCCCTGTTGTGTCGCCTGACTCGAGAGAGCGCTTATTCGTCTCCCCGAAATCAGCGTACCCGTACATGGTCTGCTCAACGCATTCAACGGTGTACAAGTCATCCAATCCGACGCTGTGACCTAGCTCGTGGGTTGCAATGGACTCAAAATCCATTTTATCTGCTTCTCCGGTGGCGGACCAGTCGTAGTCCACTTGGTCGTAGACTTGATCCCATTCCACCAGTTCCCTCGCGCTTGGAGGCCCACGGAATACTCCCCAGACGATGGTTATCGCTATGGCGCCGGGTTCGGCTACGTCTGCGAAGTAAACCTCGTTTTTGCCGTCAGTGGACAAAGTATCCGCGCCGTCAACCACTCCAGCAACTTCGCCGCCGAGTATGTCCGCGGAAGCCGCGCTCTCCCACTTGCCGATGTCTGATGCAAGGTTTGCCGAAACGTATGCTTCGTCAAGACCCCTCGTATTCGAGGCATCAACTATGTAGGGTTCAGCAGTCCTCCACTTAGTACCCCTGGCCAAGAAGCCGTAGCAGGAGCTTACCGCAGGCATCGTCGTCGTTGCCGCAACAGTCGTGGTTGTGACTGCGCCGCCGCAGTCTTGCGGGCATTTTTTCGCGTTTTCGCCTGGCTCGCAGACTCCGTTACCGCAGGTCGTCGCTGGTTTAGCTTGCTTGTCTTTGTAGTGGACTATTGCGTATCCTTCCACTGGTCTGCCGTTGTCTTGAGCCTGCCCCAGGTAGTATATGTTGGGGGCTGCCTCGACCGCTTTTGCCGGCAGTGTCACTATGTTCTTAACTTCGCCTGTTACTGGATTCGTCACTTTCGCCGCCTGGAAGACGGGTTTTGCAGAAATGAGTATGGCCTGCAGAAACACCATTGAAATGAACAGTCCAATCAATACTTTTTTATTCATCTTGGAGTTCACAGGTAACCTATACGTCGGCGCCTTTAAAAAGCTTGGATAAAAACCTGTTTTACTAAGTATTATCTTGATGGTAAAAGTTAAGAAGCAGAGAGCTTGCGTCGTCATTGACATGAGCGAAAGGTCTCCGGGCCCGGGTTCGGTACTTCTTCCCGAGTTGGGGGAGGATTTGCGAAGGCTTGCAAAGACTCGCCCTGAGAAGGCCGCGGAAATCGCGGGGGAGTGGAGGAGCTTCAGGGATTACGCGACTGCAGTCGGGAGAGGCGAGGACGTATCAGGTGCTCCGGTCAAGATGAATGCAAAGCTTGTGCATGAGCTCTTGGATGTTTTGCCGGCCGAAGACCGCGTGGATTATTCGAGGAGGAGGGCTGAGATAGATGATATGTCTGTGAGAATCGGTAAAGCAAGAGAGGGTTATCACGTCTCAGGGGATCCTGTGATTTACACTCATTCGAAAAATGTCTTGGAGAGGGGAACAAAGAAGGTTTTTCACCCTGCCGTCGCCCCTTCTTCAAGCGACGTTTACGTTAGGATAGGTGATGACCATGACAAAATCGTTTCTGCAGTCAAGAAGCGGGTTGTTGATGGGGGTGAGGTGACATTGTCGGGGGGATGGTTTAAGTCGTGTGTGGCCCAAGCAGCCGTACTCCTTGCCGCGGAGGGATTCGATGTCGTCGTGCCGGAGGAGTTAACGGACGCTAAAATCGTGCGCGACAGCGGAGACGGCACAAGAATTGGGGAAATGTATGAGACGTTCATGAATACCGTCTACGGGACCGCGAGCACCATCCAGGAGATAATCGAGCCCCAGCAGATTTGCATAACCGAGGAAAAAAGAGGGGATTACTCGGTGTGGCGGTTCAGGAAAGAAACCTCTGCTGAAGATGATAAGTGATTGTTTATTTCCAGTAGCTGCACAGTGATTTTACAGCGCATCCCAGACAATCTGGTTTTGTCTTGCATTTTTGTTTAGCGTGCTCGACGATTAGGGCGTGATATTCATTGAATAAACCGGTTTTTTTCGGGAGATTAGCCTCGAAGAATATTTTGACTTCACCGTAGGATTCCCCGCCTTTGAGGAAACCAAGCCTTCCGAAAACTCTCTTAGTGTATGCGTCGACGACAAAAGAAGGTTTTTCCGCCGCGTAAAGGATTATAGAGTCCGCAGTCTCGGGGCCGATACCCCAAACAGAAAGCAAACGCGTGCGAAGCTCATCCAAGGGTAATGCAAGGAGGCGCTCAAGTTTTCCTTCGAATTCTTCGTCGACAAATCTTATGAATTCCTTGAGTTTTCTAGCCTTAACGTTGTGGTAGAGTGAGGAGCGGATGAGCTGGGAGAGTTTATCCGCTCTCACCGTCTTTAAGCCTTCGGGAGAGAGAATGTTTTCCCGATTAAGGTTTCCGATTGCTTTTTCCACGTTCGCCCAAGACGTCGACTGCGTAAGGATTGCGCCAACGCACACCTCGAAGGCGGAGTCCGCAGGCCACCACCGCTGAGGACCGTAAGCAGAATAAAGAAGATCGTAGACTTCAAGGAGTCTTCTTTCTGTGGTGTCCATTAAACTTTCTCCCCAACGACTTCAAAAAACTAGGCTCGTATCTATCCAAAAGCTCCTCCTCTTTTATGTACTGCAAAACCTGGATGTGCCCCTGCTTTAATTCGCCGATCTTCTCTGGCTTACGAGCGTGCTCCCGGATAAGCTCGCTGGCCTTCTCCCCGGAAAGCATCCTTGGCATAAACACGTAGTCGGCTCCGAAGTCGTATAGTTCGAGCGCCTGGTCTAGGGTGTCGGCTGTGACAAACACCAGAGCCTTATGGCTCAGTTTCTTGGTCTCCTCTATCAGAAGCAGGCTGTCCTCCTCGTTCGGCACTGTGGATATGACCATCTCGGCGCTGGAAAGATTAATCCGCTTTAATATCTCCATGTCCCCGATATCTCCGTAGGTGCAGTGAACTCCCTCGTCAATCAGGGACGTTATGACTTCAGGGTTGAAGTCGACGACGAGAAACTTCTCATTCAAATCCCTGAGGGTCTTGATGATGTTGTAGCCCATCCTGTGGGCCCCGACGACTATTATGTGGTCGCTGGCCTTCTTCGGTAGTTCCTCAAGCTTTCTTGCCTTGTTTTTGCTGACGCGGTCGAATACTACGAGGTAAGGATTCAGAATAGAGTACATTTTGCTGTCGAATTTTATCGCGTATGAAGTTAACGTGATGGACACGAGGGCGAGCAGCGCGGTCAACGAGAACACGTCAACGGATACGTGGCCCAGCCTCATCCCGGTCAACGCGATTATGAGGGAGAACTCGCTTATCTGCGTGAGGCTGATGGACGTGAGAAAAGACGATCTGCTGCTGTATCCGAATAAAGAGAGGGAAAGAATCATGATGACTGGTTTTATCACCAGGATTATGAACGTCAACACGATGAGCGGGATTATCAGGGAGCCTATGTTTTCCACCCAGATTTCCATTCCAAGGGAGACGAAGAAAAGTGTTGCGAAAAAGTCCCGCAGAGAATGGACGCGGCTTATGATTTCAAGGTTGTACGGGAAAGTAGCGACCGCAATGCCTGCTATAAACGCTCCTATCGCCACCGAGAATCCAGCGACGTCGGATAGCTTTGCGAACAAAAAGCAAATCGACAAAGCCGTCAAAAACAAAAGCTCCTGTGATTTGGCGACGAACCTGAAGAGCGTCGGCAGAATGTAGCGTGAAAGCATTATCGCAATCGAGAAAAACCCGACACCCTTCATAAGAGACAGCATGGCCATGTTAAAGTTCACGTAACCCGGCGTCGAGATGACCGACAAAACAAGTATCGCGAACACGTCCTCTGTCAAGAGAATGCCGAGAATCATCCGCCCGTGCAAAGTGTCAAGCTCGCCCTTATCTGACAAAAGCTTTATAACGATCATGGTGGACGAAAAAGAGAGCACAAGACCCAGGTAAATCGCGTCAACCATGGAGAACCCGAGGAAACCCGCCACATTAAAGGCGATGAAGAAGAGAAAAACGCTCTTAACGATAGCCGTCACTGAAGCGGCCAAACCGATATCCTTGAGCCTGCGAAGATCAAGCTCCAACCCCACTATGAAAAGCAGAAACGCGATGCCAAGCTCCGATAGAATCTTTATGTCCGCCTCTTCGGTTATAAGCCCGAAGCCCACGGGACCAAGTAGTATGCCCGTGAACATGTAGGCGAGGATGAGGGGCTGGCGGAATATGCGGGCAACATAAGCCAGGAAAGTCGCGACAACTATGATAAGACCGATATCCCAGAACAAAGCGAAATCCGCCATAGTAACTATTTAGTTTTGCCCTTAATATCGGAGTGCGATAAAAGCGTGACATCCCCGCGAAAAGACTCCCCGAGAAAACCATACCAGTAGACCACGGCGCCAGGACCGAACAAGTCGACGTAATGACGAACCTGCTTTCGGGAATCACTCTTAACCTCAATGTAATCCCCAAACGACGCCTTGCTCTCAACCCAGTTAACCCTCCGCCCGCAAACAACAGACGGCGAATCCAAAAGAAAGTCGGGAGTCTTAACCCGCCCCTCCCGCCGACAATCCGCCTCAGTCTTGTATGAAAGACCCAAACCAGAAAGCCACTCACCCACTGTCTCCTCCACAAAACGACCACGCCTAGCCTGCTCCCGGTTCGCTGCAGGAGAATAAACCAAGTCACGACGCAAAACAGACGACAACTCACGACTCAGCCGCTCATCACCCGCCGAAGAAGGATTCTTAAGCAAC
>JBDRCA010000160.1:0-28682 GCA_043822165.1 Candidatus Altarchaeota archaeon
GCGAGCGCATAGTCGGGCTTCTTTTAGGGCACGGGTTTGATGTCGGGGATAACGGAGAAGTAGTGGTCGTCAACACTTGCACGGTTAAGTCTCCGACGGAGTCGAAGATTAGGAAGAGGCTTAGGGAGCTTTCTGCTAAGGGTAGGTCTGTTGTTGTCGCAGGCTGTATTCCGGCGGCGGACCAGAGTATAGTCGAGGAGTTTCCCGTGTTTTCTTTCATAGGCACTAATGTTTCCGATGTCGTCGCGGCCGTGGAGGCTACGGCATCTGGGGGAAGATACGTGAACATAGGTTCCTCAGGCGATAAGATGTGCATTCCGAAGGTCAGGGCTAATCCCATCGTCGAGATAGTCCCGATTCTCGAAGGATGCCTTGGCTCGTGCAGTTACTGTATCGTTAGGAAGGCCAGAGGCGCCCTTAAGTCTTATCCCATGGCAGACATAGTGGGGAGAGTCAGGGAGGCTGTATCGGAGGGTGTTCGCGAAATCTGGTTGACTAGCCAGGACAACAGCGCATACGGGAAAGACGCGGATTCAACTCTCCCCGAGCTTCTGCGGGCTGTGTCCGAAGTCGAAGGCGAATTCATGGTTCGCGTGGGCATGGCGAATCCTAATCATGTCGCAGGATTTCTGGATGAACTGGTTGACGCCTTCACGGACGAGCGCATCTACAGGTTCCTGCACGTGCCGGTGCAGAGCGGAAGCGACACGGTGTTATCAGAGATGGGGCGAAGATACATTGTAGACGACTTTAAGGCGATTGTAGACGCATTCAGGAAAAGATACGACGCGACGATTTCAACAGACGTAATCGCGGGTTACCCTACGGAGACCGAGGAAGCCTTCCAGGAAACCATCTCCCTCATAAAAGAGGTTGAACCGGATGTATTGAATGTGAGCCGCTTCTGGGCAAGGCCCGGAACCGAAGCCGCAAAGCTTAAGCAGCTGCCGGGCAGGGAGACGAAGAGGCGCTCAAGAATCCTCAATGAAGTCTTCGAGAAAGTTGGTTTTGAAAGAAACAGTAAATGGGTCGGCTGGAGGGGCACCGCCCTCGCCTCCGAGAAAAACGCAGACGGCACATACACGTGCCGAAACAGCCACTACAAGCCAATCGTAATAAAGAGCGGAAAAGACGTGTTCGGAAGGTTTGTCAACGTCGAAGTCAGAGAGGCAACCTACTTTGACCTGCGCGGCAAGATTCATGTGAAAGAGTTAGGTTGATTTTGCACCTAACTTGAAGTCAACGCAGTATCTGCTAAGGCACGGACTATAGGAGCCGCACTCGACAACATCCAATACTTCTGCTTCGTGTTTTAGTTGCGCTGCTTTTTCTTTAACTGTTTTTTCGGCTTCCCCTGGGTCGTGGGCGAACGCGTAAAAGTTTATTACTCCCCCCGTAGTAAGCGCCGGGAGGGCGACGTCCAGGAAGTCTCCTGCAAGCATTGGAAGCGGCATGACGATGCGATCGAATACCCCTAGTTTGGGAGTCTCCTCCTTAGCGTCCCCGCACACAACTTTAACCTTTACTTTGTTGCGGGCGACGTTTCCCTCCATGTACTCGCACGCATTCGGGTTAAGCTCTACAGCCACTATCTCGGAAGGCTTGCGCTTCTTCGCAATCAAGATGGCGTAGGGGCCGACTCCTGCGAACAAAACGAGCACCCGCTCGCCCTCCTCCACCTGGCCTGCGACCCGCATGCGCTCCGACCCAAGCCGCGGACTAAAGTATGCCTGCGCCACATCCAGCTTGTAGCGGCAGCCATGCTCCTTGTGAACGGTCTCCGTGCGGGATTCCCCAGCGAGAACACTGATTCCCCGGACTCTGTATTCCCCGGAAACCTTCGCCGATTTTTCCGCAACCGACTTTATGCTTGGGAACGTGTCGAGCAATGCCCGTGCGACGACTTTTTTGTCTCCCGTGAAATCCTTGTCGAACTCGAGAATTGCGATATCCCCGACAACATCAAAGGATGATGGAGTTGGAGAGCTCCCGGATAGTGCTTCTTTGAGGGAGCGCGGCTTCTTTTTTATTTCCTGTACTTTTCTTTCGACTATCTGAGTGCCGGGCAGTGTCGTCTTTGATGTGATAGGCAGGAGTAAATGGTTTTTTTCAGGGATTACCCTGCGTTTTCCGTCGAATATTTTTTTCTTGTATAACTTTTTCCTGGTTGATTCCGCATCCTTCTTGAGGACTTTGAGGTAGAGTTTCTTTCCGTCTTTCATTTAAAGAGAAGGAATTTATTTTTCCTTTGAGAGGATTACCGTGCGCACCGGGAAGGGCACTTCTATCCCTTCATCTTGGAAGCGTTTCCGGACTTGTGTATTTATTGCGTCGGTTACCGTCCATTTTTTCCTCAAGTCCTCGATCCAGATGACGAGTGTGAAATTGAGGCTGCTTTCCCCGAATTCGAGGAAGAACGCTTCCGGCGGAGGGTCTGGGAGTACGAGTTTTGTTTTGTTTGCCACATCCACCGTGATTTTCTTGGCTTTTTCTATGTCGCTTCCGTATGATACGCCAAAGTTTAGTTTAATTTTCTGGTTTATGTTTGGTAGGCTGTAGTTTGTGACGTTTGAGGAGACGATTGAGGAGTTGGGGACGATTACGATCTGGAAGTCGAGCGTCTTAAGCTTTGTTGTTCGAAGTCCGATGTCGACTACGTCCCCTATTGTGCCGCCCACGTCGACTCGGTCGCCTATCTTGAATGGGCGGTCTACGAGTATGAAGAATCCTGCGAGAATGTTTGAGATGGTGTCTTTGGCCGCGAAGCCGATTGCGAAGCCGGCTAAACCCAGGGATGCGAGAATCGGGCCTATGCTGTAGCCGAGTTTTTCCAGCATCATGGAAAAGGCAATCCCGTAGATTATAATCTTCGCGACCTTTGAAATAAACGGTAAAGCCTCATCGTCGATGCTTGTGTCGGTGAGTTTAGTCATCCGGCCGCCGAACTTGCTTATTAGGAGGCTTGCGAATCCGGCCACCACCCAGGCGAGAAGTATTATGACTATCGCGGAGATGAGTGATTGTATTGGGCCTGTGGCAGGGGTTATGAGTACGAAGCCAACCGCAACATACACCCCGAGAAGGATTATGAAGTAGTATACCGGCGTCGAGAGGACTGCTATTATCTCGTCGTCGAAGGTGAAACTGGTTCGTTGCGTGAGCTTCACGACATATCGTTTTATCACGTAATTGATGATCTTTGCGGCCACGATTGATGCCGCCACCACGAGCACTGCCGCTGCTATCCTCACGTAATCGATTGTAAAGTCGAAGCCGAACGGTAGATTTACGGTTAATGCCATCTTGTTAATAGTAGTATGGTTTAATAATAAATGTTTTGAAAACAGTAAGACGCGTTGCGGAATCGCCTGGCGCAAAAACCAGGATTGTCATAGCAGACGACAACAAGGCGACGCTTATACAGATGAAAGAAGCATTAGAGGATGGAACACGTGAAATCGCAACTTTTCAGAACTCATTTTCCGCAGAACATTATCTAAGGGAGCATGGCGGGGACGTTGACGTTGTTGTAGCTGATTTTCGTTTCAGGAGGGGTCCGGAAGCCCAGCCGAACGGTGACGTGCTATGCCGCATAGCAAAGGAGGCGAATCCTGCAGCAAAGACAATCCTTATCTCAGGGGATCCGGGGGATGCAGACAAAAGCTGCGTGGACGTGGTCGTGCAAAAGAGCATGGATGTGGCAGTCGACGGCAGCGTGTTGCGGCGTCATGTGTCCAGGTTTGAGTCAGGTTTCAGGGAAAAAGTCTAGAGTGATGAACTGGGAGAAATACGTGTTTTATCCCGTAGGCCATGAGCCATTTGGTGGAAGCATTATGCTGTGCGTCTGACACGAGATTTTAACCATGTTGCTGAATGGACAGTTTTGGGCGTACTCGTTGCACCTGTTTGTTAAATCCGGGAGGATGTTTCCGCAGTATAGTTCCGGCCCTCCAACATTGCAGTAAGAATCCTTGTTAGCCTCCATCGCTGCCTGCCGGTTTTTGCATTTCGTCAAATCCGACGAGTAGATGCTTATGTGCCATTCACGAGCCTCGCAAGATGAGTCATCGTCTGGATCAATTCCTGGAAGATAAGACTGGTATACGTGGCTCATTTCATGTAGCGCGGTAACGCAGGGATCACTGCACACTGGAACATGATACGGGTCGTCTAATATGATGTTCCTCTGCGGCTCCATGGCAACATACGCAACTCCGCACCCGCTTACTGTACCGTATGATACAGTCGGGTGGGGAACTGCCACGCTTGTGGAATAGAATTTGCCTGGAAATTCCGTGAATGATGAGGGACCTCGAAGTGTGGGACAATACATTTCTATGTATTCAATGACCTGGAATCTGCTAAGGGACGCGCAATCACTCGTTCCGACGCAGTCTTCGTCCAAGCAATCCTTTTTCCCGTCCCCGTCATCATCGATGTTGTTGTCGCATACCTCGCATTTCACGCAAAAGCAATCGCTGTCGGCGACAACAGTATTATTACACTGGCTTGTCACACGGCTTGCGGGGGGGATAACGAGAATAGCAGACTCGACAACGCACTTACGCCCGGGTATGACGCAATCATATGTGTCTGTGACGCTTCCGTCTGCAAAGCACTTTAAAGCTGTGGAAAGGCAGTTACAGGTTAGTTCAGGGCCACCGTACGGGCTGCCGTAAGAGTTACCATAAGGGCTTGTGAACCGAGGGCGGATGTCTCGAATAGTATGTTCATCCTTTAGAAACTCTAGCTGAAACCATGTGAAGAGAGCTAATACTAGAAAAAATGCGGCGAGGAAAATACCAATTGCCTTTTTAGGAGTCAATTAGATCACACTAAACTTTTTTCTGAATAATATATTAGGAGATGACATTAAAGACAAGCGAAAAGTTTTTATATACGTCTGAACCTATTATTTATTCCGGATTTTTTCGGGGTGATTTATTTTGGATGGAAGAGACTTCTTCGAAGACATGATGGACATGATAGAGCACACGGTAGCTCAGGCCTTCAGGCAGGCTGGAATGCAGTACATACCGTCCCGGCCGCAAGCCCGCCAGGAAGAACCGCACTCAGAGATCATGGAGACGGACGCGGAATACGTGCTTACTGCAGAGCTTCCAGGAGTCGACAAAAAAGACATCCGCATAAACGCGAGCGAAAACGAAATCCAAATAGCGGTAGTGGGGGCGGCAGAGAAGAAGCATTCTAGATACGGCGGACTCTCGAAGACGTATGAAGTAGGCGAGGAAATCATACCAGACAAAATAAAGGCTAAACACAAAAACGGGGTCTTGGAGGTCAGCGCACCCAAGAAAAACCCCGGCAAAAAAACAAGAATAAAAATCGATTAAAAAGGAGGAAAAACAAAAAAAATGGCTCAACAACCAATAATAGTGTTGCCGGAAGGCTACCTACGGACGCAGGGAAGAAGCGCCCAAACAGGAAACATCATGGCCGCCAAAGCCATGGCAGAAATAGTGCGAACAACACTCGGACCACGCGGCATGGACAAGATGCTCGTAGACGACATGGGAGACATAACCATCACGAACGACGGTGCGACCATAGTCGAGGAAATGAACGTCGAGCACCCTGCAGCCAAGATGATCGTTGAGGTCGCGAAGACCCAGGACGATGAAGTAGGCGATGGGACGACGACCGCGGTAGTGCTTACCGGGGAACTTTTGTCCCAGGCCGAGAAGCTGATAGTGAAAGGTATTAACACTACCACTATCGTTAGGGGATACCGGATGGCTGCGGAGAAGGCCTACAAAATCCTCGAGGAAGTCAGCAAGCCAGTTAAGACATCCGATGAAAGAATACTGAAAGAAATCGCCGAAACCGCGATGACCGGTAAAGGCGCGGAATCCGCGAAAGAAACGCTTTCAACGCTCTGTGTGAAGGCGGTTAAACAGGTTGCAGAGGAAGACAATGGAAAAATAAAAATAGATTTAGACGACATACAAGTCGAAAAGAAGGGTGGGGGAAGCGTACTCGACTCTGAGCTTATCTACGGCGTCGTTTTGGACAAGGAGCGTGCAAGCGATTCCATGCCCTCTAAAGTCGAGAAGGCGAAAATCGCGCTGCTTGACGTCGCCCTCGAAATCAAGAAGACTGAAACAGACGCGAAAATCGAGATTACTTCCCCGGACCAGCTTGCTTTGTTCGCGGCCCAGGAGGAGAAGACCCTGAAGGATAAAGCGGACGCCGTCGCGAAAACAGGGGCAACCGTCTTGTTCTGCCAGAAGGGAATAGACGACTTGGTCATACACTTCCTAGGCAAAGCAGGAGTCTTCACTGTGAAAAGCGTCTCAAAATCCGACATGAAGAAAATCGCGAAAGCAACCGGTGGAAACATCGTCTCAAACGTGAAGGAACTTTCCGCGAAAGAACTCGGGAACGCAGACCTCGTCGAAGAAGTGAAAATCGGCGACGACGAAATGGTGTTCGTGCGCGGATGCAAGAACCCGAAAGCAGTCAGCATACTCGTGCGCGGCGGAACAGAACACGTAGTAGACGAAGCAGAACGCTCAGTACACGACGCACTAGGCGGAGTCGCATCAGCAATAGAACTCGGCAAAGTAGTCACCGGCGGCGGCGCACTAGAGATAGAGCTCGCCAAGAAACTCAGGGAGTACTCTGAAAGCGTAGGCGGCAGGGAACAGCTCGCAATACAGGCGTTCTCCGAAGCACTCGAAATAATCCCGAGAACGCTCGCCGAATCCGCGGGAATGGCCGCAATCGACACTCTCGTGAAACTTAGAAGCGAACACGACAAAAAGAACGTCGACGTCGGAGTGGACGTTTTGGCGGGGAAGACTTCCGACATGTGGAAGAAGGGAGTCATCGAGCCGACGAAACTTAAGCTTCAGGCGATAAAATCCGCAAGCGAAGCATCAGAGATGATTCTCCGCATAGACGACGTCATCGCGGCATCTAAAAAAGAGATGCCTGCGATGCCGCCGGGCGGAGGCATGGGCGGAATGGGCATGATGTAGGGCTGATTTAAGCCTTACACACCTTCCTTTTTTTCGAGGAAACCATGTCATCAAAGAAAAAAGACAAATTAAAGGAATACGTCGAAACACTGCAGAGGCTTCAGGCAGAATTCGAAAACTACAAGAAACGCGCGGCCCGCGAACGAGAAGACTACGTAAAATACGCGAAAGAAGACCTTATCGTGAAGTTCCTCGACGTTGTGGACGACTTCGACAGGGCGAGCGCCGCAAGCGAGACATCAAAGGACTACGACGCGCTAAGGCAGGGTTTGTTGCTTACGTCGAAGAAGCTGCACAAGATTCTCGCGGATGAGGGTGTGGAAGGCATCTGCGCGGTCGGGGAGGTTTTCGACCCCGTGAAACACGAGGCGCTCCTCGTAGAGCACTCCGAGGAACACGACGAAGACGTCGTCACCGGGGAGTTGGCGAGAGGCTACACATTAAAGTCGAAGGTTATTCGACCAAGCAAAGTCAAAGTATGCAAGAAGGTGAATTAAGATGGGAAAGATACTGGGAATTGATTTAGGGACTACTAACTCGTGCATGGCCATCATGGAGGCGGGCAAACCAGAAGTTATCGTAAACTCTGAGGGTGCGAGGACGACGCCGTCAGTCATAGGTTTCTTGAAAGACGGCGAACGCGTCGTCGGGCAAGTCGCCAAGAGACAGGCCATCACGAACCCTGAAAACACGGTTTATTCCGTGAAAAGGCTAATGGGCCGCAAATACGAGGACGGTGAAGTCCAAAAAGACATAAAAAACCTGCCTTACGAGATATCGAAAGCGAAAAACGGCGACGCCTGGGTTAAAGTAAAAGACAAAGAGTATTCTCCGCCGGAGCTTTCAGCGATGATTCTTTCTAAGATGAAGGCTGACGCGGAATCATTCACCGGGGACAATGTAACGCAGGCTGTAATCACGGTTCCGGCATACTTCAACGACGCCCAGCGCCAGGCGACTAAGGACGCGGGGAAAATCGCAGGCCTTGAAGTGTTGAGGATTATAAACGAGCCGACTGCAGCGTCTCTTGCATACGGCCTCGACAAGAAAAAAGACGAGAGAATCGCGGTATACGATCTCGGCGGCGGGACATTCGACATATCAATCCTTGAGATAGGCGACGGAGTAGTAGAAGTAAAGTCGACTAACGGGAACACGCATCTTGGAGGAGACGACTTCGACCAGAAGGTGATGGAGTGGATAATAAGCGAATTCAAAAAAGACCAGGGCGTGGACCTGACCAAAGACAAGACCGCGCTGCAAAGAGTTAAGGACGCGGCCGAAAAAGCGAAGATAGAATTGTCTACCGCAACCTCCAGCCAGATTAACATACCATTTATAACGCAGGTCGACGGCCAAGCCAAACACCTGGATTTGACGCTGACTCGCGCCAAACTAGAGCAATTGACTCAGGAACTCATTGACGCGACGATTAAGCCTTGCAGGGCTGCGTTAAACGACGCGAAGCTTACGCCAAAAGACATAGACGAGGTAATCCTCGTGGGCGGACAGACCCGGATGCCTGCAGTCCAGGAAGCCGTTAAAATATTTTTCGGGAAAGACCCGCACAAGGGAGTCAACCCCGACGAAGTAGTCGCCGTCGGAGCGGCCATTCAGGCGGGAGTGCTCGGCGGGGAAGTAAAGGACGTGTTGCTCTTGGATGTTACGCCGCTAACCCTTGGAATCGAGACTTTGGGTGGTGTTAGGACGCCTCTTATCCCGAGGAACACGACTATTCCCACCAAGAAGAGCCAGGTTTTTTCGACTGCCGCGGATAATCAGCCGAGCGTTGAGATAAACGTTTTGCAAGGGGAGCGGGAGATGGCGGCTGACAACAATTCATTGGGCAAGTTCATATTAACAGGTATTCCGCCTGCGCCGCGGGGGATACCGCAGGTTGAGGTCGCCTTTGACATAGACGCCAATGGAATCGTGAATGTTTCAGCCAAGGACCTCGGAACTGGGAAAAAGCAGGCCATGACCATCCAGTCGTCGTCTGGGCTTGTGAAGGACGAAATCGAGAACATGGTGAAAGACGCGGAAGAGCACGCCTCCGACGACAAGAAGAAGAAGGAGGAAGTGGACACAAGAAACCAAGCGGACTCGCTCGTGTACGCCACCGAAAAGGCGATAAAGGAGATGGGCGACAAACTGGACGCGAAAGAAAAGGAAGAAACCGAGAAAAAAGCCGTGGAACTCAAAAAAGCCCTTGAAGGAGGCGACATAGAGAAGATAAAGAAGGCTACTGAAGAGCTTACAAAGTCGAGCCAGGGCTTGTTCACGAAAGCCTACGAGGAGGCGGCTAAAGCTTACCAGGAGTCCCAGAAAAAAGAGGGAGAAAAAGATAAACCTGAGGAGAAAGGCGAAAAACAAGACAACGTAGTCGACGCCGAATACGAGGTAGTCGACGAAGACAAAAAGAAAGATGACGGCAAGTAACGAGCGCAAATTCATCCTGGAGATAAAACTCGACGAAGACGGGATGCCGCTTACAAGCACCAGAAACCAGGGCTTACCCTATGAGATAATCGTGGGTGCCATCTCCCACCAACTGCACCTTTACAACAGCATGTGGGCGAAAAAATCATCGACGACAATCGAAGATAAGGGCTAGACAGTTAAGACCAGTATCTCATCGTCCTCGTAGAGCCTGGATGCTGGGGGAAGCCTGCTCTCAAGCCAGGGGATGACCGAGTCCGCTGAGCCTTCATCGTAGAGGAATCTGTCTCCAAGGTAATGTTTGGATGCCAGGATATATTTCACGCCGAGTTGATTGAGTGTCTGCCGTAGTTTTTCCGGGGGAATGTCGCATTCGTTCTTGGTTATTAATTCCGGTTCCTTTAAACATCTGGTGAGTGGGTTGTTTTCTATGAATTCGAGGGCTTCTGCGTCAGGGTGTGCTATGGACCCGCCGATCATCTTCTTGCCGTGGACGGTTTGATAGAGGAGAAACAGAGATAACTGGCTCTCAAAGCTTTTGTTTTCAAAGTTGAATTTCCTCGGCGGGATGGGAACAGGAAGGACGGTAAAGTCTCCTGCATCCAGCGCGATTTCACTTGCAAACGATGGCACTCTGATTTCTGACATGAAAATCGGGGCCGCGATGTACTCGAAGATGATGAATGCCACTATAACATAAGAAAGATTCTTTCTTCCCCTATCCTCGAGTCTTTTAATCCCGAATGCTACCAGAACGGAAAACGCCAGATAAGCAGGGACCAGAAACCTGTAGGGTGCCCGGAAGACGGAGAACCCGGGGATGAAATGGAATAATATGTAGGGTAGGGGAACCGTCGCATACCCCATGAAGTGCAAGAATGGGCCAAGAGAGAGCAGCGTAAAGGCGGCAAAGCATGCAAACCAGAAACCCCCAACTGCGCGCGCCACGAGCTTGAATGCTCTGTGAGCTATCAGAAGGAACAGTATCGAGCCCGTTACTGGCATGAAGTATTCTTTGAAGATGATTTTTGCGAGTGAAATCAACGCAATTGCTGCGGCAACGTGAGTTATGATTTTCCTTGCGTCGAACTTGGCATCACCTGCTAGATACCAGATGACAAGCAACAGAGACGTAATCCCGAGAGAGGATAATAGTCTGTTGTCTGATGGGTCTTGCCGAGTCATGAATGAACGCTCTAGCAGACTCCCGTATAGTGGGTGGACAACTGAGGGAAGAAGGAATCCTTCGAATTCCGGGCTATAAATCAGTGGAGTGCCAAGATTGCTTTCTGCGTTGCCTGCAGACGACATATTCGTTAGGAGTGGGTACGTGAATGGCAGACCAGCAACAAAACACAACGCCATGAGCATCGCGAACGCTTTCACGGATGCCGCGAGAGAAGACATCTTAGACCAGAGCATATACAAGGCGTAAAAAACCGTGAACATGACCAGAAACCCGGCGTACTGTATGCTCGAGCCGGCTGTCAGGAAAAAGAATAACGCCGCCAGCAGAAAATCCCGCATAGACCTGCCATTCCATGCCTTGAGCATGTAGAGCACGTAGAAGGGAATCCACTGTAGGGTGAGAAGGTTGAAGTGTCCGTCGTTGACTGTCAGATAATGGGGAATGCAGAAAGAGTATATGATGCCGGCTATGAATGCCCCGATTTTACTTCCAGTCAAATGTTTTGCGAGGAGAAATGCTCCGCAGCCTGCCAGGACAAACGAGAGGAAAACCAGCAGGTTATACGCCTGAACAATTGAGAGGCTTAGAAAATCCATCAAAAAAATGGCTTGCACTGTGTTGACGAGCATGAGTGGATGGAATGCGAGACTTGTGCCGACAGGATAGTAGAGGTAGTCGGTTTGATAAGGGTTTGTGTGCAATTCAAACAATGCCTTCTTAGTCCACCATATGTTCCACATGCTAAGCCACACGTCATTTACGCCAGAGACGTATGAACCCATGTGAAGGATTAGGGGGTATGTGAAGACTATTGAGAGGAGTAGGTACCCTATTACAGCACATACTAGCACGTGATAATCCTGTCTCATCGTATAATAATGGATTTTAAATGAAAACATCATATAAATTGTCCTGGAAATGAGTGAGAAGAGGGATTACTACGAGGTCTTGGGTGTCGGAAGAGACGCAGACAAAGCAGAGATAAAGAAAGCTTACAGGCGGCTTGCGAAAAAGTTTCATCCTGACGTCAACAAGAGCCCTGAAGCGGAGGGGAGATTCAAGGAGATATCAGAGGCCTATGAAGTCCTCGCAGACGACGGGAAGAAGTCGACTTACGACCAGTTCGGCCACGCGGGAGTCTCCGGCCAGTTTTCCGGGGGAGGATTCTCCTGGAACGACTTCAGCCACTTCGGAGACATAGAAGACTTGTTCGGAGGCAACTTCTTCGGACGAGACATATTCGACGTCTTCTTCGGCGGCCGACGAACACGGAGAGGCCCAACCCGAGGCGACGATTTGCGATACGACCTTGAAGTAACGCTTGAAGACGCCTTCCGCGGAGTCGAACAAGACATCAAGGTCCCGAGAATGGAGGCTTGCGGAAAATGCGCCGGCTCAGGCGCAGCCCCTGGAACCAAACCTGTCTCCTGCCTGGAGTGCGGGGGCAGCGGGCAAACCCGCAGGGAGAGGAGAACCCCGTTCGGAGTCTTCGCAACAGTATCGGCCTGCGGCAGATGCAAGGGCGATGGAAAAATCATCGAGAACCCGTGCCAGGGGTGCAGGGGCTCTGGAAGCGTCGTCGTGGACAGGAGCATTCACGTAAAGATTCCGGCAGGTATTTCATCTGGCTCGCATCTTAGGCTTCGCGGAGAAGGAAGCAGGGGAGTGCGCGGCGGAGGCGCGGGGGATCTTTACGTCGTAATTTTCGTGAAACCTCACGGATTCTTCGAGAGAGTCGAAGACGACTTAATATGCGAGATTCCGGTAACGTTCAGCCAGGCCGCGTTGGGCGCGCAAATCCAGGTCCCCACAATCGACGGGAAAGCCAAACTTAAGATTCCAGCAGGCACGCAGACGCACACCGTATTCCGGCTTAAAGGAGAAGGAATGCCGCGCCTGCAAAACAGGGGCAGAGGAGACCAACACGTGCGCGTCATAGTCGAAACCCCCAAGAAACCGTCAAGGGAAATGAAAGAAGTACTCGAAAAACTCGCAGAACTGGAAGAACAAAACAGTAAAGGAATACTCGAAAAAATAAAAGACAAAATAAACGGGAACAATTAAAAACACACCAACCCAAAAAAATAAGTTTAACCCGCCCAAAACCAGGGTTAAACACAAAAAAAACACAGGATAATTGTTGTTCAACGAAATGCTCACTCGCCGCCGAACAATAAATGATTTCTTGTAAGTATTAAATTCCTCAATTCTAGTGGATAATATGGGTGTAACTAATAAGTTCCTAAGGTGTTTTGTTTTACTTTTTTTTCTTATACCTTTAGTTGATGCAGCATCCTGCGGGGAGACAATTGACGAGGACACGAACCTGACATCTGATTTGAACTGTTCAGGCCATGGTCTGTTAATTGGTGCTGACAGCATCACACTCGATTGTAAGGGTTATTTGATTTCTAGAAATGAGCCAGTGAATATGTCAAGTGAGCAATACTTCTTTGGCATACTACTTCAGAATCGTTCAAACGTGACAATAAAAAACTGTGAAACACGGTTTTTCTGGTTGGGTATACTACTTAATTATTCAAATGATTGTTCTTTAATCAACAACACCGTCAGGGATAACGGGGGTGGTGTCGGTATTTTTTCTTCAAGTTCCAACAACCTTACAAGTAATGTAATAATCAGTAATTATGCATGTGTTGGCATCATTGATGGTAGTGAAAATAATATCTTTACAGGGAATACCGTTAATGGTAGTATCGAGGATGCAATCCATATCTCTTGGTCAGACAATAACATATTCATCAATAATGTAGTCAACCACAACAGTGATAAAGCCTTTGAAATCCAGTATTCAAGCAATCATACACTTACCGGCAATTTTATTGATAACAACGGAGACGACGGTATCTACTTACATTCTGTCAGTTACACTCTAATATCAAATAACACACTCTCAAATAATCGAGAAGAGGGCATCTACCTATCATCTTCGAGCGAGTCCAACAATGTCACACTTAATACAATAATTACCAATGGGGGTAGTGGTATTGACATGAGGTCTTCAAGTAATCATATTATTTCAAATAACTTAAGCAATAATGATGCATATGGGATATATCTGACATCAAGTAATAATATTTTACTTTCAAACACTGTTAACCACCACATTGCATTTCCAGGTATTGGTTTGTATGGCACAAATAATACGGTGATTAATAATACCGCTAACTATAACGAATATGGGATTTATGTCTCCTCATATACAGACATAAATGACAATACTGTAAAATTCAACTTTAAACACGGAATTTTCGATGCAATAGGTAGTACAAACATCACTCTACAGAACAATATAGTGTGTTTCAACAATCAAGGAAATGGTAATTACTCCGATATTTACGCTAGGAGCAATATGACAGGATTAAACAATACATGCGATACAACATTCAACTACAATGACACTAACACTCATGGATGCATAAATCCGTGTGTGCCTTGTAGCAGTAATCTCTTAAGTGACATTACATTAAACGCAAACTTAACTTGCAACGGAACAGCGCTAACAATCGCGGTAGACAATATAACACTCGACTGTGATGGACACTTGCTTACTGGAAATGGAACAGGCTACGGTGTCAGCGGGATTAATAAGTACAATATAACGATTCAGAATTGTGTTATATCGAATTTCCAATATGGAATATACCTACGTGAGTCGGAGAATAACTATCTTAATGATAACATCATTAACGACAGTGAGAGAGGCATATTCATCTCTTTATTGGGTAATAACACTCTGTTGGGAAATATAGCCAATAATAACATCTACGAGGGTATTTACATTGGAAAGTTTAGCCACTACAACAGGTTGTATAACAACACAGCGGGTAATAATGGGAGGGACGGCATATTCATCTATTCTGCAAGTAATAACACTCTCATCGATAACATTGCAGACTCTAATGGCGAACATGGATTTTATATTATGGGCATTGTTGATACTGACATCGGCAACACCCTCTACAATAATCGCTTTTGCTTCAACATAAATCAAGATATATACGACATCGGTACTACTACCGGAGACAACAACACTTGCAATACAGTCCACAAATACAACGATACTAGTGTTACATCTGGCTGCGTCTACAACTGTCACCGCTGCGACCTTGTAACAGGCTGGAATCTCATCAGCTTACCATTGACAATCTAAGGCGGCGGCTCGTGAGCACTCTTCGTCGCCCTAATCGGGCTCCTTGCCTCGCCTTTCGGCTCGGTCGTGGAACAGCGGCTAAACGGGAATTTCTTCGAAATTCCCCAAACTGCTCACTTCGTTCGCAGCTTCGTTTACCCGCTTTTGTTTTGTGTTAGATTTTTTTTATTTTTTCGTGTATTTTTTTGCTGCTGTTCATGGGTCCGTGCCAGTGGGCGTTTATTCTCACGATTTCGCAGTTTATTCCGTGTTTTCCTAGTTTTTCTCGGAGTTTTTTTTCGTCTACTTCCTGGTCGGGGCCAAGCGCGATTACGTGTGGTTTGATTTCGCGGATGGGTTTTAGGAAGTCTTTGTGGTCGCCGAGGACGGCTTCGTCTACCGGCTTTAGCGCTGAGACTACTGTGAGGCGCTGGGCCTCGGGGAGAAACGGTTTCCTCTTCCGGGCTTCTGTTGTTTCGTCTCTGGCTACTATTACTATGAGCCTGTCTCCGAGCTTTTTCGCCTCCGTCAGATACATGATGTGGCCTGGGTGTATTATGTCGAAGACTCCGGATGCGACTACAGTCGTCATTTTAGGGAATTTATATAGGTTGACTGTGTTATTATAAAACTCAACATGGCTGATAAGAAGAAAACCGAGGAGAAGAAAGAGCCGGAAGCGAAGGTTTACACGATACCGTTGAGGGATGCCTTCAATTTCCCCCGCAAGAAGAGGACTGAGAAGGCCGTGAAGATTGTAGCAGCCTACCTTAAGCGGCATTTAAAGAGCGTGAACGTTAAGTTGTCCGCGAAACTAAACGAGGCATTGTGGGCGAGAGGCATCGAGAAGCCTCCGAGGAAGATTAGGGTCAAAGTAACGGAAGAAGAAGGCGTTTACACTGCCGACGTCTTGTAGGCTAACATGTATTTTAGACAGCTTCAAGTCACTGGCGAAGACTTTGTTGGGCTCCTGGGATTCGCCTCGGATGCGTACTCTATTTTATCCAAAAACTTCCCGGAGGAGAGCGTGCTCGGTGTTCCGGAGTTGAGGACGAGAGTGTATTGTACCGGGCTTGTCGGTCTTTTTTGCGCTGGAAACTCTAAGGGCGTTCTTATTCCGTCGCTTGTCTCGGACGATGAAGTCGAGAAACTTAAGGGGTTCCTTGAGCCGTTGGGTGTTGAAGTGGGCGTGGTCGGCGGGGAATACACTGCGCTTGGAAACCTTGTGTGCGCAAACGATAAGGGGGCGATTGCGTCTCCTAACGTTCGTGACAAGGATGTGTTAGAGGATGTTTTAGGCGTTGAAGTGGTCCAGGAACCCGTTGGCGGGCACGCGGACGTCGGAGCAGTCGTTTATGCGACGAACAATGGATTCATAGCACACCCTGACTTGGAGAAAGAGCTCTCGTCTGTCGAGGATGTTTTGGGTGTTAAGGGTTTGTGCACTACCGTGAATTTCGGCTCTCCTTACGTTAAGGCTGGTGTTATCGCCAATTCGAACGGTTACATGACGGGGCTTAGGACGTCTGGTGTCGAGATGGGTAGGTTAGACGACGGCCTCGGCTTCATCTGAGAAGCCGCATCAACACCGGCTTGTTGAGGTTGATTGCATGGTGGGGGCACATTTCATGGCAGCAGTAGCATCTTATGCATTTTGAAAGATTCATGCGTGCGCGCCCGTTATCTATTGTGATTGCCTTGACTGGGCAGTTGGTCTCGCATACGCCGCAACCGACGCAAGCCTCGTTGGAGGAAGGATACGCGGTCATGAATCGTTTCATGACGCCTTTAGTGAATTCCGGCATAAACCAGGGCCGCTTAGCCTTGACTGGCGGGGCAAAATCCTTGATTGAAAACGCCTCGATTTTTTCGCCTAATACTTCAACTTCCTCGATACGCCCCGCAGCCCTTATGGTCTGAACATCAAGGGGATTAAACCCTACGAGCATTGCGGCGACCGTGTCGACTGCAAGATGATTTGCTCCAGCTATTATTGCGCCGACTTTCCGGGGCGAGCCCGCGGACGGGCCGTTTCCTTCCATGGCGATTACGGCATCCATTACGGAGAGCTGGGGTTTAACAAGCGAGTTCAAGTCCAAGAGCATTTGAGAGAACTTTTCGACGTCCGGCAGCTTCGCATGATATGCGACCTTGCTCATCCCTGGCACGACGCCGTAGAGTATTTTAGTTGCTCCGGTAAGGTAGGTGAGAGAGTGCGTCTTAAGCTTGGGGACGGTTATGACCGCGTCGGCGTCCTTTACGACGTTTAGCAGGTCGAATGCTTTTATGAGCTTTCCCTCTGGAAAGTCGACAAGTGTTGAGGACGTGTCGTAGGATAGTTCGGCTCCTGTTTCTTCGGCGACTTTCGTTAACCCTGATTTGGCGTATGCGAGCTTTAGGAGAGTCTTGTTTGCAGGGCCTCCGGGGCTGTCCACTATAACGGGTTTTCCGCCGGCATCTTTTACGAGAGACACGACCGCCTTAACTACTGCAGGATGCGTTACGATGGCGGCGTCAGGCTTGCTCCCGCGCAAGAGATTCGGTTTCACGACTACGTTCTCCCCTGCCTTGACGAAGGATTGCATGCCCCCGAGAAGCGATACCGCCCGGCCCACGCAATCCCGGACCAAAGCCTCATCGTATGACTCGCAAGCCGTTAAAGAGACCTTAGGTTTCATGTTTTATTCATATAGTATAATAGAGTAAAGAGATGATTGGCGACGTGATAAACCAGATGATCCCGCAGGCCCTGAGTGACGTCTCGGTCTCGCTCGTGCTCGCAAAGATAATAAGCGTATTGGTGATTTACGTTGCAGCACGGATTGCGATAAACCTCATAGTCCGTGCGATACGGCGCGCAGACAAGGCAGTCGACTCCTACGACCTGTCAGCGCACACCCACAAGCTGGTAGCAAACCTCGTCTCCACAGGCATATACTTTATCGCACTGCTCCTCGTACTGTGGATGTTCGAAGTACTGCCCGCAGTATACACGCTCCTCACAGCGGCAGGATTCGTCGGCATAGTAATCGGATTCGGATTAAAAGACGTTCTCTCCAACTTCGTGTCAGGGATGATTCTCGCAGTAGAACAACCCTTCAAGATAGGCGACGAAGTAGAAGTAAAAACATACGGTGGAGTAGTCGAAGACATCAACATAAGAAGCACCACGATAAAGCTCTGGGACGGGAGGCTCGTCTACATCCCGAACTTCATGATGCTAAACGAGCCAGTCATAAACATTAACCGAGGCGGTAAACGGCAGGTCGAAGCCATTTTGAAAATCGCGCCCGAACAAGACGTTTCGTCGACAGTTGATTTGATTCAAAAAGTCTTCAAGAGCCAGGACACTGTCTTAAAGGATCCGGAGCCTGCAGTCATCGTAAACGAGATAACGCCGAAGGAAGTCAACCTGAAAATAAGGTTCTGGTATGACGTGAAAAAGACGAACTACCAGAAAGCCAAAGCCAAGGTAATGGGAGAAATCAAGAAGACTTTGAAGTGATTTTTTTTATTCTGTCTACCCCATCCAAGTCATCAATAACCTTTACAGCCTCTCCTGGGACGAGATTTCGCCACTGCCTGCAGGACGCCATTTTCTCGCGGATATCTGTTCCCCGATACTTGCCTCTCTCAAAGAAGGGTATGCGCACGACCCGGTAACCCGCATCCTTGAATAATCTCGCCTCTACTTCGCTTGACGTGTAGACTACGTCAAATGCCGGTGCCGCGTCAAGCACGTGGGCGACCCAGCGAGGCTCATTGTGGATGTCGGTCACGGAAAAAATCTTTATCCTGTCAAGCGAGTCTGCGAAAACAGCCTCCAACATCCTCCTCCTCTCCTCTAGGGTGAAGGGATTGTCGAGCGTGTTCTCGTATTGCGCGCTCCCTATGCCGAGAGCAAGCCCATCCTCTTTGGAGAGTATGTGTTTCACAGCCTTGACGTGACCCGTGTGAAGGGGTTGGAATCTCCCTATGAATAATGCCGTAGCCATAAATGTCTGATTAATTTATTCACAACATTATAATAGATACCATGCCAGACGACGTAGGCCAAGTCATAGGAACGACGACTCTAAGGCTCTTTAGATTCGTGATAAAACAGAGCAAGGAGTCGCTCGTTAAACGGGACGAGTTCGTTGTGGTCCCAGAATCCGTGACCGGGAAGAATGTGCTGGGAGTCGTAAAAGAGATTATGATTTCAAACGAGCTTTTGCCTGACGAGTTCGGGAGGGACTTGCGGCTTGCCGACATCGTGCTTTCTGAGGGCGAGTACCCTATTGCGACGGTCAAGATACTGGGCAGCGAAGGAGACGACGGACTGGAGCTTCCCCGCCACGGTGTTCTGCCGGGCTCGAAGGTGGGGCTTGCCCCGGACGAGACGATCAAGAAGTTGCTGGCTCAGGATACCGGCAAGGCCGCGCAGATGGGGACGCTTTCCACGAGAAAGACTATTCCCGTGCATATCGCGATAAACGAGTTGATTAGCCGCCACTGCGCGGTGCTGGCTATGACCGGGGCCGGGAAAAGCTACACAGTGGGCGTCTTGATAGAGGAGTTGCTAAGTAAAAAGGGCTCAATCATAGTGTTTGACCCGCACGGCGAGTTCAAGGAACTTGCTCTTGACGGCTCTGAGACGAGGGTTTTTGGAGTGGATGGGGGGAACAACATCAGGGTTCAGGTTTCGTCTCTTTCCACTGCGGATTACTCTAACCTGATTCCTGATTTGACGCCGACTCAGAAGGATTTGTTGGATGAAGTGTTGAGTATGGTTTACAGGTTCTACGATAACTATGACTTGGAGAACGTTTTGAATCTTATCGGGCTCATCTACGACATGAAGAGCAAAAACGACAGTAACAGTCCTGCGGCGGATATTTTTCCCCATGAGATTATCCAGTCGGCGACCAAGAAGGTGAGTCTTTCTACCATCGGGGCGCTTATGAGGAGGATTAAGAGGCTTGAGCGGATGGGTATTTTCAACGCCACGGGGACGCCTTTGGAAGAGCTTGTCGCTGTGAATCAGTTGTCGGTGATTAATCTGTCGGAGGCTGATGAGAGGGTTTCGGAGACCATAATCGCGGCAATCCTGAGGAATATATTCGAGGCGAGGAAACGGTACGTCAAAGACGAGGGTGAGGGCGTTCGCCTTGAGATTCCGACGTTCATAATAATCGAGGAAGCCCACAATTTCGCGCCGAGAAGCATGGACGAGCGCTCTGTCTTGTGCAGGAACATCATCCGAAAGATTGCCAGGGAAGGCCGCAAATTCGGGGTGGGTTTGTGTCTTGTGAGCCAGCGGCCCAACAAGCTTGACAGCGACGTTTTATCTCAATGTAATACACAAATTATTATGAAGATTATGAATCCCTCCGACCAGGAGTACATCCGCCAGAGCGTTGAGACCGTGACGGAGGATATCGTAAGGGATCTTCCGAGCCTGTCGCGGGGCGAAGCAATAATCGTCGGCTCTGCGATAAATCTTCCAGTAGCCGTGAAGATACGGGAGAGGAAGACCAAGGTCGGTGGCGGAGACCTGGATTTCGTAAATATTTGGAGTGAGAAAAATGGGAAAAAAGATTGAGGAACTGCGCTCGAAGATAGATGATATAGACGAGAGCATTGTCTCCCTCTTAGAGGAGCGAGTTGGAATCGTAAGAGACATAGGCAAAATCAAGGCTGATGACGGCGTCGGAATGTATGATCCCATGAGGGAGCAGGAAATCCTTTCAAGGCTTGCCGGAAAATCCGCTCTTGACCAGGGCTTTATCATGAAGGTCTACCGGGAAATCATAGGATACTGTCGCGGGGATGAGAGAAAGATTAAGCGGAAGGACTCTAAAGCCAAGCCGAAGAAGAAGTTGGAAGGCGGCTCCGTCGGAGTCTTGGGTCCGGCCGGCACCTTCACCGAGCAGGCCGCGAAAAAAATATTCAAGGGCGCAAAACTTACTTACTGCGAGGGCGTCGACGAAATCTTCAGGAAAGTAGAGGCAGGGGAAGTCGGACACGGAGTGGTGGCAATCGAGAACTCGCTTGAGGGAAGCGTCGGAAAAACCATGGAGGCCCTCATAGAATACGACGTATACATTGTTGGGGAGCTCACCCTTGACATTAACCTTTGCCTTATGACGCACGAGGAAACGGAGAGGATAGACGTTATTTTATCGCACCCGCACGCGCTAGCACAGTGTTCAGGATACTTGCGGGAGAATTACCCGGAAGCCCGGCAGGTCAGCAGCAAAAGCACGGCGGCGGCGATGAAGGAATTGGTGGGCTACGAGAACGCCGCAGCCATCGGATACGCGCAGGCCGCGGAAACCTATGGACTCAAGATAGTCGGGGAAAACATCCAAGACGACTTCAGCCAGACTAGGTTCATAGTAATCTCGAAGGGAAAAATTAGCGGAGGCAAGACGTCGATAATATTCGCGGTCAAAGACGAACCCGGCGCACTCTACGCCATACTTGCAAAGTTCGCGGACAAAAACATTAATCTCACCAAAATCGAGAGCAGACCCAGCAAGAGAAAACTCGGGGAATATCTTTTCTTCATGGACTTTGAAAACAAGGGTTTAGGCGGCAGGGAAGTCAACACAGTCATCGAGTCGGTGAAGTCGAATACGACATTCATAAAGATTCTTGGAAGCTACTAGAAGGGATAAAATGACGAGAACACGTGTCAGCAGGGTTTTTACGAAGGGAATAGAGTCTTACGAGAAGATTTTAGACGGATTAGACCGCCCAGAAGAGGAGCGTCTGGAATTGAAGACGAGATTCAATGCAATGCATCTGGTCAAAGTTAGGGGTACAGGCAGCGGAGTCGTCGTCGAGGGAAAATACATTCCAGGCCCGGAAGAAAGAATGGATGACGTGAACGCCCGCATGCAGGAGTTATGGGGTGGAAAACTAACGTTTAGGCTGGAAGCAGTTGACTCAGTCCCAGAAGACGAAAAACACTTCGAAACAGAACAATCCCTCACAAACAAGAAGTGGCTTGCAGAACTTTTAAGCGGGGCTAAAAAAATAGATTAGAACGTGAGAGTATATGGCAAAACAAGTTGTTAGGAGTCCGGCAAATCTTACGCGTGAATTGCACACTGTCGTCGACGAAAAGTTTCCGCCGAATCTTGCGCCGAACATGAAGCACATGTTTGGGCGTATGAGAGACTGCAGATACGATGAAAGAAGCATAGAGGTTGGTGCATTGTATTTACCAGCCCAAGCTACTGCCGACGACTTAGAGGCCTTGGAGACTGATTTCGCGCAAATGGGCCAGGGATTCGTATACCAGAGCATTGAGAGGGGTGATCCGCCGAAAACACCAGACTCCATAGAATCCCTTCAGGCAAAGATACAGTGCGCGAGAAAACTTGATGTTGCCAGAATAGTAGGGGAAAACTGAAACTCATATTAAACCCAGTTTTTTCTCCACGTTTTTGTAGTCGTGGTCGTATATGTGGGCGCTAATCGAGTGCGTCGTAATGGACCCAGACTTAGCCTTTATTTTCTTTGCCACATACTCGTTGACTTTGTTCAGGCCGTAGACGTTCGCCGGCCAGGCGCCGAACATGTCGTTTGAACGGAACACCGCCGTTGCATGCAATATTTTGTGGCGGACCTTGAAGTCGAGAAGGATTAAGCACGGAACCTCGCTCGTCTTGAGGTCTTTTGGCGGAATCCATGTAACACATGTGGCCCTCCGCGTCGAAGAATCCTTTTTGAGTATTGAGGCGACCTCTGAAATCTGGTCAACCGGCTCCTCAACTACTCCCTCGCCCCAGCTCCGAAGCCGCTCCCCATACGTGTAATCGAAGCCGGCACGGTCAGCGGACAAAAGCTGGTCCGCGTATTTCGCAAGCTCCGCCCCAGCCATAGGAAAACCAGGTATGTTTTCGTCTCTTGGTTCGGCTACTTTGACCATAAGATTCCTTATCTCCTTGGTTGAGCCCCTCTGGCTTTTGAATTCCTCGCCCTGATACCAGATGATTTCGAGAATCCTGCCCCAGCACTCTCCGATACTTTTCCCCCGCACAAACATGCTATAATATTTGATTGGAGTTTATATCTATACACCCCTTAATTTTGATGAAACTTATACCAAAAAATTGATTGAAGCTCATACCTATACACGATGCCAGTAAGCCACCCGCTCGTCAAAAAAGACAAGGTAACATTGAGGGAATACCAGGAAGCAGCCGTAGCCCGCGCCATAGACGAAAACACGTTAGTTGTTTTGCCCACGGGACTCGGCAAAACCCTCATAGCAGTCATGGTCGCAGCACACCGGCTCATGGAATTTCCAGGCTCAAAAATCCTGTTGCTCGCGCCGACAAGACCTCTTGTGGAGCAGCACAGGAAGAGTTTCGAGGATTTTTTGACGCCGCACAAGATGTGCGTTTTGACTGGGATGGTGTCTATTGAGAAACGCAGGAAGCTTTGGAGTGAGAGCAGCATCGTTTTTGCAACGCCCCAGACTATCGGGAACGATTTGATGAGGGATCTTGATTTGAACGAGGTTTCCCTTATCGTGTTCGATGAGGCTCACCGGGCGGTCGGGGACTACGCGTATGTTTACATCGCCAAAAAATACGTTGAGGCTGCGAAGAACCCGCTGGTGCTGGGTTTGACGGCGTCGCCTTCCTCCAGCGAGGAAAAAATCAACGAGATTATGGAAAACCTTTCCATACGCTGCGTGGAAGCCAAGACCGAGCACGACAGGGACGTGAAACCGTACGTCTCCCAGGTCGAAGTAAAATGGATTAAGGTCGAGCTCCCCCAGGAGTTCAGGAAGGTTAAGTCTCTGATAGAGGATGTGTTGCGTGAACGTCTTAAAAAACTGAAGGGATTCGAGTACTTGACGAGCGCGCAGCTTGTGAAGGTGAACAAGAGGGTTTTATTGGGGATTCAAGCGGAGATTAGGAAGGAGATAACAAGGGGTATGGACTCGTTTGTGCCGGCCTCAATCGTCGCGGAAGCGATAAAAGTAAACCATGCCTTAGAGCTTCTGGAAACCCAAGGGATGACGGCGCTCGACAAATACTTGGCGAGACTTTTAAACCAGAGAAGCAAGGCGGTGAGGAATCTTTCCGCAGACCCCAGGATGAAGGATGTAGTGAAGATCGTCCATGACCTTGTGGTGTTGGGGGTAGAGCATCCCAAGCTTGACGAGCTCGCAGCCCTCGTCGCAGGATATAAGGAGCGGAAGGTGTTGGTGTTCACGCAGTACAGGGATACCGTAGACAAGATAATAGAACGGCTAAATCAGGAGGACATTTTAGTGCATGAGTTCATAGGGCAGGCGCCGCGCGACGCAAAGTCTGGGATGAGCCAGAAGAAACAGGTTGAAGTACTCGAAAAATTCAGGAACGGTGCATACACGGCGCTCGTCGCAACCTCCGTTGCAGAGGAAGGATTAGACATACCAGCTGTGGACTTGGTCGTCTTCTACGAGCCAATACCCTCAGAGATACGCTCGATTCAGCGGCGCGGAAGAACAGGCAGGGGAGAAGCGGGGGAAGTCGTGGTGCTCATGGCTAAGGGCACCCGAGACGAAGGATACTATTGGTCGAGCATACACAAGGAGCGCAAAATGGGTGCACTGGTGCGCTCCATGAGGGACGGGAAGAAACAGAAGGAAATCTTAGAGTACGACACTAAAGCGGTGGATGAGCTGCCGAATAAGAAGGAGCAGGTCTACACCGGGCAAAAGAGCATGCTCGACTATGGCGTGGAGTTTGAAGGCGAGGGTGTTACGATTTTCGTCGATGCGAGAGAGCGCAGCCAGACCATACTTGAGTGGCTTAAAGAAAAGGCCAATGTTAGGTTCCAGAATATTCCGGTCGGGGACTATCTGGTGTCGGACAGGGTTGTCGTTGAGAGGAAGACTATAAAGGATTTCCTGCAGTCGCTCGTAGACAAGAGGCTTCTGGCTCAGATGAGGGAGATGACCCGTAACTTCCCCAACGTTGTATTAGTTCTGGAGGGGCACGAGGACCTTTTCGCTGAGAGAAACATTCACCCGAACGCGATACGGGGAGTGCTTGCATCTCTTGTAGTTGATTTCGGCGTCGCAATTGTTCCCACGAGGGATGAAGTTGACAGCGCCGCGTTCATCTACGCGCTAGCCAAAAGAGAGCAGGAAGACGAAGGCAGAATCGTGAGTCTTAGAGGCGAACGCAAGCCTTATTCGCTTTCGGAGCGCCAGATTTTCATGGTGGAAAGCCTCCCCAATGTTTCAGCAGTTCTTGCAAGAAGGCTTCTTGCGCGCTTTGGGAGCGTCCAGGCGCTTGTTAATGCGTCCGAGAGCGAGCTTATGAGCGTTGAGGGCATAGGTGATGCAAAAGCCTCTGAGATACGGAAGGTTTTGAAGTCAAAATTCGAGAAAGTACTTTAGGCCTTAAGTCCCGGTATTTTTATTTTATCGACTAATGTCTAACATGGAGGTTCTGAAGGTCTATATTTCTGACGAAACCGCCGAACGATTCAGGGAAACCGCCCTCAAAAAATACAAGTTCAAGAAAGGCGCCCTCTCGAAGGCTGCTGAACTGGCGCTTTCAATGTGGATTAACGCGCGGGAAACAGAGAAAAAGAATGGCGAAAAAAGTTAGCGCAGACCTCAAGGCGGAATGGCACCAGATAATGGACACTGAAACAGACAGGAAGAAATCCCTGGAGGAACTCCAAAGCATGGTTGACTCTGGAGCATCCCGCAAAAAAACAGCGCGCCAGCTCTTAAAACTTATCGCCTACGGGAAGGAGATTACGGTATCCGACGCGTCAAGGATACTTTCCATTGACAAGAAAATCGTGTTAACCTGGGCTGCATTGTTGAAGAAGAAGGGGTTGATAGAGGTCTTGGGTGAAAAAACCGCCAACCCCGTCCTAAGAGCGGAGAAAATACTCTTAGAGAAGATGAAGCCACTAGAGGAGGAGGAAAAAAAGGAGGCGCGACCGGAGAAACCAAGAGACGGGGAAAAAGAAAAAAGACTCCTCGAAAACGCGGAAGAACTGCGCAAGAAAACCGCGGAACTCTCGGAGGAGCGCAGAAAACGCGCTGAACTCGAAGAGCGGCTTAAAAGCATCGAGAAAAAACTCGGCGAAGGAGTAGAAGACAAAAGCAAACTCGAAGGCTTGAGGGACCAGCTCATGAAGGAGCGGGAGGAACGCATCCGGGTCGAGGAAAGGCTGAAGCAGGAGCAGGAGAGCATCAGCAAGAAGGAGGCCGAACTCAGGGAGAAAGAGTCCATACTCGCAGAAAAAGACTTCGAGCTCAGGAAGCGGCTTGAAAAAATCGAGGAAGAAGAAGAGGAAATCGAAATCCTCTTCGGAGACGAGAAAGACTTGGGCACTAAGCGAGCTAAACTGAAGAAAGACTTGGAGAAGATATCCGAGGCTGAGAAAACCGTTCAAGTGAAAGGCAAGGAAATAGGCCAAAAGGAAAGGGAGGTGGGTGAGAAAGAGGCTATGTTAAAGCAGCTCGAGCTCGCCTTAAAGAGCAGGGAGGACGGAGTCAAGAAGAAAGAGCACGAGCTGGTGGAACGCGAGAAAGAGGTCGCATCGCTCGAGGATGAAGTCCACAAGATGGAGGAAGGCATCAAGGGCCAGGGCGACGAACTATCGAGAAAAGCCAAAATCTTAAGGCGGATAAAACAGAAGCTGACAGCCGAGAGAACGGAGATAGAGAAGAAAGAAGAGGAACTCAAAAAGGCTGCGGAAATAATCATGAAGGAGAGCGAGGAACTGGAAAAACGCCTCCACGACGAAACCTCCACACTAAAGGAGAGGAAAGACAAACTCTCCATGATAATCGAGAAAAAATACCAGGAGATAAGCGAAGACGAAAACGCAGAGCTTGACTCTCCGATAGAATTCCAGGATGATGCGCCACCACCCAAACCTCCCGCGCCGCCGGCTCCTCCGCCGCCGGAAGACGATGACGCATTAGATGAACCGTCCGCGCCGGAGACTGACGAGGAAGAAACAAAAACCATTCATCAGCAAGAGCCCGCGCCGCCGAAAACAACGCAGACAACACCGGCGGCGCCCGAAGAGCCTTCGCCGCCAACACCAAAGCCCGGAGTCGAAGAAAAAAGAAGGGCTGAGCTCGCGAAAAAAGACATGTTAGAAACCATGGAGGAGAAAATTCTAGAGGAGACTGCAGGCATTGAGAGCGCGAAAAAGGAGGCTGAGAAGAAACCTGCTGCTAGCCCGCCTTCAGCAAATGACTTATTGTCCAAGGTGAGAGAGAAGGGTTCGATACGCGTTAACGAATACGCAAAAGTCAATAACCTTGACAGGAAGCTCGTTGACGGATGGGTTGAGGAGCTAAAGCAAAAAGGAGAAGTTGATGTTCACAAGCACCTTGTAGGCGGAATCGAGCTAAAGCTGCCTGAGAAGAAGCCTAGCAGACCATCTGACGGCGGGGGCAAGAGCGGTGAAAGTAGCGAAGTCGATGAAATCCGGGAGGAGCTTAGGCGCCTTAGAGACGAATCGAAGAAGTGATCATGCCTCGCGAGGTTTTTATTTTAAAGTCTGGGAAGTGCAGTTGGGGTGGATGCGTGTTCTGCGGTTACGGCAGGATTATCGGCGAAGTCCTAGATAATTCCGTTCTTGAAGGCAGGTTCGACGACTTTTTTCCAAAGCTCGGCTCCGGCGTAGACGAAGTCTGTGTATACGGAAGCGGCAGCTTCCTAGATGAAGCTCAGGTTCCCGTGGAGTCGAGAAGGTATTTCGTGGAAAAATGTTTGAGCGCTGGCATCCGAAAGCTGACTGTTGAATCGCGGCCGGAATATGTGACGGAAAAAGCGCTGGCAGATTTCAGGGGATTGGAGCTCACCGTTGCCTTCGGCCTTGAAGTAGCAGACGACCGGGTGCTGGCAAGGCTGAAGAAAGGTTTCAGGTTAGCTGACTTCGAGGAGGCTGCCGGGAGAGCCCGTGAATCCGATTGCAGGGTCAGGGCTTATCTTCTCGTTAACCCGCCTTACGTCACAGACATCAGAAAGTCGCTAGCAAAATCCGTTGAATACGCGCTAGAGCACGCAGACTCCGTGGTCGTCATAAACACGCTCCCGCACGCGAACTCCCCGCTCTTTGACTTGTGGGTTTCCGGGGAATGGAATTTCCTCGCAAGAGAGGATTTTGCGGGTTTGACGGCAGCCTGGAGAGACAACCCGAGAGTTGAGTTCGACGCTGAAACCTTCAGGTTCACGCCAAGATTCCCGGCACGACTTAGGGGGAACCTTGCGGGAGTGGGTGAAGAATACTTGACTCACCCGTACTTCGAAGTCTGGCAGGACTGGCTAACCCGCTGGTACGCTCCGCCGCAAAACAAGAAAACACTTCTATTCCTGCCTTGCGCATACAAGAAACCGTACAGTGAATCAGAAACCCACCAGGCAATAATAAAGGCGCTGGAGAAAACAGGCATGAGAGCCGGAATCCATGAAGTCATGCTGTCTAACGCAGGAGTCATACCCCGCGAATTCGAAGACGAATACCCCTTCAACGCATACGACTGGAACGAGAAACTCGAGACCCCGGAAATAAAGGAAAGATACATCCAAGTCACTGAAGACAGAATACGAAAATACGTTACAGCCCACGAAAAACACTACAATAAAATCTTATGCTACCTCAAATACGACTCAGAGTCATACAATGCACTCGAAAAAGCAGCGCCAGAAGCCGTGAATCTTTTAACAAAACAAACATACAATAAGATAAAGGACTGGAATAAACCATTGACCCAAGAAGACGCATTACGCGAGCTTGAATCCGGCATAAAAAAATAAACATCCGCCGCCTGAAGGCGGCGGTATTTAATCAGCCTGCGTAGTCTAGCAGGCTTGTCTGGGCGTAACGCCCAGTTGGAGGTTGAACTTCCTCTGCGCAGCGGAGGACG
>JBDRCA010000161.1:0-30444 GCA_043822165.1 Candidatus Altarchaeota archaeon
CGCTCCTGGGTGTCCCATTGGCCCCGGAGCCGTACTAGTTCATCGTCCAGTTGCTTGGCTTCGTCGAGCCAGTTCTCCATCTTCTTCCACTCTGTCTCCAAGTGGGCGAAGTCTTCGTCGATTTTCTTTTCCTTGAACTCGATTTCCTCGATGAGCTGCTGCTTGGAGGGCACTGAGACGCCCGGCATCAACGCCTTATTGGTGACGGAATCAAGAATCCTGGCCCTCTCTTCGGTGATGCGTTTCTGCTCGGATGCTATGTGAGCCTTCTCGAGGGATATGAGCTTTAATAGGTTCTCCTTTTTCTCGGTGAGCTGGGATTCTTTCTCGCGTATCAGTTTCTCGTTTTCCAGTATCTTATCCCATTTTCCTCTCGCATTGTTTAGCTCGGACAGCAACGAGTCCTTTCTCTGGGCGAGCTCGGTCCTGCTCTTCCTGCTCCTCTGGTAAACCCTTCCTTTGCGTTCAGTGAGCTCGTGGACCAGGCCTTCCTCCCTGCGCCTCCTCGAAAGCTGTCTTTCCTGCCACGCCTTCTTCATGAGATACTTCTTGAAGGTGTTGGTGGCCTTCACGACAAGGCTTGCGCGCTCGTCCTCTGTGAGTATATCCCTTCTTCGCTCGACTATGTCGTCGACGATAGAGGTTATGTTCTGCTCGATTCTCCTTTTCAGCTCCTCGTCCCTTTGGCTCAGGGCGCCTGCACCAGACTCGATGGCTTTCCTGTCCCCGGTTATCCGCCACAGCATTCCCTCGCTGCGAGTTAGCTGGCGGACGATGTCTTCCATGTCTTCGAGGAGTTTCTCCTCGACTTCCTTCTCCTTTTCGACGACTTCCTCGTGCTCCGCTAATAGTTTCTTCTTCTCGTCTACCGTGAGTTTTTTGGTGAGTTTCTCCTTGATTTCAGCGCGGCGTCTCTCAAGCTTTGTTATCTGGGACTCCATGCGCCGTTTTATTTCCTCTTCCAGTTCGAGCAGGGAGTCCCTGCGTGAGGCGGCCTCGCCTTCTACTGCAGAATGGAATTCGGACAATGCTTTCGGTCCCTGCGCGTCCCAGCCGGATACCAGGGCAGTCTCTTCCTCGGAGAGGGTTTGGGAGGCGAGTTTGCGCTCAAGTTTCTGCACCCGGTCTTCGAGTCCCTGAACGTATAGTTCGACGACGTCGAAGGCTGTCTTGCGTATGTTTTCAACAGCGAGGTTGACTTCCAGTGTGACGTCGAATACGTCTACTCCAGCAGCCGACAGCTTGTCTACTCGATTCCATATTTCATCGAGTTTCTTGTTGTATTTTCCGAAGAGCTCCAGTGTCTCGTCTGGTAGCCTGTGTGGGTCGTGGAGTATGGGGCGGAAGGAGACGAAGTATGGGCGCCCCTGGTTGTATTCCGCGTTCTGGAGCATTCCGGTGCCGATGGATGCCTTGATTATGGAGCGCATGGCCTTGAAGCCGTATTTGAGGCGTATGCGTTCAAGGTCTTTTTCGTAGCGGGTGCGCATCTGGATTTCAGTGCCGATGTTCGCCTTTATCTCGCCCACGAAATCCGATAATACCTGGCTCAACAAAACCAGGCCTACACCCCACTTCCTGAATTCACGGACCGCCCGCTCAAGACCCACCAAAGCCCTGCCAGAGCCGCCGAACTTGGGCAGCAGCCGATGGACTTCATCGTAGACCAGAAGAAGCCTGCAATGAGAGCTCTCAGCCAATTGGGAGGCGAAGACGTCTTGTATGGTGGAGTCTATGAAGACGTCGATTTGCTTGGGCTCCAGCTTGTGCAGGGAGAAAATCGTTATTTCCCCGGGATTCATGTATTTGCGCACGTCTATCCGCTCTTTCTCGTTTTCTATGGTGTGTATGTTGCCTGTGAACGCTTTCGCGTCCGACTTCTTCATCTTGAACATCGGGTACGCCCGGAGCATTCCCTTGGTGTTGCATGGGGTAAGGTATCCAGTCCATTGTCCGGTGGGGTCGAATACTATGACTGCGATGTTTTTGAGGAGTGCTTCCTCTATTATGACTTGTGCTGCGATGGTTTTGCCTGAGCCGGTTGCGCCCGCGCAAAGCGTGTGGGTCTGCAATACATCCAGTTCGATGAATGCTTCCTTGGTTGTCTCAGCTACTCTCCCCAGGTATCCTGAGCGTTTCCCGGGCTTGGGCAGGTAATCGAAGGATACCATGCTAAGGTATCTTTTGCGGCGCTCTTCTCTCACGCGGTATTGCCAGTACGTGAGCAGGATGAACAAGAGGACGGTGAGCATTGCGAGGGTTACTTGGATGTTCGAGAAGGTGACTAGGCGATGGGATATGATTTGCGCGATATTGGTTGCAGTCAATCCTATGCCGACTTTAAGGGAGGCGGACGCAATCTCCCGGGTTTTCCCGGTGTCGTGGGGGGCATAAATGCTCGTCTTTACTTCGTACGTCTTCTTTTTTATGTTCTTTGGCGGCAGGAGTGTTTCGACGATGCTTTTGACGGTGGTCACTGAAAAATTGCGTTCGTACTCGACGATTATGGTCTTTGATTCAGGGTCGATTATCTGGGTTAATAGAGTCAGGTTCGTCTCCCGCTTGAGGATGTTTTCTATGTCTATGAGGATGGTAACCGCTTCGCCGGGTATGAACGCCTCCTTGAAGGGCGTGGCAGAAATCTTTACTTCAAGCTCCTCCCAGGGGTCTGGGACGAATAGAACAACGGAGAGGGAGGCTGTCTGGTTCCCGGTCGTCAGCGTTATGGAGCCGTTGTAGACTCCGGGCGCGGTCTTTGGAAGCACTTCAAGCCGTATGGGAAGCGCCCCCGTCTCTCCAGGCGGAATCGACACCCGGGTGTTTTCAAGCCTTACTATCTTCTCGATTTCCCCTCTCGGGCTTGCAGCATATAAGACCAGTGGTTGTGGGAGAGTGTTCGAAATCCGTGTTAAGTTTTCTGCGGATTCCCCAGAGAACGCGCGCAATGAAACGTCGGAGGCGACTATGGTTTGTGAGTCCTGAGCGCTCGAGTAAAAACTCCCCAAGACGAGGATGACTAACACTATATGAAGAGCTTTGACGTTCATTACAAACAATTATTTACCCAGACTATCTATTAATCCGGTGTTTTTAGTCAATTCGAGCCTGTTCTCCCGGAATTGTTCGCCCACTTTCCTGAAAAGCGTCCTAGAGGACTCGTCAATCGTCGACTGCTCCGAAGCCTTGGCGAACACGTCTTCGAGGCGCTTGTAGTGGGCCTGCAGAGACCGGACGTTGTCCTGCTCTATCATCACCATGGTTTCGATGCGGTCTGACAAGTCCTTCGTGTAGGCCTCGATTTCCGTCAGCCGGTTGTCGGTTTTGGTCTCGAACTCGTAAAAGACTTTCTCGCCTGATTTTTTAGCCTTTCTCGCCTCCTCCTCGAATTTCTTGCCGAGCTTGTCTATGCCCTCGAGTTTATCGAGTATTTCACCGGCCTGGCCCGTCAACTCTTTCCGCAAAGACGAGAAATCCTCCTTCTTAGAGTAGTCCTCGAACCGGACCTTCAGCTGATCAAACTCCTTGGACGACTTCTTGAACGACGCCTCCATAACGCTCACTTTGTCGGAGAGCTTCACGAACTCGTTGAATCGGGACTGTATGCTCCCGAATATTGATTCCACTTTGCTTGCGTGTTTTTCGACGACTGTCTCGACTTTTTTGATGGAGTTGAGTTCTTTTTTGACTTCCTCGTTCAAGTTGATGATGGTTTCGATGCCCTTGAACGTCGACAACGTGTTTTTGATGTTCTTGGTCTCCTCGACCACGGAATCAGTTATCGCCCGGTTAGCCTCCTGGTGCGCTGCAAGCGCCTCGATTTTGGTGTCCTCTTTTTTGAGTTCCTTCATGAGCGCCTGGGGTTGGACGGCGGACACGAGTTCAGTGGTCTTTGAGGAGTCTATTCGGAGCTGGCTTATCTCTTTCTCCTTGTCTATGAGGCGGCGGCGCAGGTCCCCTACTTCCTCGCTGGTGCGCTGGAACCGCTCCTCGTTTAGTGAGCGCATCTGCATGAGCGCCTCGACTTGGGCTTTCAGCTTTTCAACGTCCATTGAGATCTTGCGGACTGCTTCCGGCGCTGATTTGCCGGGAGCGGGCGAGTCCCCTGAGTCGTCGTCTCCGCCGCCAGTGGATGGTTTTAGCACCGCGTCCTGGTCCTCGTAGTCGCTCATGATGACTGCGTCGATTTTCTCCTGCTCTTCCTTGCCCTTGTCTTTCCCGAAGCCTGGTAGTTTCACTCTTTCTTGATGTATTTAGTGTAGATGTAGGATACTACAGCTATCATCAGGATTATGACCGTCGTGTTCACTGCATTTATTTTCACGCCGAATATAACGTTAAGAAAAAGAATCGCCAACGGCACGGACGTGATGCTCAAAACGATGGAGAGCGTGATTTTCTCCAGGAAGTCTATTTCCTCTTTCTTGAAGAAGGCTTGCATCAGAAAGTATCCAGGCACGAACAAGACGAAAACCGAGCCCAAAACCACTCGGATAAAAGTCAGCAAACTCATCTTAAGTTATTATTTACCGAGTATATAAAATAAGATGCGAGTTCCTTATGCGGCGTTAATGGGGTTTCTGTTTTTGCTTGCCTGCTCGGCGCAGGCCGCGGGCGCAACCCTTGAAAAAGTCGTTTTCTGGCCTGACGAGGACGCCTACGTCCCGGGGCAGATTCTTTATCTGATGCTCGACGTTACCAACAACGAGGGAGCGTCGGTGAGGAATGTGCCAGTTGACGTTTCAGTCGACGGTAGGGGGGTGTATTCGGGCGTGGTGAACTTGAACGGGTCGGCGACCGAGACCGTGAGGGTTTCGTCGAAGGACTTTGACAGCGACTGGGACCCGTATGAGTGCGGCGGAAAGGAGGTTCGGGTTAGGCTTGCCGACTCCTACAGGGAGGCGGAATTCAGCGTCTCAGGCAAGAAATTCAGCGACGTCTCTGTTTCACCGGAGAGGATAACGCCTGGAAACTATACGGAGATAAGGGTGTTGGATGCAAGAGGCGAAGGCCACCCGGCTGCGAAAATAAAGGTTTCGGGAAGCAGTGAAGACTATGAAGCCCACAGCAACGGCGTCGGCATCGCAAGATTCATGCTGGCTGAAGAATTCAGGCAGCCCTTCGGAAGATTCGAGGCAGATGTGTGGGCTCTCGGCTACTGCAGAAAAACCATTTTCTTCGACGTCATAGAAGAGCATTCCTTGCGTGTGAGTGTTGAGCCGGGCAGCCCCAAGCCTTTCGAGGAATTCATAGTGCAAGTAGTCGACGAAAAGGCCGCTCCCATCCCCGGCGCAGTAGTTAGGATTGCAGGCAATATTAGTTCGCCGCTCGGATTTGTCTCTGATGGGGCGGGGGTTGTGCGCGCGACGGTCAACAATTCAGGGGAGTATTCCGTGTCGGTGTCGAAGCCGGATTACGCGAATTACTCCAGGAGTTTCATGGTTTCCGCGATTCCCGTCTTGGAGGTTAAGCTTGCGGGACAGGATGCTGTCGCCGGCAAAGAATACTCCATACTAGTGTCATCGCAAGGCGCCGTCCTTGATGAGGTCTACGTCGAAGTGAAAAGCTTTAACGAGTCATACGCTTTCTCCAATGGGAGCATAGTCTTCACTCCCGCTTACCCGGGGGCTTACGTGGTGGATGCGAGCAAAGACGGTTATGTTTCCGCGAAGGCGTCGTTTAGAGCCTTCAACACGTTCCATGTAGAGTTAGTCCAGGTTTCCTGGGAGTTGAAGGAGATACTCGTAAAGGTCTTGGACCAGTTGAGTGCACCAGTCTCCTATGTTAAGGTATCTGTCCAGGGAACAACTACTTCAGGGCTCACCGACACCGAAGGATTCCTAAAACTCAACATACCTGTGCGCGACTCCCTTACGTTTACCGCCGAGAAAGACGGATTCAAGGACTACGAGTTCACAGTCAGGCCGAACAAGACCCTCTACATGGACCACAGTCCCGCGGAAGTGCAACTAGGCGACAAGATAGTCATAAGCGTCAGAAACGACTTCGGCGACAACGTCATCGCGGAACTCACCATAACGCACCCGGACGGCGCCCGCGAGAAAATAGTAAAAGACAAACACACATTCCAGCCGGACGCTCCGGGAGACTATTTTATTTCAGCCGCAGCCGACGGGTACGCGCAAGCAACTCTTACAATCAATGTGAAGCCCAGGGAGCTTTCTCTTTCCGTGAACGAGAGCGGGGGCGAGATTTTCGTGCGCGCTGAAAGCGGTAGGCTGCCTGTGGGTGGATTGTATGTCTGGTTTGACACGCCGACTGGCAGGGATTACGTAATCACGAACAGCATGGGTTCCGCAGTCTACAATGCGGGCGACAAGGGAGTGTATGTGGCGTACGTGAACGATACTCCGTACATGTACACGAGAAAGAGCGTCTACGTTAAGGGCAGGCAGTTTCCGGCCAAAACTTTAGCCGCCGCTGCGATTGGCTTGTGCCTCCTGGCGGTTGCAGCGTATGGAATAATGTCTGCAGGGAAAATCAGCGCGAAAAAGAAGAAGCCCAGGAAGCCTTCTCTTGCGAACCTGTAAACCTTACTGTTGTATATCTATCTCTATCGTCCGGTTGTCGATGGCCTGCTCGTTAACGTATAATTCAGCGGTTACGTTGTATCTGCCGGGGCTTATTCCCGCGCACCCGAAGCACTGCGGCGTCGCATAGTCGATAGATATTGTGTTGGCGCCGTAAGTCAGGTTGAGTTTCCGGGACTGGTCGAGCCGGTAGTAGCGGGAGTTTATGCCGTATACTTTCAGGGTCGCGTTCTCGACCGCCGAGCCCGCATTAACGACGACCGTAATATTCATGTTCTCCCGCGAATGATAAACCTGGCTCGGAACCGTGAAGGATTCAATTGATGGGGGAGCAGGCGCGACCCCTGGAGTAACGCACCCGCACACAAGCACCAGCAACACAACAAACCAAAGCCTCATCCGTTAAACATATGCCTCAAGCTTTAATAGATTGGGGACGTAAATAATTTCGGCGGATGAGAAAGGCAATCACACTGGCTCTAATCGCAGTTATCGCGGCAGGCGGGTGCATACTAGAGGAAGGGCAAACCACGCTCTCAGAGTACTCGGAAACAAGAACCATGATCGGCACTTTCATAACAGTGACCGTCTACGCGCAAGACGAACAAACAGCAGTCAACGCCATAAACGCGTCATTCACGGCCATGGAGGCTCTCGGCGAAGAACTCTCCCACTACTCGAAGACCAACCGAGTATACGAGCTGAACACTAGAGGATACGAGCACCCGGTCGAGCTTTCCCCGGGTCTTGCCTGCGTCATTAATGCGTCAGCATATTATTCCGAGCTATCGGGCGGCGGCTTCGACGTCACGGTTCAGCCGCTTGTTGCGTTATGGGAGCAGGTGGAGAAGGGCGAGCCTGCGCCGACAGGAGATGAAGTATATGAAACTCTTGGGAGAGTCGGCTACCGAAACCTTAAGGCGAACGCGACACACGCCTGGTTCACCCGCCCAAACATGAGCGTGACCTTCGGGGCTGTCGCGAAAGGCTACATCGTCGACGAAGGGCTTGCGCAGCTTAGGAGATACAGCATAGATTACGCACTGATTAACGCGGGCGGCGACATCGCAGCCTACGGCGGCAAACCCAGCGGGATAGGCTGGAGCATCGCGCTTCGAAACCCGCGAAACGAAAGCGAGTACGTAACGCTGATTGAGTTAAGAGACGGCGCCGTCGCGACCTCGGGGGATTATGAACGATACTACACGCCGGATATGAAAATCCACCACATAGTGAACCCGCGGACCGGCTACTCTGCAACAGAAGTCATAAGCGCGACAGTTATCGCAGAATCCGCGACACAGGCGGACGCCCTCGCGACAGCAGTATTCGTCCTTGGGCCAGAAGACGGGATCAAACTCGTGGAATCACTACCAGACACTGAAGCACTGCTCATAACAGAAAACAAGACCATCATAAAGTCAAGCGGATTCGCATTCTAAAGGTACTCCAGTTGCGTTATGAGTGCGTCCCACGTCGGGTACTCCCAGACCAGCGCCGGCTTGAATCCTTTCTCCTTCAGGTTCCCTGCGATTTCCTCGACAATCCAGGGAGCAGTGAGGACGCGGAGCCTTCGCTTATCAACTTCGATGAATTTTCCGGGAACCCCGTATTCGGCAGAGATTCGCTCCGCGAGCCGGGAGACTCTGCCGGAAAGCTTACGCCGCAGGCTGAGCTTCATTTCCTCCAGCTTTTTGTTGTAGCCGAAGGATGGCGTAAGCTCGGGAAGGTAAACTACTCCCCGGAAGAGTATTCCTTCCTCGTCGACGATGTCGTAGGGTTTCTTTACGTTACGTGCCCGCCGCCTTATCCTGCGCCCCACCTGAATCCTGTCCTTGAGCTTCACAGTGCAATAGTGGACTGAAAGGCTTGTCTCCTTCGCGCAGTAGGAGAGAATTCTGCCTGCAGCTTCCTCGCTCCCCGCCGCAGCCGAGGACTCGTCGTCTTTAGCGTACAAGCCGAAATGCGCCAGAGCCTGCTGGTTCGTCTCCGAGACCTCGAGCTCGTTTATGTTTATGAAGGATGCACCGGCCTCGTCCAAGTAGTCTATGAGCTTGAATGCCTCAGCCTCTCTGCCGGGGACGGCAGGTATCTCGCAGCCCACCTTCCAGTCGAACCCCAAGGCAACGCGGATGTTATCCCAGTCCCGCCTTATGGGGTGGAAGCGTATCTCATCCAAGCCGGCGCGGCGGAGCCGTGCAAGATTCCTCTCGGATGCTAGAGAGCCGGGAGTATACAAGTGAATGTGGAATTCTTCGCCGAACTCTTTCTTAAGCATCCGAATGTACTGGAGTGTGCGCGAAAGTCTGACAAGCGGGTCTCCGCCCGTGAAACCCGCTCCTTTCGCATCGCAGAGCCTCGCCTCCTCGACGATGTCTTTCGGGTGGCTAACCCACCACTCGTTGGCGACGACAACATCCCGCCGCCTGCGGCGCTTGGAAAGCGGGCAGTAGAAGCATCTGCGCATGCAGAGGCCTGTCGCGAACAAGACAAGCTTCCTACCCTGAACGCAAAGCCTGCAGCCTTCCGGCACCCTGCCGACTACCTTCGAGTAGTATGGCGTGTCAACAATCTTGCGCATTCTGGTAGAAACTTAATGATTCTTCAGGAATATTAAGGTATTTACACGCATCTTGCATAGGATATTCTATAGGAGGGAAAATATTGGTGTACGATTTCACGGGATGTGATGTTGACATACTGTGCGAGTACTGCGTGAATCGCGGGACAGTAATATGCAAGTTCTGCGGAGGCAGCGTGGAAGAGGGAGAAGACGAAGCCAGCCTTAACGTTAGATTATCTTTCTAGTTTGCTTATGCACTTGGTGGGACAGACTTGCGCGCACTTTCCGACGTTGTTGCACTTCGGGTATTCGATGCGCGAGAGATTATCGTTTACCGAGCACGCCTGGTTCGGGCAGTTTTTAACGCATAGTCCGCAGCCGATGCAGCCTGACTCGCAGACTTTCCGGACGTCGGCGCCCTTGTCCTTTGACATGCAAAGCACGTGAAACTTTTTATCCTTCGGGGTAAGATATACGATGTGTTTCGGGCAGGCTTTCGCGCACAAACCGCACGCAGTACACTTTGCGGGGTCAACCACTGGAAGATTATCAAGCCCCATGGAGAGCGCCCCGAACTTGCATGCTCTCACACAGTCACCGAAGCCTAAGCAGCCGTAAGCGCAAGCCTTCTGGCCGCTGCCTAGCAAAGCAGCCTGCGCGCACGAGGCAACGCCGGTGTAGGCGAAGCGGTCCTTGCAGTGGACTCCGCCGCCGCAGTGCACCGTGGAAACCATTATCTCGACTTTAGGTACTGAGACATCAAGAATCCTTGCAATCTGCTTGTGAGTGTCAGCACCCCCCGGCGCGCACGCATTCACAGGAGCATTCCCCTCCAACACCGCCTCAGAGTAAACCTTGCAGCCTGAGTGCCCGCAAGCCGCACAATTAAAGCCGGGAAGCGCAGCCTCGACTTTCTTGGCGCGCTCATCAACCGGAACGTGAAAACGACGGCTCGCATACGCAAGAGCCGCTCCGAATGCCAGTCCCAGGCCGACCATCAATCCAGCCGAAGCAATTATCGTCGAAACCATTTTAAATCTTTATCATCCCCGAAAACCCTAGAAACGACAAGGCGAGAATGCCCGCCGTAATGAAGGCGATTGGAAGACCGTGAAGCGACTCAGGCACGGAAGAAAACTCAAGCCTCTCCCGGATACCTGACATTATCACTAAAGCCAGCGAAAACCCTACTCCGGCACCCAAGCCGTGCACCAGGCTTTCCAGGAAACCGTAGTCTTTCGTGAAGTTGAGGAGCACGACGCCCAGTATCGCGCAGTTCGTGGTGATAGGGGAAGGTAAATCCCGAGCGCGTTGAAGAGCGCCTTGCTTTTCCGCCGGATTACTGCTTCGACGAACTGGACGAGGGAGGCGATGACGAGGATGAATGCGATGGTCTTGAGGAACTCAAGCCCATAAGGCTTCAGGAAAAACTCGGTTATAACGTATCCCGCGGTAGAGGACAGCGTCATGACGAAGACTACGGCTGCGCCCATCCCCAATGCAGGACCCGTCTTCTTGGAGACACCCAAGAAAGGGCATATCCCGAGAATCCTCGCCAACACGAAGTTGTTCACGAAAATCGCGCTCACCAGTATCGTTAGAAGCCCCGTCATTTCATAAACCTCCGAAACCTCTTGGACGCGCCTAAAAGAAGCCCGAGCGTCAGGAACGCTCCGGGAGAAATAATCATCGCGGATGCGCCCGCAATCGGGAGAGACATGAGTGTTGAGCCGGCAAACACTATGGAGCCGGTGCCCAAAAGCTCTCTTACGAAGCCGAGGACGAGAAGCGCCAAGATGAATCCTGCGCCCATTCCCGCAGCATCAAGGATTGAAAGCGACACCGGTTTTTTTGATGCGAACGCCTCGACTCGCCCCAACACGATGCAGTTTACGACAATCAGGGGTATGAAAATCCCGAGACGGCTGCTAAGCGCCGGAGCGTATGCTGCCATGTAAAGTTCCGCGACAGTCACGAAGGTCGCGATGATGAGTATGAATACTGGAATCCTTATTTGCCGGGGAATCTTCTCCTTGAAGACGGAGACCAGCAGACTGGATGAGACTAGGACGAAGAACGTTGCGGCGCCCATGCCCAACGCGTTCTCAACGGAAGTCGTAACCGCAAGCGTCGGGCACAAACCCAACACGAGCGTGAAAATCGGGTTCTGCGCGAACACGCCCTTCGTGAACTCGTATAAACTCGATTTAGAGGCCATCTGCTTCAATCACCTCCATCATATCGGATACGCCCTTAAACAAGCCCTCGGAGACCGCCGTAGACGAGACAGTCGCGCCGGTTATGGCATCAACGCTGCCGCCATACTTGGAAAGCCTGAGGTGGACGCCTCGTTTACCCTCGAACTGGGCCATGAACCAAGGCTTGTCTTCGCCGACCCTGACTTCGGCTATGCGGGCGCCAAGACCAGGCGTCTCCTGCTGGCCCAAGACTTTCGCACCCAATACCGTGCCGTCACCGTCAACGCCGACTAAAACCTCGATGACGCTCGAATACCCTGCAGATTCCACGGTGAATGCGTAGCCGACAAACTTGTCTCCCGCGTATCCTGCAAAATACGTCTGGTTGCCGGGAGCATTCCTTAGCGTGAAGTCGGATGCCTCGGGCAGAACCTGCGTCAGGGAGTTTTTCAGTTCCTCGTCTTTTATGAAATCTATCCTCGGCTTTGTCGTAGTGTATGCTGCGCCCAGTATTATCCCGCACAATCCCGCGACCAACGCCAGAGTCATAGCCTGGCGCAATAATCCGTTCCCGTTCATGTCCCGAACCTCCTGGGCCGAATGTACCTATCGATTAAGGGCGTTACCGCGTTCATGAGAAGTATAGAGTAGGTTATACCTTCCGGTGGTCCGCCGTAGAAGCGGATGAGCACAGTTATTAGTCCGCACCCCGCAGCGAATGCTATCCTGCCATTCTTTGTCGTGGGCGTTGTAACGTAGTCTGTTGCCATGAAGAACGCGCCAAGCATGAGGCCGCCGGATAGTACGTGGAGCAGCGGGTCCTGGCCGAGCGCGGCGGACAAGACGAAGACTGTGCCGGCAAAGCATGCTGGAATCTGCCAGTCAATGATCTTTAATGCGATAAGGATTAGTCCTCCAAGGAGTATGAGAAGCGCCGAGGTTTCGCCGAGGCTTCCCCCGACCGAGCCGAAAAACAGACTGGAGTACGCTGCTTTCTTCGACCCGACGCCTGCCATGAAAGATGATACACCCTCTATCCTCCACATCTGAGCCGATGTCGCGGAAGTCACTGCGTCAATTTTACCCTTCAATGCAAGGGGAGTCGCCGCCGTAACGGCGTCCGCATGACCCATCCACGCCACAGAGCCTACGGAGACTACTGCAGGCCAGCCCGTCAAGAGAACTGGCCAGGATGCGAGAAGAAACGCGCGCCCCACGAGGGCGGGATTGAATATGTTGGCGCCAAGCCCTCCGAAGGCTTGTTTGGCGATAGCGATTGCGATGAATGAGCCGACTACCGGAATCCATAAGGGGACGTGAGGCGGCAAAGTCAGAGCCAGGAGCAACCCAGTCAAAAGCGCGCTTCCGTCGTAGACTGATACTTTCCGCCCCATAGCCTTGTTGCAGACTGCCTCGAAGAATACCGCGGACGCGCATGACGCTAATATGACGTAGAGTGCTCTTAGGCCGAAGAAGTAGACACCTGCGGCTGTCGTCGGGAGGAGCGCCAGGACTACCGCCAGCATTATTTTTTGCGTCGTGTTTTTCGAGAACATGTGAGGCGAGACTCGGACGGAGAATTTTTTAGTCATTTCTTTTTTCTTTTCTCCTCCATGATTTTCATCTTGCCGTATTTTAGGCGCTGCACGAGATAGCGTTTCGCAGGGCATATGAAGCCGCAGGCGCCGCACTCCATGCAGTCTAGTATACCCCACTCTTCAGCGTCCCTTAGTTTTCCTGCCTCGGTAAGGACACTCAGCTGGAATGGGACAAGCGAGTATGGGCAGACTTCCAGGCATTTGCCGCAACGTATGCACGGACCCTCAAGGGGGTCCTGGAACGCGCCGGCTGCAAAACACGTTACTCCGTTGTTGCCTTTAACCGTTGCGGCATCATCCGTCGCCTGGGCGATTCCCATCATGGGGCCGCCCACGAAAAGCTTGCCCGGATCGCCCGCGTATCCGCCGCAAAACTCTATTACGTCAACAAGCCTTGCCCCGATTTTCGCCCGTATGTTCTTGGGCTCCGCTATCCCGGAGCCAGTGCACGTCAGCACCCTCTCAGTCAAGGGTTTGCCTTCGACTACTGCATCATGTATTGCCGCAAGCGTGCCGACGTTTTCAACGACCACGCCGGCATCCAAAGGCAACGCCCCGGAGGGGATTATCCTACCGGTCAAAACCTTCGTGAGTATTTTCTCAGCGCCCTGAGGATACTTGACTGAAAGAGAAACTATCTCAACGTTGGAGTTATCATTTGCCGCCGAAAGACTGTCCAAACCATCCTTCTTGTTCTCCTCCACCCCGACGACCGCCTTCTCAACACCCAACGCCCTCATGACAAAATCCATACCAGACAAAATCTTGCTCGGATGCTCAATGAGCAGCCGATGGTCGCATGTCAGATACGGCTCGCATTCGGCGGCGTTTACTACGAGAACGTCAATCTTTTTTTCCGGAGGAGGCTTAAGCTTGACGTGAGTGGGGAACATGGCGCCCCCCATCCCAACAATACCCGCCTCCCGGACGATTCCCGCGATATCAGCTGGAGAAAGCTTTTCAGGACTCCTTCTTTTTTTCACGCTCTTGTGCAGCTGGTCTTTCCCGTCCGATGTTATGACGACCGCGGGAACCCTCGTGCCAGAGGGGTGGGGTTTAGCGGCAACTTCCGTGACTTCCCCGGATACTGGCGCATGAACCGGCGCAGAAACAAACGCCTCCGAATCCCCGACTACCTCGCCGACCAAGACTTTATCGCCGACTGAAACCGTCGGCACGCAAGGCGCCCCTATGTGCTGGCTCATCGAGACGTAGACTATACCGGGGGATGACATATCCTCTATCGCCTTGCTCCTAGTCGCCTCCTTGTTATAGCGCGGGTGAACCCCGCCTGTAAAGGAAAACATGAAAACACCTAACAAATAGGACACTTAATTATTAAAGACGTTGTTTCTTATTGAAATCAGAAGCAAAAAAAGGCTAAGAAATTAAACCAGGCGGCAAATGGTACATGCTTAATAAATTAATTGTACATAAACTTACTCCAAAAAAATGTTTAAGATACTCGAAGCACGCGAACTGGCAAAAGACATAAAGTACGTGAAAGTCAATGCGCCGGAAGTTGCCGCGCAAGCCAGCGCCGGCCAGTTCATAATACTTAGAGTCGACGAGAGCGGCGAGCGATTCCCGCTTACCATCTACGACTACGATGTGGAAGAAGGAAGCGTGAGCATGGTCTTCCTCGAAGTCGGAACCTCCACCCAGAAACTCGGCGAACTCAAGAAAGGCGAAGCCATCGCAGACTTTCTGGGACCATTAGGCCACCCGTTCAACGTCAAAAAAATCGGGCGCGTAGCCTGCGTCGGGGGCGGAGTCGGCACACCCGCAATCTACACGATCGCGAAAGCCCTCAAAAACGCAGGAAACCATGTGACCTCAATCATCGGCGCCAAGACGAAAGAATTGCTCATCCTCGAAGACGAGATGAGAAGCGTCTCCGACGAACTCAGAGTGGCGACAGACGACGGCTCATACGGCACCAAAGGATTCGTGACCACGATTCTCGGAGATATGCTTTCCGAACTGGACCTAGTAGTCGCCGTGGGGCCGCTTCCCATGATGAAGGCTGTGGCTGATCTTACCCGCAACAAGGTGAAGACCATCGTGTCCCTAAACCCGATAATGGTCGACGGCACGGGCATGTGCGGCGGCTGCAGGGTGAGCGTCGCGGGAGAGACGAAGTTCACGTGCGTCGACGGCCCCGACTTTGACGCCCACGAAGTAGATTTTGCAGAGCTTATGGAACGCAACAGGACGTACGTTTCCGAAGAAAAAAAGTCGCATGAATGCAAGGTGGGTTTAGATGCCTAAGACGCCGATGCGGGAGCAGGACCCACAGAAGAGGGCAAGTAATTTCATGGAGGTCGCGCTGGGATACGAGCCGGATGAAGCTAGAGCAGAGGCTGCCCGCTGCATAGCTTGCGGCAAGTGCGTTCTGGGCTGTCCCGTCGGCATAGACATCCCAAAGTTCATAGAAGAGATAAAGGAGGGCGACTTCGAGAAAGCCTGCGAGACGATTAAAGCCGACAATTGCCTGCCAGCCGTCTGCGGGAGAGTGTGCCCGCAGGAAACACAGTGCGAACAACTATGCGTCATAGGCATAAAAGACGAGCCCGTCGCAATTGGGCGGCTTGAGAGGTTCGCCGCAGACTACGGTAAAGACGAGACAGTGAAACCCAAGGAAACCGGGAGAAAAATCGCAGTCATAGGCTCAGGGCCTGCGGGACTCACGTGCGCGGGCGAGCTAGCCAAGAGAGGCTACTTAGTCACAGTATTTGAGGCCTTGCACAAGCCGGGAGGAGTCCTAGTATACGGGATACCGGAGTTCAGGCTGCCAAAGAAGATTGTCGCCGAAGAGGTAGAGTACCTGAAAAAACTCGGCGTTGAAGTCAAAACTAACATGCTTGCCGGAAGAACCGTGAAAATCGACAGGCTCCTCGAAGACTTTAACGCAATCTTCATAGGAGTCGGCGCGGGTCTTCCGAACTTTTTGGGGATTCCCGGGGAAAACCTTATGGGAGTATACTCCGCCAACGAATTCCTAATTCGCGTGAATCTAATGAAAGCCTACGACTTCCCAAACCATGACACGCCCGTGAAGATCGGCAGAAAAGTAGCGGTCGTCGGCGCCGGAAACGTCGCCATGGACTCGGCGCGCAGCGCCCTTCGCCTCGGCGCCGAGAAAGTCTACATAGTATACAGGCGCAGCCACGAGGAAATGCCGGCGAGAGCAGAAGAAGTCCACCACGCACAAGAGGAAGGAATCGAGTTTCACCTGCTGACCAACCCCGTTGAAATCATCGGCAAAGACGGGAAAGTCGCGGGCGTCCGCTGCATCAAAATGGAGCTCGGCGAACCGGATGAATCCGGTAGGCGCAGGCCAATCCCAATTGAAGGCTCTGAGTTTACCATCGAAGTCGATGAAGTAGTAGTCGCCATAGGACAGAGCCCGAACCCTCTCCTGCACCAGGCGACACCGGAACTTTCAGTCGACAAGAAAGGCAGGGTCGTGGTCGACGAGAATCTTGCGACATCCATCCCCGGAGTCTACGCGGGCGGAGACATAGTATCAGGGGCGGCGACAGTCATCTCGGCGATGGGGCAGGGCAAGAATGCGGCGAAAGCAATAGACCGGTTCTTGTCTGCTTAAACGCTAGATTACTTTTCTTAGTGTTTCGGCAATCTTTACCAGCATCACGCACACGAAACCCCACGCTACGGGAAGCCACATTGGGATTCCCAGGAAACTCGGTTTAGTGTAAGCCCATGCACCGTGTTGTATCAGTATTATTTCCACTGATGAGCCTATGATTGCGCCGACCGTGAAATGTATGAGATAAACTTTTTTAAGGCGCAGTAAATGAAACGATAACGCGAGCAAGAGCGCTAATATTGCTGTTAGTAGGGTGGTGTTTCCCCATGTTTGAGTCATAAGGAAAACACCTACGAGGATTATGGATAACTCCTTGGATAAATCCGCGAATACCCGTTTAGTCACGGTTAAGAATGGTATGAAAAAAATAAAAAAAGATGTGGGAGGGCGGACCATGTAATCCACCCTTTTCTTAGGTCTGGCCTTACTCGTCGAGGATTGCTTCAGCCTTGTCCAAGTAGCTTTCCGTGACGTAATGGATGCCTGTCACATCGGCTGCCTCGCGGGATAACGCGAAGATGTCGTCACGGCTTATCACCGGCACGCTGAACCTTCTTGCTCCAGCCATAAGCTGCTGAAGACCTACCTGGAGTTTCTGCACGGCACTGTAGACTCCGATAGCCCCCAAGGGGATATCCTTCATGTCTTTGCCGTATTTTTCCTTGAGCTCCTCGTAGGCTACGAAGATTTCCTCGGGCTTTGAGCCGTAGTCGGATACAGCCTTCGGAAGCTTTCCTTCCTTCAGCCACTTGCCGATGTTTTTGCCGACCATGCCGGGAATCATAAGGCCTCTGCCCATGCACACCGCCTTCACGTATGGCGCGCCAAGAGCCAGTGCCTTGAAGATGTGGTCTTCAGTCGAAAGACCTCCGGCGAAAGCCAAATCAGGCACACGCATACCCTTTTTCCGAAGCTTTTCGGCGAAGTTGTAGCTCATGGAGTGCAGGTATATTGATGGAACACCCCACTCGTTCATCATGGGCCACGGGCTCATGCCGGTTCCGCCCGGCGCGCCGTCTATTGTCAACAAATCAACCTTTGCCTCGCTTGAATAGCGGATAGCCATGGCAAGCTCGGGCAGACCGTACGCGCCGGTCTTCAAAGTAATCCTCTTGAACCCCAAACCGCGCAGCCTGTCGACTTCCTCCATGAAGCCTTCCTTGGTAACAAATCCTAAGCGGCTGTGGCGCTCAAACTCTTTTATTGCACCGTCCTTGAACGCAGCCTGAACGGCATCGTCCTCGGGATCAGGCGTCACAATATAACCGCGCTTTTTCAACTCCAACGCACGCTCAATTGAGTTAACCTTGATTTCCCCGCCGATGCATTTCGCGCCCTGACCCCATTTGAGCTCGATGGTGTCCAGGTTGTGCTTGCTTGAAACGTACTCGGCAACTCCTAGGCGAGTGTCCTCCACGTTCATTTGAACGAGGATTTCACCGTATCCCTCATGGAATTTATTGTAGGTCTCTATTCGGCGATCCATGTCGGGTGCTTCCTTCACCTTCTTGTTCGCGTCAATCTTCAGCTTCGGGTCAATCCCGCAGACGTTTTCACCGCAAACAAGCGTGATACCTGATATTGCGGCGCCAATCGCGAAATGCTCCCAGTTCTTCCTAGCAATTTCTGTTGAGCCGAGCGCGCCAGTGAATACCGGGACTTTAAGCTTTACTTTCTTGTCCCAGCCGTATTCTGTCTCAGTGTCAACGTTAGGGAATCGCGCATCATCCGGGTCGGCTTTAAGGCCTTTCTTTAACCCAGTCGCGCCTACCGCGTACCCGTGTATGTTCAAGTGCGAGTAATCTATCGGGTAGTTTTTGTCCGCGCCCGCTGTAATATTGCCGAACGGGCCGGGATAGAGAAGCTCTCTTCCTCTGAATGTAGAGAGCCATAGGTCGCATTTTCCGGTGCATCCGTCTAGGCATTTGGTGCAGATTCCGGACTGGGGCGCGACGTTTCGTGAACGGTTCACGGTCCCCAGGCATTCATTAGCGTTTGGTTGTCTCAAGTTCATGTTTCATCACCAGTTTTTTTATATTCCGAGGGATTTTGTTTCCCGTAATAAAAATATGGAGTTTGTTTTCAGAAGTTATTTGTCTTGGGGGGTTTATAAAAGAAACTTTTTTTCAGAGAGTGGTGTTTTACTAAATTTTTTGTTAGTCTGTTTTTATTTTGAGAATCTTGAGCCTAGTTCTTGCGTGAGCAGTTTTTTTGCCGTGTTTTTTATGAGTCCGTTTCCTGAGAAGATGTATAGTCTTTTCAGTGTGCTTTTTTGTCCTCGTGTTTCCTGGCGTTTCTGGAAGTATTCTTCGAGTTCGTTTAAGTCTCTGAAGCCGTACATGACTATGTGGGTTACGTCTCCTTCAGGGATCTTTGAGTATGTGATGATGTTGGGTTTTTCGAGTGATTGTCTTGCGTCTTCGTCCTTTTCCTGGTGGGTTGTGTCTGCAGTGTATGAGAATAGTGCGATTGCGAATGTTTTTATCCCTATTTCGGCAAAATTGGTTTCAGCCGAATATCCGGTGATTACTTGATCAGATTCTAGTCTGCGCCGTATTTTACCGACTGCTTGTGGGGTTACGCCGATTTTTTTGGATATTTCAACATTTGTCTGGCTTGCGTTTTCGATAAGCAATTTAAGGACAAGTGTCTCGTTTTTGTTTAACTTCATTTTTTCATTGAAAACTGAGATTTTATCTAATTGTTAATTTGTATAATAAATTTTTCTTTAATAAATTTAATATTTATTATTGATTTCATTATTTAAATATCTTTCGGTCTTCTCAGAGTATTGATTTAGTATGTAAACCAGAGAATCCTGCATAAGTATTCTAGAAATTTTTTAGTTAATTTAATTTCAAAACAAAATTAAATTTTTGATAAATTAACAATTTAATTTATAATATAAACTGAAACTATTAAATAGATATTAATATTAAACCAACTATTTTTATATAAGTAGTCCGTATTCTTGTTGATGACCCCAATAGAATCCAAAGAGATAAGCGGGTGCGGGCTCATCGGAATGATGAGCGAAAAGGCAAAGCCTATAGAAGGCAGAGAGATAGCCACTGCACTGACCCACATGACTTTTAGGGGGAACGGCCTGGGGGCTGGATACGCAGGCTACGGCATATACCCGGACTTTGCCGACGCATACGCATTCCACATGATGTTCGAGAAAGAATCAGGGAAAGAGAAGACAGAATACTTCCTTAAGAAACGCTTTGAGATAGTAAACGAAGAAGAGATTCCGACCAGACACGTGGATTCAATAGAAGGGGAACCGATACTGTGGCGATACTTCCTAACACCCAAAGCCAAACAAAAAGACGAGAAAGAATTCATCAAAAACACGGTCATGGAAGTCAACGCAAACTTCAGGGGCTGCTTCGTCGCATCCTCTGGAAAAAACATGGGCGTATTCAAGGGAGTGGGACAACCAGAAGACATCGGAGAATACTACAAGATAAAAGAATACAAAGCCCACACGTGGACGGGACACACCCGATTCCCCACAAACACGCCAGGCTGGTGGGGCGGAGCACATCCATTCAACATACTTGATCTTAGCGTCGTCCACAACGGGGAAATATCCTCCTACGGGATAAACAAGCGCTACCTAGAAACCCTCGGATACAAGTGCACGCTCGGAACCGACACGGAAGTCGTCGCATACCTTGTAGACATCCTGGCGAGAAAACACAAGATGCCGCTCGAATACGTGGCAAAAGCCTTGGCGCCCCCGTTTTGGAGCCAGATTGCCAGGATGGATGAGAGGCAACAGAAGATAATGGAGGCAATAAGATTAGCTTACGGCCCTGTTCTTCTGAACGGGCCGTTCTCGGTAATAGTCTCGTTTGCAGGCGGCATGATGGGCTTAAACGACAGGATAAAGCTTCGCCCCCTAGTAGCAGGGCGCAGAAAAGATACAGTGTATCTTGCAAGCGAGGAATCCGCGATAAGAGAGGTCTCCCCGAACGCAGACGTGTGGTACCCTAAGGCAGGGGAACCCACAATATTCAGGTTAAAATAAAAAATGGCATTGAATCCAAGGCAATCAGACTTCATAGTAGAAAGAGACGAGGACAAATGCATTCAGTGCCAGGTCTGCGTGCGCCAGTGCGCAAACGATGTCCACTCATACGACGAGGAACTGGATAAAGTCCTGTGCGACCCTAAAGACTGCGCAGGATGCCAAAGATGCGTCGCACTTTGCCCCACAAAAGCAATCACCGTGCGGCCTAACACATCCGAGACAAGACCAAACGCCAACTTCACGCACAACGCCATAAAAGACATCCAAAAACAAGCCGAACAAGGAGGAGTGCTTTTAACAGGCATGGGATGCGACAAAGCCTACAGGATATACTGGGACCACATAGTCTTGAACGCCGCACAGGTCACGAACCCATCCATAGACCCCTTAAGGGAACCCATGGAGCTCAGAACGTTCATAGGCTCGAAACCGGATAAAATAGAGTTTTCAAATGGGGGCCAGCCAAGGCTTAAGACCAGGATTAGCCCGCAGGTTAGCATTGACACGCCAATCATGTTTTCTGCGATGAGCTTCGGCTCTATAAGCTACAACGCACACCGCTCGCTTGCAAGGGCTGCGGAAGAGTTGGGGACACTCTACAATACTGGGGAGGGCGGCTTGCACAAGACTTTGTACAAGTACTCTGACAACACGATTGTCCAGGTTGCTTCGGGAAGATTCGGTGTCACCGAGGAGTATCTTAACACGTCGGCGGCGATAGAGATAAAGATCGGCCAAGGCGCGAAACCAGGCATTGGCGGGCATCTTCCCGGCGAGAAGGTTTCAGCGGAAATAAGCGAGACTAGGATGATTCCAGAGGGGAGCGACGCCATATCCCCTGCACCCCACCACGACATATACAGTATCGAAGACTTAAAACAGCTCATCTACGCCTTAAAGGAGGCAAGTAGCTACGAGAAGCCTGTGGGAGTAAAGATTGCAGCAGTCCATAACGTGGCGGCAATAGCATCAGGCATGGTTCGCGCCGGCGCTGATTTCGTAAGCATAGACGGATTGCGAGGCGGGACTGGCGCCGCCCCCACAGTAATACGCAACAACGTGGGGATACCAATCGAGCTTGCCACTGCCGCGGTCGATGATAGATTGAGGTCTGAGGGGATAAGGCACAAGGCTTCATTGTTTGTTGCCGGGGGTTTTAGGAACAGCGGCGACATCATCAAGGCGATTGCCTTGGGCGCGGACGCAGTATATATTGGGACGTCGGCTTTGATTGCGTTGGGCTGTCACGTGTGCCAGAAATGCTACACAGGAAAGTGCAACTGGGGTATTGCGACCCAGGACCCGTATCTCACCAAGAGGCTTAACCCCGACATAGGCAAGAGAAGATTAGTGAACCTTTTAGGTGCGTGGTCTCTTGAGATTAAGGAGATGATGGGTGGAATGGGCATTAACGCCATAGAGTCTTTGAGAGGGAACAGGGAGCATCTTCGCGGCGTGGGTTTGACGGAGCGTGAGCTCAGTATCTTGGGCATAAAGCATGCGGGTGAGGGCTGGTAGACTATGAAAAAGATTTACGCGAACGAGGAGTTCTGTATTGGATGCAAATTGTGCGAAGTGTATTGTATTACGTCACACTCGAAGTCGGGCAACATTATTAAGGCTTATAAGGTGGAGCATCAGCCCGTGCCCCGATTGTTCGTCGAGGAGTCAGGGCACGTGTCTTTTGCGGTCCAGTGCAGGCACTGCGATGACGCTCCGTGCCTTGACGCCTGCATTACGGGCGCCATGCACAGGGACCCTGAGACGGGGGCAGTATTGTGCGACGAGGAAAAATGCGTGGGCTGCTGGATGTGCATCATGAGCTGCCCGTACGGCGTAATCAACAGGAACGTGGCGGAAAAAAAGGTTGCCTCGAAATGCGATTTATGCGCCGCCGAGGACGCGCCCGCTTGTGTCGTGCACTGCCCAAACGAGGCGCTCGTCTACGAGGAGCGTGACGAAAAATGAAGTACGTAATAATAGGCAATTCGACTGCCGGGATTTCGGCGGCTGAGGCGATTAGGAGCAAAGACCCCAAAGGCAGCATAACGTTGATATCAGAGGAAGCTTACACGACGTACTCGCACCCGCTCATAACGTACTGGCTTGCAGGCAAATTGGACAGTGAGGGGATGTATTACAAGGGCAGGAAGTATGCAGGAGACTTGAATGCTTCGGAGATGCTTGGGAGAAAGGCTGTAGAATTGGACGTCAAGAAAAAGAAGGTCAGGTTAGAGGGCGGTGAGGTCGTTGCATACGACAGGCTGTTGATTGCAACTGGTGGGACGCCTTTTGTTCCGCCAGTTAAGGGCGGGGAACTTAATGGAGTCTTCACGTTCACCAAGTGGGAGGATGCCAGAGCCGTCAAAGCCTACATCTCGAAGCATAAGGTGAAGAAGGTTGTCGTCGTTGGCGGCGGACTCATAGGGCTTAAGACGACTGAGGCGTTGGTCGAGTTGGGTTTGAAGGTGACGGTCCTTGAGCTTGCCGACAGGATTTTATCGGCGACCTTCGACAAGAAGGCTTCGAAGGTCATGTTAGCTTATCTTAAGGACAGGGGCGTGGACATTATAACAGAGAACACCGTCGAGGAGATTAGAGGAGTTGACGGAAGCGTTGCAGGAGTCAGTCTAAGAGACGGGCGAAAGATAGCTTGCGGCCTGGTGATACTGGCAATTGGAGTCAGACCCAACATGGAGATCGTCCAGGGGACGGGCATGGCAACTGGGAGGGGAATAATAGTTGACTCGCACATGGAGACCAGCATCCCGGACGTCTACGCGGCAGGCGACGTTGCGGAAGCACACGACTGCCTTATCGATTCATCAAGGACTATCGCGATTTGGCCGCTTGCAGTAAAGCAGGGGCGTGTCGCGGGCTTGAACATGGCGGGAGTTAAGACGGATTATCCCGGGGGTTTTCCCATGAACTCTGTTGAAATCCACGGGCTCCCAACGATATCAGTCGGGATAACGGACCCAGTAGATAAGGGCTTCCAAGTAATCAAGGACTCTGACCCAGACAACTACGAGTACAGGAAGATTGTATTAAAAGACGGGAAAGTGAAGGGAGTCATATTCATAGGGAGGATAGACAGGGCAGGAATATTCACGGGACTTATCGGCGACAAAGTAGACGTCGACAAGATAAGGGATGATTTACTAAACGATGACTTCGGCTTGATAACGCTCCCGAAGGGATACATGAAACACGAAGTCAAGGGGCCGGGGATGAGCGTATGAAAATAGATGCCAGGGGGGTCGATTTCAAGGAGTTGAACGAGAGGGTTCGCGGGGCTGTTGCAAAGGGAGCCAATGCGCTTACTCTTTCAGGCGTTAACGGTCAGCGCTACATAGGCTGCGGCGTGAAAGGTAGCGCGAAGATACTGGTTGAGGGCGTTCCCGGAAATGACCTTGCAGCCTTCATGGACGGGCCGACCATAACGGTTAAGGGTAACGGCCAGGACGCGATAGGCAACACCATGAACTCTGGCAAAGTCGTCATCCACGGCTCAGCGGGGGACGTGTTAGGCTACGCCATGCGAGGCGGGGAAATCTACGTGAAAGGCGACGTAGGATACCGGGTTGGTATACACATGAAATCCTACATAGATAACATCCCGGTTATTGTCGTCGGCGGCACCGCGGGAGACTTCTTCGGCGAATACATGGCAGGCGGGACAATGATTCTCCTAGGGTTAGAGCGAGGAGAAAAACCAATAGTCGGAGAGTGGGTGGGCACAGGCATGCACGGAGGAACCATATACATCCGCGGAAGCGTCGAAGACTACCAGCTCGGAAAGGAAGTCAAAGTATTCCCAGTAGACAAAAAAGAGATGGGAAAGATTATGCCGTACCTCAAGGAGTTCGCAAGACACTTCAAAACATCGCTCGAAGAAATACTCGCCGAAGAATTCATAAAACTGGAACCATACTCGAAGAGGCCGTACGGAAAAGTATACTCGTATTAACCGAGAACATCCTTTAACATCGACACAAAGATTGAGGCGGCGATTAAGTCCGCTGTCGTGCCGGGATTCAGTTTGTTTTCCTCGACGCGAAGCTCCCGGTCAAGTATTCGGATTTGACTTCTTCCCTCTTCGGTTAGGACTCCGCCAGCGCCAATGACTTCCAAAGCCCTCGCGCTCACTCTTTCCGCCTCTCCCATCCCCGCCTTCTTGGCTATCAGGGTGTCGGGGTGCCTTGACAGGACGACCAGATAAGTCTGGACTATGGCATCGGAGGCGCTTCCGAGCCGCTCGGTGAGAGAAGACAAAAGCGGGATTGATTCGTCGAATGTTACAGGCATCTCCGTTGAGAGTTCCCGGGCGAGCATGTCTTTTTCAGAGGATAGTTTCATTATGTCCGTAAACGTCAGTTTTTTTTCCCGGATTTTGTTTTTGGATTCCTCGGCTTTGACGTCAAGCTCTGATTTAGGCAGGCCGCCAGCCTCGGCAAGGTTGACGGCTTCGTAGAAGTTTAACGCATCTTCGACTGTTGATGCGGCGACAACGCGGCGGATGCATTCCCTAAGGCAGGCAAACCCTTTTTTCTCGGCCATGCACAGGCCGGCGCCCGCGGAGATGGGGATGAAAACAAGCGCTACGCCCAAGTGCGTGTTGCCTCCGTCGTGGGATTTTCCGACGTCTAACATAGCTTTCTTGATTAATGCTCCGAGCCTGATTTTGTCGGGGGATGTTTTGCCGGATCCTGCCGTGCAGCCTGCCAGGCACGCCGCTGCCACAGCCGGCTTCAACGCATTTGAGCCAGCGAGATAGTCCTCGAATTTCGTGTCAGAGAAAGACTGAGTCGGCGAGACGTTACCCGGCTTCTCGCTTGACGCCTCCAGAACGCATGAGCGTTCAGCTGCTTCGGCGACGGACTTTATTTTTTCCTTGAGGACGGAGTCGTTCATCCTTTTTGTTTTAGGGGAATCTTGTGTTTCCCGAGTTTTCCGCCGTAGTTTCCGGCTGAAACCTTGATTAGTCCTTCTACGCCGGCGCAGGATGCAACTGCCGCATCCATCGCCTTTTTCACGGCTTTCTCGGAGACTCCGTTTATGATTATCTCGGAGACTGACTCGACTCCTTCAGGGAGCTTGGATTCGACCTCTCCTTTGAGGGTGGGACAGTACTCGTGGTTCGTAGACGCAATCAAAAACTTGTATTTGAGGCTTCGGACCTTTGAGCCCGACGAGCATGCTCCTCCGGGGAAGGGTGTTATGGTTCCGTCTGTCTTGCTTATCGCGTTGACTGCTTCTTCGGCGGCGGAAAGCGCAGAATCCTCTGAGTCGCCCATAAGCCACATGTTTCCGCCCATGACGCCGTCGGCGTAACCGAATTCTTTTTCGATTAGGAAGTCGCCCATCATTAGGGGTATGGCCGTCATCGTGCGCCCGTATTCTTTTTTTTCTTTCTGGAATCCGTCGCCGAAGAACCCGAGCTTGAATCCGACCGAAATCTTTTTTTTGGAGTCGCAGGCGTTGTAGACGCGCGTCGTCGGGCACGTCAGTATGCAGTTGCCGATTCTGTGAATCAATGCTTCTTCGAGGAGGCGGGCCGCATCTTTCTTGAACTTTGGTATGTGAAACTGGAGTATTGCGCCCACGCGGCCGTCGGGTGTTTCCGACTCCGGGAGAATCTTCTCGACTCCCGCCTCACAGTCGCAGGAAATCGTGCTCGTCGCATAACCCGTCACCGAACACACCGCATTGTTGAGCCACAGACTATTCTTGGCTGTAACAAGTATTCTGGCGTAAACGCTCCCAAAGGCTTCCGCAAACGTGTCGTCGACAATCATCTTTCCACGCGGTAATTTAATGTGCTTTTATTTTAATTAAGACTTCCCTGCCTTCCGCTATCGCCTTTACGAGTTTTCTGTCAAGCTGTGCCGCCGCCTTGTCTGCTTTGACTGCGAGGGTGCGGGGGCACGTGAAAGTGCTTTTTCGGACGACCATGTCTTTGGCGTCAGATAAGGTCAAGTCGGGGTGGCCGTATGCGGTAATCTTTTCTTGTGCTCCGCCGCATGAGATAGTGAAGATGACTTTCGCCTCCTCGCTTCGGAGTTTCTCCTTGAATTCATCTGTAAGGTCCGCGCAGGCTTTGTCGGCCGATACTGCGATGATGCAGTCGCCTCGCAGAGTCACGTAGTCGTCTTTCGTGAACATTAACGTTGTCTCGTGCTTGGAAGTTATGTTTTCGTGCCCCCTGGCACGGATGGTTATTGAAGGCATCAGAAAATCATTCTTCGGCGATTAAGCCTTTCTTCTCTTTTATTTCCGCGATGACTTCCTTAGGATTCATGTGGTAGCGCTGGAATAACTCTATGACTTCCTTGTTGTCTCGGATGTCGCAGTCCACCATGTACTTTAGAATCCGCTCCCGGATGTATATTTCAGTGTTCAACCGCTTCTTGGTAATGCCCGTGCCCTGAGCAATCTTCTCTTTTAGTATTATGGGGTACATGGTCCGCGTGATCTGGTCGGTCTCAACGTCCCACTTGAAGATGTCGCCTAACTGCACCACGTCCTTTTCTACGCCTGAAACCTCAGCGACCTGCGTCACACGCCGGGTCATGCCGCGGGTGCGGTCGAATATCCTGTTGACGACAATAATCAAGTCAATCAACGGAATCATGCGTATCGGCACGTTCATGGGCTGCTCCATAAGCCTAATCGTGGTCTCGCGAGCATTGTTGGCGTGGATTGTCCCCATCGAGCCGTCAAGGCCTATGTCCATGGCAACCAAGAGAGTCTCCGCCTCAGAGCCCCTCACCTCCCCGACAATCACCCTGTCAGGGCGCATCCTAAGGGAATTCTTGACTAAAGTATGCATGTCCAGCACGTTTTCCTCGCCGAACGCGTAAGGCGTAGCCTCCAAGGCAACCACGTTGTCAATGAAGTCGAAGTTCAACTCCAAAGTATCCTCAACAGTCACGATCCGCTCTGTGCGAGGTAGGAACATTGAAAGCGCGTTCAAAAGAGTCGTCTTGCCGGAGCCCGCCCCTCCGGCAATGAGGAGGTCGCAGGGTTTTAGGCCGAGGCCTTCAACGCAAACCCAGAGAAACGCCGCCAAATCAGTTGATATGCTGCCGAGATTTATCAAGTCAATCACGTTGTACGGCACCTTCTTGAACTTGCGGATCGTGATTGATGGGCCGTGTGGAGCGACAGGGGGGACGGCAACATTCACTCTGCTTCCGTCAGGCAGGTGGGCGTCGAAAAGCGGTCTTTCCTCGGACACCACTCGTCCCGCGTAATTGGACATCCAGTTTATGATTTTATCAAGGCTCTTATGGTCAGTGTACTCCAGGTTCGTAGAGCACATCCCGTGTTTCCTGTGGACTACGAAGATGGGCGTTGAGACGCCGTTCACCATGATTTCCTCGAGGTCGTCATCCCGTATGAGGTCGCCGATTATCCCGTAGCCAAGGAATAATTCATCGATAATAAGAGTCGCCAAGTAATCCCTGTTTTCCACGGAAACGTCTCTAGTGGCGAGAGCCTCCAAGATATAGTTACGGATGTAGGCTTCCTTCTCAGAGGAAGTTGAAAGCTCCCCTATCTTCTGCATCACGTACTTGAAGTCGGCTATGATGTCTGTGGGATTTTCAACTATCCGCTTCTCCCCCTCGGAAAGCATCGGAGGCAGGATAATGTACTTTGGTATTTCACCGAGATTGTCCCTGACAATCTTCACCCGGCCGTAGGAGTCGAGTATTTCAGAAGACATACTAGTTCAAGTATTTCACGCACTGACTTAAATAAATGAAACTTAAAGCCGCCTGTCACGGCGCAAAACCTTCATGTTACAGCGCTCGCTGCTCCCGCTGCGAATAACACCGGCAAGCCCCTGTATCGCGACAACCCCGAAGTCGTGGCGCTCATAGACTTGCCTTGCCGCAGCATCCAAGTCGGGGAAGCCGTATTCTGGGAGATAAACAGTCCTCACCGTCCCGCCGCCGTCCCCGTATACCTCCAAGTTCACGTTGTTGTAGGAAAGCATGGGAGACGTGAAATCGGTTCTAACGTCCTTGGCTACCAACGGAATCCTGTCGACCGCGTAACCCAAGCCCGCTATGAAAGCCGCCTTATCGTCAAGCTCTCCCGCAGCATCCCCATTAAAGGATAACGTCCACTTCTCGAACCTCTTGCGCTCGGAGGCCGACAACAATGAAAGACCCCAGTTGGTGTCGCCCACGAGAACCACGTTATCCCCGAGAGGAGTAATGTGAGTGTCAACGTGGTGAACCATCCTGTCGAAGCGCTCCATCAGGGCGAGCCTGCGACCGCCCGCGACGACGCCTACTTTGTCGAGGACGTCAGAGCGGACAGAAGCCACTGTCTCTGAGTCCGCGCCAGCGTGGAGGAACCTGTTTATGTCCCAGAAGGCCTTCAGATGGCTGAGGAAATCCTTTTGCTCCTTTTCATGATGGCTTTCAAAACTGTGTAGCGGCCTAGAAGCAGAAGCCAATACCTCCTCGTATGCCTGAGAGAAGGATGGATTGTCAGTCATCGGCTTCGTGATGCTTCTTCTCCGGTAAACCCAGGCTTCGTCGAAGCCTAAGTCGTTGTTCAAGTTAAGATTAGTCAAAAATCGCACGCCACGTTTCGGCTCATCCAGAAGCCAGTACCCGTGCGGGGGCTCAATGCCTTTGAGGAGGGCCTTCTGGTGGGCGAGCATTTTCGCGTACAGGTTTTGGTTTAGTGTGTCGGGGCCCAAAAATATTGTTTTGTCGTCTGATACGGCGTCGCCCATCTGGAACCATGCGAGTCCTAGTGCGTCCTGGTTTGTGTCGACTGCGACGAAGCCGCCGCCCCCTAAAAGTGTTTTCACAATTTTCGCGTCTCCAGCGCGCCTGTTGAAGCTGCCGCCTCGGTCAGCGATTAACGCGTCTTCGCCGAGCATTACGGCGGGGCCTTCATCGGAGACCAGGCTTATGAACGCGTCTTGAGCGTAATTGGAGGGGTCAGTGTGGACTCTGACAAGGGAGACTCTCCCCAAGTTGTCGTCGGCTACTTTTTTCAGCGCCTCCCTGTCGTCATCGGAAAGCTTACTGTATCGTCCGTGGGGGAACGCAATCGAGAAGTGGACGTGGCCGCCCATCTGCTCTACCGCGCTTTCTATGAACGGAATGCGTGGCTTACTGTCTGACTGGATTAGAACATGCGTTATCCTGCCGGACACGTCGTCTGCGAGACTGAAAGATTCAAGCGGAAGCTTCTTCAAAGCCCCCGGCGCCTGCCTCATCGCGACCTTTGCCATATAAAAAAAATATACGGGAACCGGGACTAAAAAACTGTTTTATATTAAAACTTCATATAAGTATTCCTACTTCAACTAAAACCCCGTCTTAGCGTAGCCTGGTTAACGCGGCTGGCTGTAGTTTGGTTATGAGGGGGACCCGCTCCCCCGCAAGCCGCCACCGGCAGACCCCCGGTTCAAATCCGGGAGACGGGAACTTCTTCTTTTTTTATCACTGCGTGTAATTTTTTAACATGCATGCTGGGAGATCAAGTTTAGATGGGCTGACTTTGATTCAGCGGTTGGGAGTGGTCTTGTTTGTATCCTTGATTCTGGTTTTTATTTTCGGTTTCATGGAGTTAGTCGATGACTTGTGGGGAGACGACGGTTTGCATGCTGTAGTGGTCTTGATCGCCCTGTATGTACTGTATGCAGCATTGAGAAAACCTGCATTGGCTCGGAGAGAGACTCCGGAACTGGATAAAAAAAATGTTGTCTTCGAAACGTTAGATGAAGCAAAGGACGTGAGCCTAAGATGGAGACTCACAGATATTGGGCTTGGAATCTTTTTCTTCGGGATAGTAGTATACAAGTACTATAGAGGAGACTACTTGTTTTCACTAATGCTAATATTCTCCGGGATG
>JBDRCA010000162.1:0-8996 GCA_043822165.1 Candidatus Altarchaeota archaeon
ATGACAAAGTAATCCTCTACATAGGAAGATTCGAGAAAGAGAAAAACCTTCCATTCCTCCTGCAAGCGTTCGCGAACGTCAAGAAAAAATGCGGGAAAGCCAAACTAGTGCTCGTCGGAAGCGGAAAAGAAAAGAAGAATCTGGAAGACATCGTCTGGGAAATGAAGCTCGAGGACGTAGTGTTCCTAAAACCATTGGCGCCGGAGTCGGTGCCTCTCATACTAAACTGCGCAAACGTGTTCGCCATAACCTCCCAGTATGAGTCCTGCCCTCTCGTAGCCCAGGAAGCCCTGGCATGCGGCATACCCGTCGTATCAGTGGACGTTGGAAGGGTAAAAGAGATGATAAATTCTTCCTGCGCGGGAGCAATAGTTGAACGGAACCCGGACTCTATGGCGGAAGCCCTTGTAGCTTACCTGGAAAAAAAGCAGGGTCAGGCGAAAACCGCGTGCAGGAAAAGCGTTTCAGCCATAAGCTTCGACAAGACAATCCGGGAGACATTGAAGGTCTACGAGAAGGCGTTGTTAGATTTTTCTGGCTGAAACAATAATGCATTTTCCTTCCTTGACGAGCGTGTAGTCCTCTAGAGAGGAGATAATCCAGGCAATCGGCGCTCCAAGCCACAGGAAACTCTTTATTATCCCGCGCGCAAACCTCGTGTAAGCCCCGTAACTGTAAGCGTGGTCCTGAATCTGAAATCCTACTTCCCCGAGTTTTTCCCCGAGACTCGCCAAATTGTATCCCGAGCGCACGTGCCCTCCCCCGATCTTCTCTTTCCTGATTTTCTTGTAGTGCTCCTTCTTGTATTCCACGGGGTGGGTGGTGTAAGGCGTGGTCAAAACGAGGACGCCGCCCGGCTTTAAGACCCTTGCAAACTCCCCCAGCAAGCTTGCGTCATCCCTTATGTGCTCGATTAGCTCGCTTGCCAGGACCCTGTCGAATGAATCCTTCTTGAATGGGAGCTCTAATCCGTCCGCGGCGGCGAAGCAGGCGTTTTTCACGCGTTTCACTTTCTTCACGGTGCCTGCAAGATTCATGTCTTCGACGTCGAGGTCTGCTCCAACGCAGAAGGAATCGCTTGCGCAGCCGGCCGGCGAACAGCCGCCTACCGCGGAATTGAACGTGAAGTAGCCGATGCCGCATCCGACGTCCAGCACCTTCTCTGCCTCCTTCAAATCGAGCATCCTGCAGATCGGCTTGACCCTGCGCTGAACTTCCATGTCGAGAGGATACCCAAAGATTCTAATAATCACGGGGCCTGCGGTATTGAAGAAGGAGCGGAAGAATCTCCCGTATTTCGCGCGGGCAACGGAGTGACCTGTCATCGCGGAAACAATTTCCGGGTGACCGTATAGTCGTCCAATCATATCGCTTTAATAAATAAGTCTTGGCAGGTAATAAAAATACATGCCCAAAAAAAGAAGGCCCGCGAAAAAGCAGAGGGCTGCAGCCATACTCTTCCTCCTCATCGTCTTAAACATTGCGTTGCGCGCTCCAGTGAGCGAGCACCTACTCTACCATGACTCCTACGTTAGCCTGTGGAAGAGCGGGAAAATAATCCAGCTCTCGCAGGCGATAGACGATGACGCATCTCTCTGGCGCATAGACTACGGACGGCTTGCCAGTCCCGCGTCGACTGCAGGCCGCATCTTCCAGCAAATAACCGACTTCCGCGCACTCTATGTTTTGCCTTCCCCAATAATCCACCCCCTTGCCGTTGCCTCCCACTCGCTCGTAACCTCAACGGGGCCTGAGAATTCAGCCAGCACATACTCCATACTCTACGGAGTCCTAGCCTGCCTTGGCGCATACTTTATGGCATGCGAGCTAACCCGGGACGGTCTCGTGCGTTACCTGACTGCACTGCTCTATTCGACAGCCCCCGCCTTCCTGCAAGTCAGCTCGTCGACTCACATGTCGCGCGGGCTCATCGCCTGCACGCTCCCGATAGCATTGCTTTTCGCTCTCAGATACCGCAGAACCTGCAATAAAAAATATATGGTATTATCCCTCCTCACGGGAGTCATGCTCGTTCTCGCGCACAGGATAGGCTACGTAGTATTCGCATTACTCCTGGCGTACCTGTCTTCAAGCGCCCTTGCGAAAAAAAAGCTGAAATCCGCCAGCGCCCCCCAACTATATCTCGCAGCCCTCGCAGCCCTCGCATTCTACCCCCTGACATCAAGGCAAGGCATCTTCCTCCAGGCCCTCTGGGACTACCGGAATGGCATGTTCGCAACCGGGTGGACGCTAAAACCCCTCCTCACCAACATGCTCGTGGATTACTATTCAAGCCTTGGCATCCTCACAGTATTCGCGGCCGCGGGATTAATCATGCTCGCCAAAAAACTCGCGAAACCATCCTTTAACGAGCTTTACCTCGCCTCATATCTCTTGTTTCTCGCGCCTTTCACGGTTTTCGGGGAATACATGCAGCTTCTCTTCCTCCCCGTACTCGCCTATCTTACTGCGTCAGGATTCAATTCAGCGGGAAAATATCTGGGAAGCAATCTTGCGGTGGCAATCACCGTCTCGCTAATAGCATCCGTCTGCTTCAGCCTTTTCATGGTCAACCACTGGGCCGAGAACACGAAGATACCTTATCTGAAACTTGCCCAGCAGACCAGCCCCAGACTTTTATCCCTAACATCCCACGTAAACGCTCTCCCCGGCAAGGTAGCATCCCCCGAGTACGTGGCGCTTCTTAGCCCATACATGGCATACTACCTAAAAGACGACGATAAAGTCTTCTACATCCCAGACTCGGCAAACCACGACCTTGAGGATGCACCCTACCTGGTACGCTCTGAAACACTTAGGAAAACATGGACTCCACCCTTCGCAGGAGATCAAAACTTCACAGTCTCCGGCTCCTGCAAAAACGCAGACCTCATCTACTCCGACGCAGTATTCGACGTAATCCACTCACCCCCCTCCGCAATGCACGCCTTAACGCTCGATTTAACCGGCGCCTTCAGGGGACTTGAGAAAATAATGGGCTTATGCGACGGAGGATTCATCGTGACATCCCCTGACGGCAAAAAAATACTCTCAGTCAGCCGATACCTCACGCATGGAATAGAAGGCATAACCGAAGTCGGCCCCCGAAACATCTCAATCAAAACATCCGACGGGAAAACACTACTTCTCTCCCCTTCCGGACTTCAAGGCCCCCTCTAACACTGCCTCAAGTTCCGTGCCGAACCTATCCCACGTGAAGTGCTCCTCGACTCTTCGCCTGCCCGCAGAGCCCATCTTAATGGCTCTCCCAGGGTTATCCAGGATAAACCTGACAGCCTGCGCGAACTCGTCCTCGTCTCTCGGAACCAGAAAACCAACGTCCCCTGTGATAGTCTCCGCTAAACCGCCCTCGGAAACACCGACAACAGGCGCCCCACAAGACATAGCCTCCAAAACAGCCATGCCAAAAGGCTCGCGCACGTAGCCGAACAAACAAGCCCTCGCCTTAGAGTAAAGCATGCGAAGCTCCTCTGCACTCACAGACTGCTTGATGTCAAGAGATACACCGTTTTCTAGAGCAAGCTTTTCAAGCGCATTCCTCTCCGCGCCGGTTCCATCGCCCACCACGACGAGCGCCGGCTTCTCTCCCGTAATATGTCTAAGGCTTCTTATCACGAATCTGTGACCCTTCAAGTCCCTGTATAGCCGTCCCACGGAAACCAGTATATCCCGCTTCAAACCAGCGTCCCGGAAAAATTCTGCGTCAACTCCAGGATAAACCATCACAGAATTGACACCGTAAATCATTCTAACCCTGCTGCGCGTATAGTCCGAGTTCGAGACAACTAAACCCGCCTTCCTGACGCAAAACCTGTCCAAGACCTTGTCGACTACACCATAAAAAAAATCAAGGGGATGAACAATCTTCCAGCCAATGCTTCTGAAGGCGTTCCCTCCGCCGTAAAACCGCTCATAGTATTGTCTCGGCGGCTCGTGACAGTAATAAACACAAGGCTTGGTAAGGAAAAAGTGCAAAAGCGGCGTCAAATGATAGTGGCTGGTAACGACGACGTCGAACTCACCGTTAATCCGGCGAGCAAGCGCACGCAATAAAGGCATCACCCTGAATTTGTTGGCTAGCAAAAACAGGGGGTCGAAGAAAGACAGAAATTTTATTCTGTTTGTCCGCCACTCCCTGAAGGACAGGCTCGTATAATCTCCCTCAACTTCACCGGAGGTGCCGAGTGTGAAAACCTCAACGTCGTGCCCGCGCGCCCTCAACTCTTCGGCGGCATGGAGCACAAGGTTTGAGGCGCCGCTTCCGGAGTAGAAGAAGCTGTGAACCAGCGCAATCTTCATTTCGCAAGTCGTATGTCCTCGCCGGTCACAGTCTTCCTGCCCGCGTGCTGAGACAAAAGATTGGCTTTTTGCCCGATCTCTATTGCGCGCTCCTCAAGTAATTCGCGGAGAGCCTCGCAAGCGCTCGGGCTAACACGCCCGCAACCAGCCTTCCTCAAAAGCCGCTCAAGGGCGGCTAACGGTAGTTCTGTCATGGTATTGATTCAATAAATAAACTATTTATACTAGAAACACCATAACTTTCTCCTTTAATATGGATGTTTAAAATGAAGAAAAAATACGTTTATTTGTTTGAGGAATCAAGGGCTACAGAAGAATCTTTATTCGTACTTGGAAACAAGGGCGCACAGCTTGCGGAGATGACGGCTATCGGATTGCCGGTGCCGCCTGGTTTTACTATCTCAACTGCCGCGTGCCTCGAGTACCTGGCTAAAGGAGGCAAACTCCCGGAAGGACTAATGAACAAAGTCAAGGAAAAGCTCGCGCTAGTCGAGAAAAAACTCGGCAAAAAATTCGGTGACAACGCTAACCCGCTACTATTCTCAGTGCGCTCCGGCTCATACGTCTCGATGCCGGGCATGATGGACACGGTCCTGAATCTTGGCTTAAACGACGCATCCGTCGAAGGATTCGCGAAAAAGACCGGGAGCGAGCGCGGCGCATGGGACAGCTACCGCCGCCTAGTAAACATGTTCGGCGACGTCGTCATGGGCGTTGCCCACGAGAAATTCGAGGAACAACTCGACGAAGTAAAGAAGAAGCGGGGCGTAAAGCTTGACACAGAGCTTTCAGTCGAGGACTTAAAGGATGTTGTCGCACGCTACAAGAAGGTCGTAAAGGACAATACAGGCGAAGAGTTCCCGCAGGACCCGTGGATGCAGCTGGAAAAGGGCGTTGAAGCAGTCTTCAGGTCTTGGAACGTGAAGCGTGCCGTAGACTACAGGAGAATCAACAAATTGCGCGACGACGCGGGCACGGCCGTCAACTGTCAGGCAATGGTCTTCGGCAACATGGGAGACGACTGCGGCACGGGCGTAGGATTCACCAGAAATCCGGCAACCGGCGATAAAGAACACTACGGGGAATGGCTCATAAACGCCCAGGGAGAAGACGTCGTCGCAGGCATCCGAACACCGAAACCCATCGACGAGATGAAAAAGGTGCTCCCGGAAGCATACGACGAACTCATCAAAATCTACGAATTACTCGAGAAACACTACAAAGACATGCAGGACTTCGAGTTCACGGTCGAAAAGAAAAAACTTTATCTACTTCAGACCCGGACCGGAAAACGCACGGCACAGGCCGCCGTCAAAATCGCAGCAGACATGCACTCCGAAGGACTAATAACCAAGGATGAAGCAGTCATGCGCGTGAAACCAGAGCAATTGGATCAGCTGTTGCACAAGCAAATCAACGTTGAGGCAAGGCTTGAAGTGATAGCCAAGGGTTTGCCGGCATCTCCCGGCGCCGCAGTAGGCAAAGTAGTCTTTACCGCCGATGAGGCGGAGCGGCTTGCCGAGGAAGGCGAGAAAGTGATTCTTGTGAGAAATGAGACGAGCCCAGAGGATATTCACGGAATGGCCGTGGCCCAGGGCATATTGACTGCCAGAGGCGGCATGACCTCTCACGCGGCAGTGGTTGCAAGAGGCATGGGCAAGTGCTGCGTCGCAGGCTGCGAAATACTCTCAGTCTCGGAGAAAGAGCGGAAGTTCACTGCCGGAGACCACGTCATCAAGGAAGGCGAAGTAATCGCCTTGAACGGTAACACCGGCGAAGTAATCCTCGGCGAAGTAGAATTAATCGAGCCGAAGATGGCAGGCGAGTTCGCAACGCTCATGGCCTGGGCTGACGCGGTAAGGACTCTTGGTGTTCGCACGAACGCGGACACTCCGCATGACTCAAAGGTTGCCCGCGACTTCGGCGCCGAAGGAATAGGCTTGTGCAGGACAGAGCACATGTTCTTTGAGGGTGACCGCATAAAGGCGGTGCGCGAGATGATTCTCGGCAAAGACGAGAAAGCCCGCAGGAAAGCGCTCGATAAACTCCTGCCGATGCAGAAGGGAGACTTCAAGGGAATATTCGAAGTAATGGATGGCCTCCCAGTAACCATAAGGCTTCTTGACCCGCCGTTGCACGAATTCCTCCCGCACGAGGAAAAAGACATCCAGGAGCTGGCAGACGAGTTGAACGTGCCCTTCAACGAACTGAAAAACAAGGTTCAGTCCCTCCACGAACTAAACCCGATGCTGGGCCACCGCGGCTGCAGGCTCGCAGTAACTTACCCCGAAATCGCGGAAATGCAGGCTCGCGCCATAATCGAGGCCGCATGCGAAGTAAAGGAAGCCGGCAAAGACGTGAAACCCGAAATCATGATACCCTTAGTCGGCCACGTAAACGAGCTGAAAGTTTGCAAGGAGCGCGTCGTAGCCGTCGCCGAGGAAGTATTGAAGGCGTCAGGCACGAAAGTATCCTACAAGGTCGGCACCATGATAGAGATTCCGCGCGCCTGCCTTACCGCAGACGAAATCGCAAAGGACGCAGAGTTTTTCAGCTTCGGCACAAACGACTTGACGCAGATGACATTCGGGTTTTCCAGAGACGACGCAGGAAAATTCCTGCCAGAATACGTCTCCAAAAAAATCCTCCCAGAAGACCCGTTCCAGAGCATCGACCAAGACGGCGTAGGAAAGCTCGTCGAGATGGCGGTGAATCTTGGCCGCAAGTCTCGCAAGGACTTAAAGATCGGAATCTGCGGCGAACACGGCGGAGAGCCCAAATCAGTCGCCTTCTGCCATAAGACTGGCTTAAACTACGTGTCTTGTAGCCCGTATCGGGTGCCTATTGCGCGTCTTGCCGCAGCCCAGGCGAAGCTAAAGGAGAAAAAGGGGAAAAAATAATTTTTCCCTCCAACTTCCCCCCCCTGAAAACACCCGCTTGGGAATTACAGTTAACATAAGGGGGTATGCGAAGTTTCCTCGACGAATTCCGTTAGGGAGAATCGAGGAAATTTGGGCGAGCCGCATAGCCCCTGTTCAACGACCGAGGGCGAAACCCGAGGCAAGGAGCCCGATTAGGGCGACGAAGAGTGCTCACGAGCCGCCGCCTTAGATTGTTAATGGTATGCTGATGAGATTCCAGCCGATTTGTAGTTGATGTACCCGATTTTTAATGCATATATTATTTTCAATAGTGTTGATAGAATTATCAAAGATGTCACATGCAAAGTTGTTTGTAATAATACTATCTTGACATGATATTAAGGCAACATCGTAATTGCTCGTATCGCTAAAGTTGTTGAAAGTTATATTATGTGAAAAACAACCGAATATCGTACCATCTAAATATACTCCATAAGAGTTGTTATTGAATAAATTATCGAATACTCGATTGTATATGTGGGGTGTACCATACGAAGAGAATGATATTTCTTCGTTGTTTCTCATTAGAATAGCATAATTATTATCCGTGAATATATTATTAGATATGTTCGTATTAGGCTGTTGAGATAATAGAATTCCCCTATCATTTTGTTGGATAATATTATTAATAATCTCAATTTGGTTAAACGCTGAAAAACAACCGGGACTGTAAACACAACTTGGCGGATTATGTACAATAATTCCATAGGTGTTGTTTACTATCTTATTATCAGAAATAACAAATTTAGTGTACTCGGGATCTCCACCTTCTATACGTATCGCTCTTCTTGACCCCCTGATTGTGAAATTACTGACTTTCACTGTTATGTTAGTAGCAGAATCGATATCAAATGTTCCATTGTATATGATAGTTCCTTCCCTATCTTGTCCTTGAAGGTTAACCGATTTAGTTATTGTTACACCCTCATAGGTTCCATTATGCACATAAATGTTGTCACTTGGATCTACATTATCCACAGCTGCTTGTATTGTCAGATAGTCGCACCCGGAGTTACAAACCGTTTTATTTTGTGGATAAGGATATAGTGTAGTAGTGGCAGGGTACAATGTAGTGGTTGTGGTGGGCAGTGTTGTAGTACCTGGATATAATGTAGTAGTAAAGATGCTCGTTGTAGTCTGAAGGATTTCGAATTCGGTCTTAGTTACCAATACTGATTTTGCATAACCAAGTATAGGAGATACATTAAACAGAAGAAAGCCAGTCACCAGCAAAATAGACAGTCGTTTCATTCTCAACCACACCACTATTATCTACTTGTATTGAGAATTTAATAGTTATAGCACATCCCGTTAATTTTTGAACATTTTCCCATTAACGTTCAGGATCATCGGACTCGCTCTATCCATATAACTCCAAGCGTGTTATGTTCAAATATTTTCCCGATGTCCTATTACTTAATCAGTTCAGAAACCCAAGGCGGCGAGTGAGCATTTCGTTGAACATAGGGGGCTAAACGAAGCCCCGACCAACGGGAGGGGTTTGGGCGACTGAAAGGAGCCGTTTAGCCCTTGTCCTGCGACCGAGCGAGATTAATATTTTTTTTTTGTGGTGATCGAGCGAGGCAAGGAGTCCCCGTTTTAGGGGACGACGCAGAGTTGCTCGCGAGCATCATATTAGGGGTGGGGGGTCGGGGTGTTGTGGAGGAGGGTTTACGTCGATGAATTCTTCCGAGTGAAAACCCGCATTGATTTCACGAGTCGACGTAACGGTCTTTGACTGATTTCTTCAAAAAA
>JBDRCA010000163.1:0-33322 GCA_043822165.1 Candidatus Altarchaeota archaeon
GGCTTGAAATATGAAAAAAGTTAGAATAATCCCCTCTATTTAATTCATCATAAAAAAAGATTGTGGAAACCTCGCAGCCGTCAGACTGCGGGGTTGATGTTTGTTTGTGTGGTTTTTATAAACAATTGATATATTACTTAACAAGGTGTTGAATGATGTCTGGTAAAACTCAAGATGTGAATGTTGACGTGAGAAAAGAGTTGGATTACGTGAAACATAAGACTAGCAGAGACATCTATTCGATGCTGGAGGCTAAGTTCGGGAAAACAAAACTCCATAAAACTGTTTAGGAGTCATAATCTTGACAAGATCCAGCCTATACTTTTTATTGCTTTTCTCAAGATTCTTCCAGTAATTCTTTGCCAGAATCCCTCTACGGTTACGCGTCACGAAGAAGTCCACTTTTGCGATACTACTCCACGCGTAATTCAAGGCGTCGTCCATGACCTCCCCTGCTTCTTCTTTTTCCAGGCGTTGAATATAGTTCCACGCCAACTTATGCGCTTCCTGAATTTTGTCAGAATGGATTACTTCAAGAACTGCTTTACTGGGAGACAAACTAGCGTAATACTCCGGGAGAACAGCATCCCTAATCCGCTCACTCACGTCTTCTGAATTTAATTCCTTGGATATTATGGCCGTCGACACGAAATTATCCCTGTGTTTTATAGCATACTCCACGATTCTCTTCACCAACAAGTAATCCTCCTCCTTTAAGTCGGCTAAGACGCCATACACAGAAGTGTCGAGTAGAATAGTTTCCACGGAAAAATATTAAGTCGCATGGAATAAATACAGGATTCCATCAACGCCTCGGCTTCCTCACGGTTTTAAGTCGGGTTCGCGTCGTCGTATTCGAAGGAGAAGCCCAAACCAGATTCAAGGTTCCACTTGGCATTGCCTTGATACGCTAGCAAACGGTTGCCTTCAGGCAACCGAATTGCAACCGTTTGCGCGTGTAAAAAATTCGGCTTCCGAGTCCTTCGGACTCGGCCGCCGAATTATTTCACAATCATCAGTAAAACAAATGAAACCGCCAGTTAAAGCCGGTAAGGATTAACAATTATAATATCCAATAACCGTAATATCTACAAAATGACGGTTAAAGTAGGAGTAATAGGTGCTGGCAGGTGGGGCAGGAATCATCTTCGGGTGTATTCTCAGCTTGGCTGTGAGTTGGTGGGTCTTGCGGATGTTAATCCTGACTTGAAAAAGCTTGCCGATGATTACGGCATAAAGTTTTTCACAGACTACAAAAAGCTTTTGCGCGAGGTTGACGCGGTCTCCGTTGTCGTGCCGACTAATCTTCACTATGACGTTGTCACGGATTGCATTAAGGCTGGCAAGCACGTCATGGTCGAGAAGCCGATTACTACAGACTCTGAGGAGACTCAGGAGCTTGTGTCTCTCGCGGAAGACAAGGATGTGGTTTTGATGGCTGGTTACTTGTTCCGATTTAACGCGGCATCAATTCGGCTTCGCGAGCTTATGAAGGGTGCGGGAGACGTTCACTATATTACTGCGCGCTATGTTCACTCAAGCAAGCCTCCGCGGAAGGATTCAGGGGTTGTCTTTAATTTTGCGGTGCACTTGATTGATATTTTGTCGTTTATTTTGGAGAAGCCTCCTGTGAGCGTTTTCTGCAAGAACGTTCATTATCTGTCTGATGAACGCGAGGATTCCGCGTTGATTATACTCGACTACGGGGATATTGTCGCAAACCTTGAGGTTGGCTGGTTCCATCCGTTGAAGAAGAGGGATATGTGGGTTATCTGTTCGAAGGAGAAGATTTACGTGGATTTTTTGGAGCAGATGATTGTGCGCCATCCGATTAATATTTCTTATGATGGTGTTTCCGCGGAAAAGGAGGTCATCGAGGAGTTCCCGAAAAACGAGCCGTTGAAGGCGGAACTTGAGTACTTTATCTATTGTGTCCGGGAAGGCAGGAAGCCGGACGTTGACTCTGAGGCGTATATGACGACCAAGATTTGCGAGCTTTGTCTTAAGTCGGCGAAAATTGGGGCTGAAATCCCTGTTTTCGATTAGGATACGCTTAAAGTCTTATACAACCCAATAATTGATATAAGATGAAAGAAAGTCTGAGGAAAAAAATAGTGGTTGACCCAAAGATTATGGTGGGCAAACCCGTGATAAAAGGGACGAGGATTCCTGTAGATGCAATCATCAAAAGGATGGCGGACGGCTTAACCATCGAAGAGATACTTGTTGATTACCCGAAGCTTGTGAGAGACGACATAAAAGCCGCCCTACAGTACAGCATAGATGTCCTGAGAGGCGAGGACGTGGTACCTCTGGTAATAAAAGGGGGAAAGCATGCGGCTCCTAGTCGATGAAAGCACCGGCAAAAGACTTGCAGAACTTCTGAAAAAAGAAGGCCATAATACTCTTTTTGTCGGGGATGCGATTCCATCTGCTACCGATGAAGAAGTCATAAAGAAGGCCAAAAACGAGAACAGGATTCTTGTAACAGACGATAAGGACTTTGGGGAGTTGGTTTTTAGAATGAAGAAGCCAGTAAGCGGAGTCATACTATTGAGAACCGCAACGCACCCGGATGAGCGACTCAAGATACTGGTGAATCTGATAAAGACGTATGACTTGACAAACAAGTTCATTGTCGTCAAAGAAGGGGTCGTAAGAATAAGAACGATAAAACCCTAAGTTATGCCAAACCAATAATATGTGGGCCGTGCCTTAAGTCGGGGAAAGTTGGCGCGGAAATGTCTGTGTCAGAGTGAATTGTACCAGTCTACGAACAAGGGTATTCCTTCCTCGATTTTCACTTTCGGCTCATAGCCGAGAAGCTTTTTCGCCTTCGAGATGTTAGCGTAAGTGATTGGGACGTCTCCTGCCTGAACCGGTTTTTTCTCGATTACGGCTTTTTTACCGAGTGCATCATCTATCAGTGATATCAGGTAGCTTAATTCGACTGTCTTCGAGTCCCCGAGATTTATGATTTCGTAGCCGAGCTTTTTCTCCCATGCGGCGACCACGCCGTCCGCGATGTCTGAGACGTACGTGTAGTCTCTTTTTGCCTTACCGTCGCCGAAGACTGGGATAGGCTCTCCTTCGCTTATCGCCTTCGTGAACTTGTAAACCGCCATGTCAGGCCTACCCCGCGGCCCATAGACCGTGAAAAAACGAAGACACGAAATATTCATCCCATACAAGTGATGATAGACGTGGCAGAGCGCCTCCCCGGCAAGTTTTGAGGACGCGTAAGGAGAAATCTGGTTGTCCACCTTATCCTCCTCGCTGAAAGGAACCTTCTCGTTCACCCCGTAAACGCTCGAAGACGAGCCGAAGACGAAATTATCAATATTTTTCTCCCGGCAAAGCTCAAGCAGGTTAAGGGTTCCCTCAACGTTTACTTTGACATAAACTTGCGGGTTTTTTATTGACGGTCGAACTCCTGCTCTGGCAGCCAAGTGAATGACCGACTCAACGCCATCGAATGCTTTTGAAACCGAGGCTTTTTCTGTTATGTCTGCTTTAACGAACTTGAAGTCTTCACATTCAAGTTCCGCAAGATTTCTCTTTTTTACTTCAGGATTGTAGAAGTCGTTTAAATCGTCAACGCAAACAACTTCTTCTCCTCTGGAAAGCAGCTTCTCGCAGACGTGGCTTCCTATGAATCCGGCGCCGCCGGTTACGAGCACAGTCATGGTATATAAAATAAGGTTTGTTTATTTTAATTGGATAAGATGTGCTCTGAAGGCGAAGACGGGAAAGGCAAGGAAAAAAAGTTGAGCAAAAAGGACGAGGAGGAGATTAAGAGGCGTCTTCGGGCTCTGGGTTACCTAGACTGATTTAAATACTTTTAATTATATTTAATTAAGAGATGTCTTCTGAGAAAACCAGGTACACTACGGTCAGCATCCCCATAGAGCTTGCCGAAAAGGCTAAAAAACAAATCAAGGGCACTGGCTTCAAGAATCTGTCAGACTACGTCGCATACCTTCTCCGCGAAATAGTCGCATCTCGCAGAGACTGGGATGAAGGCGACCTGGAAAAAGTAAAGGAGAGACTAAGAGCACTCGGCTACCTGTAAAATGGACTACTTGGACGAACTGGAGAGCAACAGCATCTATGTCATGCGGGAGGCATACAAAAAGTTCAGGAAGCTTGCGATGCTCTGGAGTGTGGGAAAGGATTCGACAACCCTCATATGCCTTGCTAGGAAGGCTTTTTACGGGAGAGTGCCTTTTCCCGTAATCCACATAGACACGGGGAGGAAGTTCAGGGAAATGTACGAGTTCCGGGACCGCTGCGTAAGAGAATGGGATTTGAAGCTTATAGTGGCCTGCAAAAAAGACGCAGACGAGCGCGGCATCACGCCTAAAGACAAGATAGCGTGCTGCGACTACCGCAAAACTCAGGCGCTAAAAGACGCCATTTCAGAGCACGGGTTCGAAGCCTTGATTCTAGGGATACGCCGCGACGAACACGGGGTGCGAGCCAAGGAGCGGGTTGTTAGCCCCAGGGACAAGGATTTTTCCTGGAACTACAAGGATCAGGCGCCGGAGCTTTGGAACCAGTACAAGACTAAAAGGGAGGGCGAGCAACACCTCCGGATACACCCGCTTCTTGCCTGGACGGAGCAAGACGTGTGGCGCTACATAAAGCGTGAAAACCTCCCCGTGAATCCTCTTTATTTTTCAGGCGCCAGAGAGCGCGGGAAACGATACAGGAGCCTGGGATGCGAGTGCTGCACGAATCCTGTGGAGAGCGCCGCGAAAACAGTGGACGAAATAATAGCGGAAATAGAGTCCTCCCGGCAATCCGAGCGCTCTGGGCGCGCCCAAGACAAGGAGACCTCAGATGCCATGCAAAAATTGAGGGCGTTGGGGTACATGTGAGGATGGAGAATCTCAAGCTTGTGATTGTAGGCCACGTCGACCACGGCAAGTCGACGCTTATAGGGCGGCTATTCTACGATACCGGAAGCCTTCCCGATGGGAAGGTCCAGGAGATACGCGAAATATGTGCGGCGCTTGGAAGAGACTTTGAGTTCGGCTTCGTAATGGACAATCTCTCAGAGGAGAGGGACCAGAGCATAACCATCGATACTGCCCAGAAGTTTTTCAAAACCGGGAAGCGCAGATACACGATAATTGATGCGCCAGGGCACGTCGAATTCATTAAAAACATGATTACCGGGGCAAGCCAGGCCGACGCCGCAATACTAATCGTGGACGTTCAGGAGGGGGTGCGCGAGCAGACCCGCCGACACGCATACATTCTCGGAATGCTTGGTTTGAGCCAGGTTATAGTCTGCATCAACAAGATGGACAAGGCAGATTACGCGGAAGACCGTTTCGACGAGGTCGCGGGGAAGCTATCAGCATTCCTTGATGAAATAAACATTAAGCCCTACTACATTATCCCTGCTTGCGCAAAAGACGGGGACAACATAGCGGAAAAATCCGGAAAAATACCCTGGTACACCGGCCCCACAATACTTGCTGCCCTTGACCAGTTCAAACTATCAACACCCCCAAAAAACAAGCTCCTCAGGTTCCCAGTCCAAGACGTCTACAAGTTCGACGAAAAAAGGATTATCACAGGCAGGATAACAAGCGGGACAATAAGACCCGGAGAGGAAATAATGGTGCTCCCAAGCGGGGAGAAAACCAAGGTAAACTCAATCGAGCAGTGGCAGTCAGACAAAAAGAACCAGTTCGGGCGCGGAAAATACTATCATCCATCATCGGCCGGAGCAGGCAAAAGCAGCGGAGTAATGCTTGAAGAAAAACTCTTCGTTGACAGAGGAGACGTGATAGTCTCCCCGGCAGATGCGCCCAGGGTCGCCGACTCGTTTAAGGCTCACGTCTTCTGGCTCGACAAAAAACCATATTCATCCGGCGAGCGGCTGACGTTCAAGTGCGCGACCCAGGAAGTCATGTGCGAAATAGAGAAAATAGAAAAAATCATCGATTCATCAACGCTTAAAACCATCTCCGAGAACGCAAAGGAAATCAAAAACAGGGAAGTCGCAGACATAACCTTAAAGACCGCGAAACCCGTGGTAATCGAAAACTTCAATAAAACGCCCGAACTCGGCCGCTTCGTCTTGGAGCGCGCAGACACGTGCGCCGGGGGAATCATAACGGAGGCAAACCTGTGATAACCGTAATCGCCATAGACGCGCTCGAATACTTGCTCGTCGAAGAATACGGCAACAAAAACCTCAAACAAGCATCATACGGCAAAACAGACATAACAGAGTTCAGGGAGCCACGAACAATGGTCCTGTGGAGCTCGTTTATGACAGGCGCAAACAAGGAAAAAGAAGTGCTAGCTAAAGGCGACAAGGAAATGTGGAACATTCGTTGGCCAATAGAAGATACTTTTTTCTCTGGATTCGAGAACCCGAAGATAATAGATTTGCCGGGATTAAACTACGACACTAAAGTACACGACAAATCAAGAAGGCTTCTAAAGGAATTCTTCGACGCAGAAGAAGCCGGAGAAAAAGAGAAAAAAAGAAAAGAATATAATGAAGACGCATTCAGGCACCACCGAAACGTCAAGAAAGAATTCCTCGCCTCTTTAACCGGAGACTACGACTTCCTGCTGGGCTACTTCTGCCTAACAGACGTAGTCGGCCACCTAAACTTCGGAAACAAGACCATGATGAAACTCATACACCAAGACCTTGACGAAACAGCCGGAAAAACAACGGAAAAATCAGACAAAACCATAATACTCTCAGACCACGGCATGAAAGCAATCGGAGCATTCGGAGACCACAGCAAATACGGATACTGGAGTACAAGCTGGAAACAAAACCTGAAAAAACCGAAGATAACAGACTTCAAGGAAATAATACTCAAACTAAAGAACCAATAACCTCCTCAACAGACTCGCAAACCGTATTGACCTGTTTATCAGTCAAGGCAAGCCCGCTAGGAAGATAAAAACCATACCTGGAGATGTGCTCCGTAACAGGATAGGATTCACCGTCAAACAAACCCAAATCTCGAAGGCACGGTTGCTGGTGGAGGCCTATGAAGAAGGAGCGCGTTCCAACTCCTTTCTCTTTGAGGAGGTTCATCATCTCTTCTGCGGTGACGCCGAGTTTCTCGTCCAGTTCCACGGTATACATCCAGTAGACGTTTTTAGCCCATTTTTTCTCTACCGGCAGTTTTAATCCGTCAATCCTTGAAAGACGCTTAGTGTACTCTGCAGCGTTTTTTCTTTTCATCTCTATGAACTTGTCAATGCATTCAAGCTGCGCCAACCCGACCGCAGCCTGCAGGTTAGTCATCCTGAAGTTGTAGCCCAATTCTTTATGTAAGAATCTTTTCTCCGGGTTGTGGGCGAGATTCCTGTAAGAGCGCGCACGTTCGGCGGCTTCACAGTCGTTTGTCACTACCATCCCTCCTTCCCCTGTCGTTACTATCTTATTCGCGTAAAAGCTGAATGAGCCAACATCCCCGATTCCTCCACAGCGTTTGCCCTTGTACTCTGCCCCGTGCACTTCTGCGGCATCCTCAACGACCTTCAAGCCATGATTTCGCGCAACCTTAAGTAGTGGGTCCATGTTTACAGGGTGTCCGTACATGTGAACAGGCATGACAGCCTTCGTCTTCTCGGTTATTTTACCTTCGACTTGGGAGACGTCCATGTTGTATGTTTCAGATTCTACGTCAACGAGCACGGGCGTTGCGCCAACACGCAGTGCCGCCAGCGCACAAGAGATTATCGTAAAAGACGGCATAATGACTTCATCATCTCTTGTGACTCCAGCAGCCGCCAGAGAAACCTCGAGTGCCGCCGTTCCGTTGCAGACTGCTACACCATGTTCGCACCCTACGTAGTGTGCGAATTCATCCTCGAATTTTTTTACGAACGGACCCTCAGAGGAAATCCAACCAGTATCTATGCACTCGATTAAATACTTTTTCTCGTTCCCGCAAAACAAAGGCTCATTTACCGGAATCATAGTCAAAACCACTCCTTGTCGTCTACTCCGGCGTACGGTCCCTGCTTGACCTCAATGATTTCTGTTTCATCGAGGAATTCAAACCCGTGGCCGCCTGAAACCAAGATGATGACATCCCCCCTTCTTAAGACTCTGTCGCAGACGAAAGTTTTGTCGTCATCATACAATCTAACTTTAACCTTGCCCTTCCTGACAAAAAGAACCTCCTGAGTCAACGTAATAGTCCTCTCATTTGGTTTATGACAGTGAGCTTTGATGACATCCCCTTTATCCTGACGTATGAATCCAAGCTGTTGAGAGTAATCGTCTGGCGTGAAAAAACGCGTACCATGGCAAGAAAAATCAGACGATATTATGATTGCGAAAGTCTTCTCCCCCTTCTTTATCTCTTCAAAGTCAGCCATCACAACCTCAAATAATTACTACTAATTCAACTTAAATAGCACTATACTTTAAGTATAAACTCAACCGTTGAAATGGATCAAAAGGTTTACGCGGACGTGAGGTTGGGTGTTAATCCGTGGATTGGGGAATACGTGGTTTTGGGCGTTATTCCCTCAAAGATGGAGAAACCCTCCGAGACAGTAATCGGGGATAACGCGGTCATCCGCTCCCACACCGTTATTTACGCAGGCAACAAAATCGGCGACAATTTCCAGACCGGCCACCACACTCTCATCCGGGAGAACAACGTAATCGGCGATGACGTGAGCATTGGTTCCAGCTCTGATGTTGCATTTAACGTGAAAATCGGCGACAAAGTGCGCATCCACTCCAACGTCTTCATACCAGAATACTCTGTTCTCGAGGATGCGTGCTGGATCGGGCCGAACACGGTTCTCACTAACGCGCTTCATCCGCAGTGTCCTGACGTGAAAGATTGTCTTAAGGGGCCGACCATTAAATCGGGCGCGAAGATTGGCGCGAACTCGACGATTCTGCCGTGCGTCGTCGTCGGCAGAAACTGTCTCGTCGGAGCCGGCTCAGTGGTCACGAAGGATGTGCCGGATGGGGCGGTCGTAGTCGGGAATCCTGCGAAAATCGTCAAGAAAACGGCTGAAATATCCTGCCGATTCGGCAGGCGCAAAGGCCCATACTCCATAAAATGAATGTGCCATTCGTTGACTTGAAGCGCCAGTACGAGTCGATAAGAGACGAAGTAGACACTGCGATACAAAGGATACTTGACACCACGTCATTTATCGGCGGAAAAGAGTTATCCTCCTTCGAGGAAGAATTCGCATCCTTCTGCAAGGCCCACCACACCGTTGGAGTATCATCTGGAACATCGGCGCTCCAGCTTGCGCTAATAGCCCACGGAGTAGGCGGGGGAGACGAGGTCGTGACGGTATCGCATACCTTCACAGCGACCGCAGAGGCAATAGTCAATGTTGGGGCCAGACCCGTTTTCACGGATGTCGACGAAAAGACGGGGAACATGGACGCAGGGAAACTGGAAGATGCGATTACTGCTAAAACAAAGGTTGTTCTCCCAGTCCACCTTTACGGCCAGCCTGCGGACCTGGACCAGATAACCGAGGTTGCCGAGGAAAAGGGTTTGGTCGTAATCGAGGACGCGGCCCAGGCGCACGCAGCGGAATACAAGGGACGAAGAATCGGTTCCGTCTCAACCACGTGCTTTAGCTTTTACCCCGGGAAAAACCTGGGCGCATACGGGGACGCGGGAGCAGTCACCACAAACGACGAAGAAATCGCAGACAAAATTAGGATGCTTCGCGACCACGGCAGAACCGAAAAATACGTACACGAAAAAGTCGGATTCAATGAGCGAATGGACGCGCTCCAGGCTGCGGTACTAAAAGTAAAGCTCACTCACCTCGAAGAGTGGACTGAGGCGAGGAGAAAGAACGCGGGACTTTACGGCAGGCTTCTGCGCGATACTTGCGTTGAGGCGCCGTTTGAGGCGGATTACGCGCGACACGTATATCATCTCTACGTCGTACAGGCTGATGACCGGGACGGACTGCGCGAGCACCTTGAGAAAGCCGGTGTTGCAACTGGGATTCATTATCCTCTCCCTCTTCACCTACAGCCCGCTTACTCGAGTCTCGGATACGCTAAAGGAGATTTCCCGGTAACTGAGCGGCTAACGGAAAGGATTCTTTCTCTCCCAATGTTTCCCGAGCTTAAGAAAGAGGAATTAGAGTACGTGTGCGAGAAGATTGGGGAGTTCTAGTTTCTCCCTATTCCGCGATAAATTATTCCAGCCGACTTGAATTTGTCGGCGTCCAAAAAATTCCTCCCGTCAACAAAAGCCTTTACGCCGCGCTCCTTGAGCTTTACTGCGTCAAGGTTTGCGTATTCCTTGTGGGCTGTCACAAGTATTGCGCCGTCAAGGGGGCCAAGAGCGTCTAGTTGTGCTGGGTGTCCTATACCTTCAAGCTCTTTTTCAGTGTAGAGGGGGTCGTTTATGAATACTTTTGCGCCATCTTTCTTGAGCTTTCCTGCGACCTTGAGCGCGGGGGAAAACATCTTTTCTTTAACGTTCGGCCTGAAGGCCAGTCCCAGCACTAGAATGTTTTTGCCTGAAAGACTCCCTCCGAGAGCATCCTTTAGAAGGCTTACAGTGTACTCTGGCATTTCATCGTTTATGGCGCGGGCATCTTGCGCAAGCCTTAATTTCACTGCTTTTTTCGATGCGTCTTTCATGAGAAAGTGCGGATACACGGGGGCGCAGTGGCCTCCCACTCCCGCTCCGGGCGAGAGTATGTGGGAGTGAGGGTTCGTGTTGGAGGCATAAATCACATCGGAAACATCTATGCCTCTAGTTTGAGCGTATCTCGCGAACTCGTTTGCGAGCGCGATGTTAACGTCCCTGTAGGTCATCCCGAAAAGTTTTACTGCTTCGGCGGTCTCACAGTCCCTGACGGCGATTACTTTCACACCCAATACTTTCTCATAGAACTTGACGCACCTTTTCGTGGACTCCTCGTTTATTCCGCCGACAATCTTCGGTATCCCCTCAAGGTCTTTGAATATCCTCCCTGATGAAACCCGCTCCGGGCTAAAAGCAAGGTAAAAATCAATCCCTGCTTTAAGCCCCCCCCGACTCAAGCAATGGGGCGATCCGCTCTCTTGTGCCGCCGACCGGGAGAGTCGTCTCATAGATTACGAGGGTATTTTTCTTCAATCCTGCCGCGACATCCCTTGTGGCCGCATCAACTACTCTGTAATCAATGTTTTTCGCGTCGTCGACTAACAGGGGCACGACGACTAAGACGACGTTAGCTTCAGACACTGCCTTTGACGTTTCAGTCGTTGCAGAAAGAAGTTTCTTTTCGACCAAGTCTCTGACTTTTCCTTTGAGTTCCGGCTCCTGCATGATGTGTGCAACTCCCGTATTCACGGACTCAACGACACTCGGATTAGAATCGCACCCGACAACGGGCAAACCCTTTCCCGCGACCTGGCAGGCCAAAGGCAAACCGATTTTCCCCAAACCCACAACGCATACTTTCAAAGAGAAATCACCTTGTTTCTCTTGGAAGAATCAATCAGGGCATAGGCAACTTTCAGGGCTTCCAAACCATCTTCACCAGAAACCCGGGGGCGTTCATCATCTCTCACACAGTCTATGAACGATGAGAGCTCAGACTTCAAAGGCTCAGTCTTTGAAATCCGCAAGTCAACCACGTTTCCGCCTGCAACGCCCATGAGTATGTCAGAGTAATCGTACCCTTCTAATCTACCCTCAACTTTCTCGTAAAAGAAGAGATCCTGCGTCAGATACTTCAAAACAAACATGCCCTCCTCTCCGACCACTGAAAGCTCCCTTATCTTCTCGGGAGTAAGCCAGTTAACATCCAAGGTGCCGACGACGTCGTTTTCGAACTTCAAGACAGCGTTCAACAAGTCCTCGTGCGTCGTATGTATCCTGCGCTCGCTTTCCGCGTAAACCCTCTTAAACTCCGCACCCACCAGGTAACGCATGATGTCGAGCTCGTGCGTCGCAAGATCAACGACCACGCCGACGTCGCGAATCCGTTCAGGGAAAGGCCCCACTCTCACGCAAGCCACCTTGAATATGCGCCCAAGCTCTCCTGCATCAAGACGCCTCTTTAACTCGACTACCGCGGGATTGAATCGTTCAACGTGTCCCACGCTGAGCTTCACTTTATTCTTTCTTGCCGCTGAAATCATCTTCTCGGCGTTTTCAACGGTGTCTGCAATAGGTTTCTCAACGAGGACGTTTACGCCACGGCCTATGCACTCCAATGCTATCCTTGTGTGAGAGTTAGTGGGCACCACAACCGAGACGACGTCAAGGTCCTCTCCTGAGAGCATCTTCCTGTAATCGGCGTAGTGTCTGCACCGGTATTTGTCGGAAATCCTCTTAGCCCTTTCCTCGTCTATGTCCGCGACCGCTGCAAGCTCTACCCCCTCCAGTTCAGCGTACACTCTCGCGTGGTTTTTCCCCATCGCGCCGACGCCGACGACGGCCGCCCGTATAGTCTTCATCGTATACTCTTTAGTGTTCCAGCGATAAAATCAAGTTCGGTCTCAGACACCTGCGGGTGTATTGGAAGAGACAATACACTCTTTGCGCAATCCTCTGTTACGGGAAGGCTTACTTTGTCAGAGTAGAGTTCCTGTTTGTGTATTGGAGTCCTGTAGTAGACTGCCGCGCCAACACTCTTTTCTTGCAGTATCTCCAATACGCGGTCTCTTCCTCTTCTGTCGACTTTTATGGTGTATTGGTGGAATACGTGCCTGCAATCCTTCTTCACGGCAGGCGTCTTAATCCAGTCTATGCCTTCAAGTTTTCCAGTAAGGTATTCTGCGTTTCTGATTCTTTTCTCGTTGAATCCTTCAAGCCTTCTGAGCTGGATAAGGCCTATGGCGGCCGCCAAATCCGTCATGCGGTAGTTGAAGCCTAAGACGTCGTGTGAGCCATCCACGCTTCTCCCATGGTTTCTAAGAGTTCTGGTATATTCTGCGATTTCCTCGTTGTCGGTCGTAATCATCCCTCCCTCACCAGTCGTCATGTTCTTGCTAGGGTAAAAGCTGAAGCAGCCGGCATCCCCCAGGGAGCCTGCCTTTTTGCCGCGGTATCCTGCTCCGTGCGCCTGGCAGGCATCCTCTATGACAGCGAGGCCGCGCTCGTCTGCAAGCTCTCTTATCTCGTCCATTTGTGCTGGGTGCCCGTACAGGTGAACCGGGATTATCGCCTTTGTTTTTCCTGTTATCTTTTCTTTGGCCTCTTTTACGTCTAGGGTGTATGTTTCTTCTTCAATGTCTGCGAAAACCGGTTTTGCCTGGCAGAATACTACGGTGTTGGCCGAGGCTACGAAGGAGAAGGAGGGGAGCACTACTTCGTCTTTCTCCTTTACTCCTGCTGCGAGAAGCGCCAGGTGGAGAGCTGATGTTCCGGTTGATGTTGCGACAGCGTATTTTGTGCCGACGTATTTTGCGAATGCTTTCTCGAATTCAGCGACCTTTGGGCCCTCTGCTATCACTCCAGACTCGATGACTTGCGCAACGGCTTTTTTCTCTTCCTCACCCAAAAACGGTTTCGCAATCGGTATCATCTAACTCCTATTTGCATGAAGAACAAGATTTTTCTTTCCCGTCGATTCTTTTGCCGCACGCGCACACGCAACCCTTGATTTCGGCGGGGTTGCCGTAGACCAGCGCGTTTGCCGGCACGTCTCTCGTGACCACCGAGCCCGCCCCTATCATCGAGTTCTCGCCGACGGTTATGCCGCATAAAATGGTGCTGTTAACGCCGATGGAAGCTCCCTTCTCCACGACTGTTTTTTCAGCCTTCTCAGGGTCCCAACTATTGGCCCTCGGATACTTGTCGTTCGTAAAGCACGTGCCTGCTCCTATGAAGACACCGTCCCCGATGGTGACTCCCCTGTACACTGACACGTAATTCTGGATCTTCACGTTGTCTCCGATAACTACTCCGTAGTCTATGTAGACGCCCTTGCCGAGTATGCAGTTTCTCCCAACACGTGCCTTCTCCCTAACCTGGGCCTGATGCCAGATCTTGGTACCCTCCCCAACGACGGCATCGCCTGAAACATCAGCCGTCGGGTGCGCGAAAAAATTCTTTTTCATTGCCATAATTTATGCGAATTAATATAAGAAACCAGACAGTATATAGCTTACCATGCTCCGCCAGGGCCTTATCGGATTCAGCGCAATCCTCGGCGCATCCGTCCTATCCTACGTCTACCACTTCATACTCGTGCGCCTGCTCGACACCGGCACCTACGGAAGCCTATCAATCATAATCGGCCTGTTCACGATATTCATAATACCTACTCAGAGCATCCAGCGGATTCTGGCAAGGGATGTCGCTAAGCTCTACCACGGCGGCGGGGAGGATGAGGCCCGCCATCTTCTGCGAAGCAGCGCAAAGACGGTTTCAGTAATAGGCGTGGTCGTCGGAGTCATCTTTCTTGCGTCGGCTTACGCGGTCTCAGCGATATATGATGAGCCCAGGTTAATCGCCCCGCTTATCGCCCTGGCGTTTCTCGCGCCCTTCTGGTATGTTCTCCACGTCTTCAAGGGATACATACAAGGGAGGGAGAAGATGATGGTCTTGGGCACTACGATAGTCATCGAGCAGGCAGTCAAAGTCGTCGTTGGGACTGCCCTCGTGTTGCTTGGGTTTTCCTTGTTCGGAGCGGGTGCGGCCATAGGCTCAGGCGTCCTAGTGGCGCTGCCTTTCATGCTCATCTTTTGCTTGAAAGACTTCACAGGCAGTGTGAAGAAATACAAGACCTCGTTCACGGCATCTTTCACGAAAATATTCATGGCAGACGTCTTGCTCATGGTATTCATATTCCTCGACTTATTCTTCGTGAAATACTATCTGGGCTCAACGCAGGCAGGCTACTACAACGTAGCGGCATTAACGTCCAAGGTCCTCATGTACTCCATGTTCGGCATAATGCTCGCATTCCTCCCGAGAGCAAGCAAGCTTTCTATCCGGGATGATTGGGGGAAAATCAGGGTTCTCATGGTGAAGTCTGCGGCCATACTTTTGCCCCTGTTTCTCTTTCTCATAGTGTTCACAGAACCAATTGTCACGATATCATACACCAGGGATTATCTGCCCGCGGTTCCGGCGCTTCGAATCCTTCTCGCAGGCATGTTCATCTACGCGCTCTTCAACATCCCCCTTAATCTTTTGTGGAGCCAGAAAGAGGAGGACTACCCGCTCGCATTGGCGGCGGCGATAATAGTCGTGGACGCAATACTCCTGTACTTCCTAATCCCAAGATACGGGCTAACTGGAGCGGCACTGTCAACGACGCTAGCAGCTACCCTGCTTCTTGCTGCATCATACGCCAAAGTAGCTGGCATGCGCAAATTTAATGCCCCCGTCAAATAATATCCTTTAAATGAAAGACACCATCGCGCTGATGCGCCTGCCCCAGTGGTACAAAAACATCGTCGTATTCCTCGCCTTATTCTTCACGAACAACATGTTCAACATGCCGCTTCTCTCAAAGACTATCTTAGGTTTCATAAGCCTTTGCTTCGTCTCCTCGGCATACTACATCGTAAACGACATACACGACGCCCCGCAAGACCGCAAACACCCGGAAAAGAAAAACCGCCCAATAGCATCCGGAAAAATAAGCGTACCCGCGGCATGGACGCTAAGCATCACACTCTTCGCGGTATCGCTTGCATCAGCATACCAGCTAAAGCCGGTCTTCGCTCTCTTCCCCGCGGCGCTCTATCTAATAAACATCCTATACTCCTACTCATTGAGGAAAATCGCGCTCGTAGACGTACACGTCATATCCCTCAACTTTCTATTGAAGGCAACAGCCGGCGCAGTCCTCATAGATGTGCCCGCAAGCGTGTGGCTCATAGCATCAGTCTACTTCATAGCCTTATTTCTCGCAGTCTCGAAAAGACTCGGAGAACTAATGCTTCTTGGCGATGAAGCCCCGAAATTCAAGCAAGTCTACGAAGTCTACACACGCGAGCTTCTAGAGCGCATGATGCTCATAATAGTATCCATACTTCTTTTCACATACATCATGTACACCTTCAAGGCGCACGAGAAACCATACATGATGCTCACCATCCCGTTCGCGTCATTCATGATCTTCAGGTACATGTACTTTATCTCAGTAAACCACGAGGCTGTAAGGCGCGCAGAATACATCTTCCGCGACAAGCAGATGCTCGCATGCTTTGCATTGTGGATTACTACAAGCTTCGTCATCCTAAAGTTTGTATTATGAAAAAAGACATGCATGTCCACTCCAATCACTCAAGAGACGGTGTGATGGAGGTCCCCGAAATACTTCGGATAGCGAAAGAGCGAGGCCTGGACGGCGTCGCCATAACAGACCACAACACCATCGCCGGCGGGCTTGAAGGCTTGAAGATATCCCAGGACTACGGGATCCAGGTAACCGTCGGCGCGGAAGTAAAAACCGACCAAGGCGAAGTCATAGGATACCACATAAACCACGAAATCGAGAGCACCGGCTTCTACGACGTAATAGACGAGATAAAGCGCCAGGGAGGCGTCGTCTCCATACCACACGCATTCGACGCCCTACGCTCAAGCGCCGTAAACTCCGAGAAACTGCTCGTCGAGTTCAAGGACCAGATAGACTACTTGGAAGTGAACGGGCGCACCCTCCCCTACTTCAACAACAAGGCCCGCGCCTTCGCGCAGGAACACGGAATACCCGTTATCGGCGGCTCAGACGCCCACATGCCGTGGGAGATAGGAAACACCTACACGGTATTCGACGACGGTACGAAAGTCGTGGGAAACGGCTCAGTGAAAGCACTATATCCGCTTGTGAGAACGAAGATATACAAGATATTCAGAATTTAGTATTCCCTGAAAAGCCTTCCCCAATCTGTCTTCATGAATTCGTCAATCCTTTTTTTCCCTTCCGTGGGATACCACACGTAGTCGTGGAACAAGGCACTGCCCCAGATGCAAAAATGAAAAAGAGGCGTATGAAAAATAAGGGGCTCAAGAATCGAGAGCGCCCCCTTCCTGAAGAGCTGGTCTGCGGCGATGACGAGGCTTTTCTTGGCGTGAAAGCCGTAGTCGACTTTAGACACATCCTCTCCCACAACGTCTATCTGGTCGAAGTCGCCGACGCCCAGCCCCCGCTCATGTGCTATCTTTATGAACGGTATCTGTAAGGGATTGAACCCCATCATCTTGGCTGATACGGCGTCGATTGCGACCTGGTCTTCTGAGGCGAGGATGAAATCCTTCACGTGCGGGTGCATGGCCCGCGGGCCCGCCCCGTCGCCTGCGACCGTCCCGTCGGTTACCGCGAAGATTCCTGTGTGAATCTCTTTTTGAATCATGAGAAGGTCAACTAGTACCTCGTGAATTTTTTTGTGGCAGTGGTGTCTGCGCGATGTTATAAGCCCTCCGAAGGCGTTTTTCATGGTGCCAGTAATAGTCGTGTGTCCGTGAGTCTTCTGGGTTGGAAGATGTACCATGTTTTTCCCGATGAACAAATCGGGGATGTGGTTTGTGTTATGGAACACTTCATGCAATGCGAGAAGCTTCCCCCTTGGCTCATACGGGATCCAGTCAACGCCCGTTAACGGGATAAACTCTAAACCGAATTTTTTCAACACCCTGTCCCACTTATTCAAGCGCGCACCCTTGACGGGGTCCGTTACGACAGTCCGGTTTTCGACGGGAATAATGTTCCTGTATCCTCCCTCATACAAGGCGTTCAAGACGCCTTCAAGCTGCCACGGCGTAGTAGAGCAGCCCGGGAAGAAAAGACTCCACGAGAGATTAAGCTTGACGATAGTATCCTTGTCTTTCGGGAGCGCCTCCCGGTAGCCTCCAAGCTCCATGACCCTCCCGTAATCCGCGACGACGGAATCCGGCCGAGTCTTCAAAACCGCGACTTTGCTCATGTCAGACAATTTAGACTGAAAGAATAAATTCGTTATTTCCTGAAGTAGCCGGCGGTTTCTGAAAGCCCCTCGTCAAGACCGACTTTAGGCTTCCACGAAAGCTTTCTACGCGCAAGCTTTATGTCAAGGAAAATCCTCCGCACCTCGCCCTTGACTTCAGGCCCGTGGACGGGCAAAACACGTGAACCCGTAATATCCCTTATTTTCCCTGCTATCTCGTTGACGCTTGTTTCCACTCCGACGCCGATGTTGAATGCTCCCGCCTTGATTTTGCTTGAGATAGCAAGCATGTTCGCTTCCGCGACGTCTCCCACGTAGACGAAGTCCCTGGTCTGCTCTCCGTCGCCGAAGATTGTCGGGCTCTCGCCTTCCAGGAATTTTTTCGCAAAGATTGCGACGACTCCTGCTTCCCCGTGCGGGTCCTGGCGGGGCCCGTACACGTTCGAGTAGCGCAGCGCGACATAGTCTATCCCATAAAGGGCGTGGTACGTGTGCAGGAAGCTTTCGACCGAATACTTTGAGGCGCCATACGGGCACAAAGGTCTTATGGGATGGTTTTCATCCGCCGGCAGATACTGTGGTTCCCCGTAGACTGCACCCCCAGATGACGCATACACAACCTTCCTGACACCCGAATCCCTGCAGGCCTCCAAGAGATTCACGGAACCGGAAATATTCACGTTCGCGTCGAACACCGGGTCCTCAATCGACTTTCGGACGTTAATCTGCGCAGCCTGATGCACCACGACATCCGGCTCAACTTCGGACAAAACCCGGGAGAGCGCCGGGTCGCAGATGCTCGTCTCGTAAAACTTCACGGCAGAATTAAGATTCTTTCTGCTCCCGGTTGAGAGGTCATCGACGACAGAGACTTCGAATCCTTCTTGAATCAACCTGTCAGTAATATGGGAGCCTATGAATCCGGCGCCGCCAGTCACTAAGACCTTCATTTCAAGCCCTTGAAGTATTCCACCGTCTTGGCAAGACCGTCCTCAAGGGATACAGTCGGCTTCCACTCAAGGATTTTCTTGGCTTTCGAAATGTCCGGCTGCCTCACCTTCGGGTCATCGACCGGCAAAGGCTTAAAGACTATCTCGGACGAGGAACCAGTAACCTCGATTATTTTTTCCGCAAGCTCGAGTATCGTCATCTCAGAGGGGTTACCGAGGTTCACGGGCTCGTTTTCACCCGACTTCATAAGCCTTACTATCCCCTCTATGAGATCGTCTACGTAACAAAATGATCTAGTCTGATGCCCGTCCCCGAACACGGTTAAGGGCTCGTTTTCAATCGCCTGGTTTATGAATGCGGGAATGGCCCGCCCGTCGCGCGCGCGCATCCTAGGGCCATAAGTATTGAATATCCTGACAATCCTCGTGTCTATGCCGTGAACTCGGTGATAAGCCATAGTCATTGCCTCCGCGAACCTTTTCGCCTCGTCATAGACGCCGCGCGGCCCAATCGGGTTAACGTTTCCCCAATACGACTCAGGCTGCGGGTGAATAAGCGGGTCCCCATACACCTCGGACGTTGAAGCTAGGAAAAAAACCGCCTTCTTAGCGCACGCAAGACCCAGCGCATTATGCGTACCCAGAGAACCAACTTTGAGCGTCTGAATCGGAAGCTCAAGGTAATCAATAGGGCTTGCGGGAGAGGCGAAATGCATTATGAAATCAAGCTCGCCATCCACTCTAATGAACTTGGAAACATCATGCTCGACGAACTCTATGTTCTCCTCCCCCCTAAGATGCTCAATGTTCTTGGAATTGCCGGTAATATAATTGTCCATGCAGACGACCTCAAAACCGTCTGCGACAAGGCGCTCGCACAAATGCGAGCCAATAAATCCAGCACCACCGGTTACTAAAACCCTGCTCATTTTAATGTCTTAAGATAAGCCTTGAATTCGTCCTTCAAGTCGTCTCGCATGAGGGCGTAGTCAACCATGGCCTTAACGTAGTCGATTTTCTTCCCCAAGTCGTAGCGGACTCCCTCAAAGTTGCAGGCATACATCTTCTGTCTCTTGTTAAGAATCTTTAAGGCGTCGGTAAGCTGTATCTCCCCGCCTTTACCCTTCCTGGTGCTTCGTATCGCGTCGAATATGTCCGGCGTTAAGACGTATCTACCGATTATCCCCAGGTTAGACGGCGCATCCTCCGCCTTGGGTTTTTCGACGAGGTCCTTTACAAGGTATATCGACTTTTCGACTTCCTCCCCGTCAACTATTCCGTATGCATGAACCATATCCTCCAGCACCTCCTCGACGGCGATAATCGGGGACTTGTACTTCCCATACCAGTCGATAATCTGCTTGGTGCACGGAACCTTAGAATGCACGATGTCATCACCCAGAAGAACCACGAACGGCTCGTCGTTCACGTGCTTTTCAGCGCACAAAATAGCGTGACCCAAACCCATGGCCTCTTTTTGCCTGATAAAATGAATATCAGCCAAATCCGCGATCCGCTCCATGTCAGCCAAAAGCTTCTCGTTACCCTGCTTTTTCAGTATCATCTCAAGCTCGACGGAGCGGTCGAAGTGGTCTTCGATCGCTCTTTTGCCGCGCCCGGTGATGATTAGTATGTCGTCTATCCCTGATGCCACGACTTCTTCGACGACCATCTGTATGGCGGGTTTGTCAACGAGCGGCAGCATCTCCTTGGGTTGGGCTTTAGTTGCCGGCAGAAATCTTGTTCCGTGGCCTGCGGCCGGTATTACTGCTTTCATTTCACGTCACCAACATAATCCTTCATAAGATACGTCTTTCGGGAGAAGGTCGGTATTTACTATCTTTCTTGTGTCAAATATCTTCTTCTCCTTCATTGATGAGCAGTCAATGCTTTTAAATTCCTTCCACTCCGTCAGGACGAGCGCAAGGCTCGCGTCTTTGAGTGCCTCTTTCGCAGATGAACAGTAGGTTACCTTGTCTCCTAATGCTTTCTCGGCGTTCGCGCGCGCCTGCGGGTCGTATGCATAAATGTTCGCCCCCTCTTTAGCGAGCGCAGCTACTATTGGAATGGCGGGGCTCTCCCGTATGTCATCTGTCCCCTCCTTGAATGCCAAACCCAAAACACCGATTCTTTTCCCCTTAAGGGGGGCGTACTTTTTCTTGACGAGCTCTACTACGCGCCTGGGCTGGTTCCTGTTGACTTCAAGCACGCTTTCAAGCAGCAGGGGTTTGGTGCCGACTTTTTTCGCCTTGTATACGAGGGCTGAAACATCCTTGGGGAAGCAGGAGCCTCCGAATCCGGGGCCGGCGTTCAAAAAATTCGGGGAAATCCTCTTGTCCATGCCGACTCCCTTGGCGACGTCATAAACGTCAATTCCCATTTCCTTGCACATGTTGCCGACCTCGTTTATAAAGCTTATCTTAGTGGCTAAAAGAGAATTAGAGGTATACTTTATCATCTCCGCAGTCTTAAGGTTAGTCCGAAGCACGGGGGAAGTAAAGTCGAAGTAGATGCTCTCTACGAGGTCTCCGGACTTCTGGTCGATTGAGCCTATTACTATGCGGTCTGGGTTTGCGAAGTCTTGGAGGGCGACGCCTTCCCGCAGGAATTCCGGGTTCATGGCAACACCGAAGTCTTTGCCTGCTTTTTTCCCGGAGTGTTTTTCGACGAGCGGTATTACGACTTCTTCGGTCGAGCCGGGGATGACGGTGCTTTTTACGACGACTACGTGGTAGTCTTCCTTGTCTTTCAGTATTCTCCCGATGTCTTCGGCGACCTGTCTCACGTACTTTAAGTCGACTTGTCCTTCGCTGCTAGAAGGCGTCCCCACACTAATAAAAGTTGCATCCGTTGAGAGCACTGCTTCGCGCAGATTGCTCGTCGCCTTAAGGTTTCTCCCGACGACGACGGCTAGTATGTCGTCTAGTCCTTCCTCGTATATGGGGGCTATCTTCGAGTTTATGAGCGCTACTTTTTCCTCGTCTACGTCGACGCAGACTACGTTGTGCCCTTTTTCCGCGAATCCCGCGCCCGTTACAAGCCCTACGTATCCTGTGCCTACTATTGAGATGTTCATCTTCAAAGGTGATTTAAAATATACTCTGGCTATTAATTAAATATGAGGTTTATAGACGTCAAAGTCATCGATAAGCCGTGGGGCCGGGAAATCATAATCGGCGTCGAAGACGAGTACGCAGGAAAGATAATCGAGGTCACTAAAGGGCACAGGTTAAGCTACCAGTACCACGAGCGCAAGAAGGAGACCATGCACGTCTATGCCGGGGAGATGAAGCTTATCCACGAGGACGGTGAAATAGTGATGAAGCCCGGCGACTCCATCACGCTTCACCCGGGAGACAAGCACCGGATAGAGGCGTTAACGGACGTGAAAGTAATCGAAGTATCAACATCCCACCTCGATGATGTCGTAAGAATCGAGGACGACTACGGCAGAATAGAAAAAGACGAAGTCATAGAATAGGCGGGAGCCCGCACTTGTGCCTGTTTGCTTTAACTCTGCCTGAGATCCTATCTACTTCCTCACGGTCTGCGCCTGACTTACAGGCATCATCCACGGTTTTCCCCTCATCAATCAAGGCGTAGAGTATCCTATCCGCCTGCTCGTATGTTATTCCAAGTTCTCCCTCGTCTGTCTGTCCCTGCCAGAGCCCAGCCGACGGGGGCTTATCGATTATCTTTTTTGGCACACCAATGTATTGCGCGACTTGTCTTACTTGCGTCTTGTAGAGGCTTCCAATAGGGAGCACGTCCACTCCCCCGTCCCCGTATTTCGTGAAGTAGCCCAACGCCAGTTCCGTCTTGTTTCCGGTGCCCAACACTATCCTGTCGTCAAGGTTTGCTGCAAGATAATTTAAGATCATCCTCGTCCTGGGCCGGATGTTTGCTTTCCCAAGTTTTATGTTTTCACGCGGAAACTTACTCCAAGGAAAGGCTTTCTCGACTGCATCTGCAATCCATTCTATCGGGATTACCTCATAGACTACTCCAAGCTTTTTAGCGTAGGATTCTGCGTGGCGCAAGTCTTCTTCCTTGTTTACTCCGGTCTCCGGCATAAGGAGCGCCTTCACGTCCACACCGGATTTTGCGGCAAGGGCGAGGACCACCGCCGAGTCAAGGCCTCCGGAGAAGGCGACGACAACGCCGTTTGCGTTCGCATCCTCCACGTAGCCTGCAATATTTGCCGTTATGCGCTCCACGCTTTCCTTGATTTCCCGTTCACTCAGCCGTAGTGTCATCCTGGATGATATACTCTAGTTCATAAGGGTTTATTACCGGTTTATCGAAGTGGTCTTCCGTGATTCTCGGGCATGCAGTATTCACCCACGCATCCACTTGGAATGCGAGCACGTTATCCGGGCTCGTTCCTCGCCTGCGAAGAAGAAGGCTTTCTTGCCCGCAGCCTCAAGCCTATCCTTGATGTTCCAGGCTTCTTTTGCTTTCATCTGGCGGGTTTTAGTAGACACCAGTATCCCGAAGGTTTCCGCCGACGATGCTCTCGCGATTCTGCCTTTCCTCTTCGTTGTCAGTCTTGCGGCGTCTTCATCAGTTACTGGGGTTATTTCGCGGGTTTCCGTGTTCAAGACGAGCACTCTCTTGCCTGTGTCGCAGGCAATCTTTAGGGGATGGAATCTACCGGAACCAACGTATAGTATGCACTCGACGCCTCCTGCAATCTTTGCCGCGTTTTGCGTGTCGCAGCCGAGAACCTGCCCGCCGACGAGCGCTTTTTTCCCGCTAGCCTCAAGACGTTTTTTCACGTCTGGAAGAGTGTGCAGGTGCTGTATGGTGGATACGAGCCCGATTGTATTGAATTCTTTTAGTAGGCTCTGGTTTTCTTCCAGAATGGGCAGCGGATCTATCCTGCTTTTGCAGGCTACATAGATCGTTTTCATCAATCCTTCTTTTTCTCAGGGCTCTTCCACACTTCAGTGTAGGATACTTCGGTTGACTGCATGAACCTGAATAGTTCCGCCGACAAAGACGCTTTGCGGACGATGGCTGCCCTGTCACGGTAGGCTTTCTCGGGCACAGTTACCTCCACTTTCTTGCCCGTGACTTTAACGTCGAATCCTTCAACTGAACCGAAGTTTTTCTCGACCAGAAACAACGCCTTCTCCTTGTCGGTCGCGGATTCGGAGACGACGTTTAAGTCGTAGACGAGCGTCTTGCCAGCCAAGTCGTGGTTGAAGTCTACTCGCACGCGCCCTCCTGCAACGGTCTGCACGCGGGCCGGCTGGCCGTCAAGCTCAACAGGCATTCCCGGCATTGGATTGATTTTTTCTTTCTTGAAGACTTTGAGCGGCACAATCCGCAGGAGCGCGGGATTCCTGTCTCCGTAGGCTTTCTCTGGGGGGATTTCGATTTTCTGTTTCTCGCCGACTTTGGCTTTCGCAAGCGCCTCGTCCAATCCTTTGATGACTTGGCCTTCCCCGACTATTATCGGCGCCGCAGCGTATGTTCTCTTGTCGTCGAATATTCCGGCGTCTTTCGCCTTTTTCTCGTCGGTTGTGTCGAAGACTTGCCCGTCCTTTATCTGGGCTGTGTAGTCTATCTTAATGAATCTCATGGGTAATGATTGTGCATTTATTTATTAATAAATAAGTCTGCAAAGTATTTAGAGCTATCATGGGTACGTCAAAGTCGGGGAAAACGGGGCAGAAGTCTAAAACAAAGTCAGTCAAGACGGTTACGAAGTACATGATAATTCTTGCAGCAGCTACAATGCTTTTCTCCAGTTTTTTTTGGATGACGGGGACGGTCGAGCCCCAGGGTGACGGCGGGAGTCTGCCCCAGAACGTGTCGAATCTCGTAACCTATAATGTGGTTCCGGTAGTCAACGAGTCAAGGATTGTGACGGTCGGCTCCCCGGTAAACGAGATTGTCGCCATCCCCAAGAGGCCTGACTCGGTCAGGCAGGAGAATCTCTTAGACATGCTGAACGCATCCTTTGAAGGTGTTTCCCACACGACTGTCGAGCTTTCCAATTCTTACATCCTGTTCAGGTTCCAGGCAGACGACTTTGAGACTGCTTTGAGTAATCTTTCCTCGCATCTAACCTCTTTCGTGGGTGAGGTGAAGTTTTATGGGGTATACGATGGGCTTGTCGGCTCTGGCAGGATACAGTTGATTGCTGACCTGGGGTTAAATCAAGGCGATGCGGTTCGCGCGATAGTCTTAGAGCGCCAGGACATATTCCAGACGATTGGCTTGCAGCAGTCCCGCGTCTACTCTGGCCCAATAGTTCCCGCAACCGTCAAGTATGTGGGCGGGGTCTTCTTCAGGGGTGTCGTCGAACCGGAGTTCAATGACTCGCTTATTGTCGAAGAGTTAGGCGCGATAAACGTGAAACAGGCTCCGATGGATTCCGGCGGATTCGAGGTCTCCTTTATTGTCTCCAATGAGTCTGTAGTAGAGGATGTGCGCGCAAGGCTTCCGGGCTATGGTGTTTCAAATGTTTCGGTTTTCAGGCAGGGCTTCGTGACTCTGCCAGGGGAGATTGCGATGGGAGGCGACCTTCTCCAGCCCACGGGCGGCGAAGCATCCTTTGCGCTCCTCTCACTGTCCGCCAAAGCAGGCGATCCGCTGAATGTGAGCATATCATACTCGAAGGATGATAACGTTCTTTCTTCAGTAGAGATTATCGACGCTTCCCTCCTCTAATCCACGAGAGAAACCCTTCGAATGACTTTCTGCGGTGAGACAACTCGTTCTTAAGTTTTGTGTCTTCCGCGAACGTCTTGTCGTATCCTTCAGGCATAAAAACTGGGTCGTACCCGAACCCTGATGAACCACGGGGCTCAGGGGTTATGGAACCCGCAACTCTCCCCTCAAAACTCTTGAGCGTTTCACCGTCAAAGTACGCCACAGATGACGCGAACTCGGCACGCCTGTTCCCAGTATCCCCTAAAAGCTTCAGTATACCATAGTTACCCAGCTTTCCGTAGACATAAGCGGAGTATGCTCCAGGGAAATCATCCAAGGCCTGTATGAAAAGCCCGGAGTCCTCGACGATAACCGGCTTCCCAATTTTGGCGTAAACGAAACGCACCCCCTCCTCGGCAACCTCCGAGACGGACTCGCTTCTGAGCTCCGGGTACGGGCACTCGACTCTCTCGAACTTTACGCTAAACAGCTTGCCGACTGCGTTGGCTTCAACCACCTTATGCTCGTTCCCTGTGGCGAACAATACCTTCACGATTAAACATTTAACCTGCAAGGTTTATTACTTAGGTTAAAATGTACACCTCCATCATAAACTTCCTGCTGTTCGGGGCAGACAACATGTCCCGGATATTTTTGCCTAATCTTGTCAAAGAGCTCGGAGCAAGCGACATGGAGCTCGGGCTCATCGTCGGAATATACAGCGCAATGACCTTTACAGCCCACTACATATTCGGGCGCGCATCAGACATGCACGGAAGACGCATCATACTTCGCACAGGTCTGCTGCTCTCAGCGATAACCTTCATGCTCCAAGTATTCACAAAAGACTACTCAAGCCTATTTCTCGCGCGGGCGCTTGCAGGCTTCACCATGGGAATCGCGCCCGCAGCACTCATAGCATACGTCTACGAGGCAAAAGAGAGCATCGGAAAATTCAGTTCATACGGAGCATTCGGCTGGTTCACCGGCTCAATCATTGCCGGAGTACTGGTTGCCTACAACCGGCTCTTTACGGCAAGCTCGATCTTTCTTTTCATAGCCTTCCTCATATCCCTTAAAATGCCCTCATCAGGGACGAAAAAGATTCACGTGCCCTTCTTCCCTGTAAAGCTCATCAAAAAGAACGTGCGCATCTACGTCCAGTATTTTCTGCGCCACGTCGGCGCCAACATGACGTGGACGATATACCCGATATACTTGGCGGGAATCGGGGCATCCCCTCTCTGGGTGGGCGTAACCTATGCGGTAAACACGGGAACCCAGGCAATAGTGATGCGGCGCCTCGACAAATACGACAACAGGAAACTAATATCCCGGGGGCTTTTTCTTTCCATCATATTCTTCGGAGGCTTGGCCATGGCAACCAACTACATCCAAGTCATACCGCTTTCCATAGTACTCGGCTTCAGCTGGGCCTTCCTATACGTCGGCTCCCTGGAAAGCCTGCTTGAAGGAAACGTGGAGCGCGCAACAGCGACTGGTCTTCTGAATTCGACGATTAATTCCGCAGGCATAGTGGGGCCTCTTGCCGCGGGAGTCATCGCAACCCTTGCGGGCTACCGGGCCGCGGTCGCGGTGTCTGCTCTCTTGTGCATTATAGCCTACGTGGACAACAGGCTCTCAAAAGCCTGATTTAAATTACTCGACAAAAATACTTAACGAACATGGCATACGACTTCAGGGAGCTTAAAAGCCGGATGAAACCGGAGTTCCACAAAAACTACGGGAAATACTATCCCGTCGAAAGCCTGTCATCGATAGGCTTCACGCGGAAAGTCTGCGAAAGTTGCGGCCGAGGCTTCTGGAGCAATCAAGAGAGGGATTTCTGCGACGAGCCCGCGTGCTCCGGCGGCTACCGCTTCATAGGCGAGAAACTAACCCGCAAAAAATTCGCCTACAAGGAGGCTTGGGATGAATACGTCAAGGTTTTCAGGAAGTGGGATTATGTTCCCATAAAGCGTTACCCCGTGGTGTGTCGCTGGTACGACGAGCTTTATTTCGTGAACGCTGGCGTAAACGATTTCCAGCCCTACGTCGTCGCAGGCCAGGTGCCCCCGCCGGCTCCAGCGGTACTGGAGCCCCAGTTTTGCCTGCGCTTCCCCGACATAGACAGTGTGGGCGTTACGGGCCGCCACTACACGGGCTTCATAATGGTGGGCCAGCACACCTTTAACACAGCCGAAAAACACGTCTACTTCAAAGACGAGGGAATACTGCAGATGCACGAGTTCCTCACCAAAGGCCTCGGCATAAAGGCGGATGAGATATTCTACCACGAGGACGTGTGGGCTGGCGGCGGAAACTTCGGGCCCAGCATGGAATTTTTTTCAAGGGGTCTTGAGCTCGGAAACCAGGTGTACATGCAATACGAGGTATTGCCTGACGGAAGCCACCGGGAGCTTTCCACGAAGGTAATCGACATGGGCGCGGGATTGGAGCGCTGGAGCTGGTTTAGCCAGGGAGTCCCCATGAGCTACGACACGGTGTTTCCGAAGGTCATGGATTACCTCTACAAGGAAACGGGCGTTAAACCCGACAAGAAAATCTGGACTAAGTTCGCCAGATACGCGGGACTCCTGTCTTTCGACGAAATCGAGGACGCAGGCGAAGTCTGGAGGCAGGTGGCAAGCGAAGTAGGCTCTGACGTATCCGAGATGAAAAGGCAAGTCTTCCGCATGCGCGCCTTATACGCCATCGCAGACCATACGCGCACGCTTCTCGTCGCAATACACGACGGAGCGCTTCCCTCAAACGTGGGAGGCGGATACAACCTGCGAAACATTTTGCGCCGATGCTGGACGCTCATGGACGAATTCGGCTTCGAATTCGAAATCGAGAAAGTCTTCGAAACCCACGTCAAGGAATTCGGGAACTGGTACACGGAGCTCAAGGAGACCGGAAGCTTATGGGACATAATAGACGTCGAAAAGACCCGTTTCGAGGAAGGAAAGGAAAAAGCCAAATCAGTGGTCGAACGCATGGTCGCCGACGGCGAAGACTTCACAGCAGAGAAACTCGCAAGCCTCTACGACAGCCAAGGCATACACCCCAACGTCATCCGCGAACACAAAAAAGACCTGAAAATCCCTGACAACTTCTACCAACTAGTGGACGAGCGCCACGAGAAATCAAAGACCGCCGATGAAGCCAGTAAAAAGATTCTGTCCAAAAAGTATCCTGCGACAGAGACGCTCTACTACGAAGACATGGCCAAGACATGTTTTGAAGCCAAAGTAGTGGTAGTCGAGAAAGAATACGTAGTCCTGGATAAGACGCTCTTTTACCCCGAGGGCGGAGGACAGGAAGCAGACCTCGGAACCCTAAACGGCGTCCCAGTAATACACGCCGCCAAGGAAGGAAACACAATAATCCACCAAGTAAAAGACCCACACAAATTCAAGGCAGGCGCCAAAGTCAAAGGATGCCTCGACGAGGCGCGGAGAAGACAGCTCACCCAACACCACACCACGACCCACGTCATAAACGCCGCCGCAAACAAGGTGCTCGGCCCCCACATCTGGCAGGCCGGGGCGCACAAGAGCGTCGAGTCAGCAAGGCTTGACGTCACCCACTACAAGGCAGTCTCAGCCGATGAGCTTACCAGAATTGAGGCGGAGGCTAACAGGATTGTGGCGGCGGGGATTAAGGTGAACAAGATGGTTTTGCCGCGCGAGGAAGCCGAAAAAAGATACGGGTTCAGGATTTACCAGGGCGGCGCAGTACCGGGGACAGAGCTTCGCATAATCGACATCGCAGGCGTCGACGCGGAAGCGTGCGGGGGAACCCACCTAGACAACACGAAAGACATAGGCAAAATCAAAGTCGTCAAGGCAACGCGCATACAAGACGGAGTCGTCAGAATAGAATTCAAAGCAGGGAAAGCGGCGGAAGAGGAGGGAAGTAAACAAGAGATAATCTTTGATGAAACAATCTCTATTTTTGAAAAAAATTCGTTCGTCATAAAGAACAAAAAGTTTGATGAAAAGACACTCAAGATGTCATGTGACGTTTTTAAAGTGCAAGAAGAACACCTACCAGCTACAGTAACCCGATTTTTCAACGAGATTAAAGGACTTTCTCTATTAGACGGATTAACAAATGTTGAAACGCTTGATAAGGCATGTGAAAATCTTTTCCAAGCAAAAAAACTGAAAAAGAGGGGTGTTGGTATAATATCCAAAATCACAATAAAAGGGTTAACTGAAACCATCGAGAAAAAGTTTAAATCGACAAAAGAAGTTATACACGAAACTGAGGGTCATCAGCTGCCAGCTCTTATGAAAATTGCATCCGATTCAATCAAGGAACAAGGTCGTGTTCTTGTGCTAGTAAATATTGTCGGTGATAAATGCAATGTCGTCGTCGGCTCATCTAACTCAAAGGTGAACGCCGGAGAGGTTGCGGGCAGGCTCTCTCAGGCACTTGGCGGCGGAGGCAGGGGGGATGCGCGCATGGGGGTGGGCGGCGGAAAATCATCGAAGGCCGCGGAAATACTCGACGGTTTCACTATTAAATAACTTTTTCCTCCAAGTATGTTACCCTAAAAAATGACGGTCAAACAAGCCGGCGAATACAGGCCCAAGGAAATCGAAGAAAAAATTCTCGATTACTGGAAAAAGCAGGGGCTGGCAGAAGAAACTCTCGCACCCAGGAAAGATGCGAAACGGTTCAGCTTCCTTGAGGGCCCGCCGACCGCGAACGCGCCGCCGGCGCTCCACCACGTGGAAGTCAGAGTATTCAAAGACCTTGTGAATCGCATGCGCTACATGCAGGGTTTTTCCGTGCCCCGCAAAGCCGGCTGGGACTGCCACGGCCTGCCCGTGGAAGTACAAATCGAGAAAAAGCTTAACCTGGCAAGCAAGAAGGAAATAGTTGAGTACGGTGTCGAAAAGTTCGTCGAAGAATGTAGGGCCTCCGTTTTCAGCCACATAAAAGAGTGGGACAAGCTGACCCGGCGCATGGCCTACTGGATTGATTTAAAGGACCCGTATGTGACCATGGACAACGACTACATCGAAAGCGTTTGGTGGTCGATAAGCCAGATCTACAAGAAAGGACTCCTCTATGAAGGTCACAAGGTTGTGCCTTACTGCCCCCGCTGCGGCACACCCCTTTCAAGCCATGAAGTAGCGCTCGGATACAAGACCGTGAAAGAGGAGACCGTCATCGTAAGCTTCCCAGTCAAAGACGAAGACTACTCTCTTCTCGCGTGGACTACGACTCCCTGGACGCTTCTATCCAATCTCGCGCTCGCAGTAAACCCGCAAGTAACTTATGCCAAGATACGCTACCGCGGCGAAACTTTTGTCCTCGCAAAAGAGCTTGCTGAAAAGCGCTTCCCAGAAGCTGATGTTCTCGAGGAAATCCCCGGAGAAAAACTCGTCGGACTAGAATACCACCCCTTATTCAACCACTTCAACGGAAAACTAGACAAGCCCGCGTGGAGGGTTATCGCAGGCGACTTCGTGACGACAGAAGAAGGAACAGGGATAGTCCACATAGCGCCCGCATTCGGAGAAGACGACTACAATGCGGGAGTCGAAAACGACCTGCCCCTAGTCAACCCGCTCGGAGAAGACGGGAAATTCACGGACGAGATACCCGAGCTTGCCGGCATTTTCGCAAAGGACGCTGACCCGAAGATAATCCACATTCTGTCTGAGCAGGGTTCTCTAGTGGCCCAGTACCCGTACGAGCACGAGTACCCTTATTGTTGGCGTTGCAATACTCCCCTACTTTATTATGCGATGAAGAGCTGGTTCATCGCGATGACGAAGCTTCGCGAAAATCTTCTCGCAAACAACCGGGAGATAAATTGGTTTCCGGAGCACATTAAAGACGGAAGGTTCGGGGACTGGCTTGTTAACGTGAAGGACTGGAGTCTTTCAAGGAATAGGTTTTGGGGTACTCCGCTTCCCATTTGGCGGTGCGAGTGCGGGGAAACACAGGTTCTAGGTTCGAGAAAGGAGCTTTCCGAGAAGGCGGCGGACAAAGTATCTGACGACTTTGACCTTCACCGCCCCTACGTCGACGAAGTAAAACTCGCGTGCAAGTGCGGCAAAAAGATGAGCCGCGTAGAATACGTCATAGACTGCTGGTATGATTCGGGCGCCGCAACCTTCGCCCAACACCACTACCCCTTCGAAAACAAGGAATTATTCGAGGAAAGCTTTCCATACGACTTCATATGCGAGGCAACAGACCAGACCCGGGGATGGTTCTACACGCTCCTTGCAATATCAACGCTACTATTTGATAAGTCAGCCTACAAAAACTGCGTAGTCGGAGGACTTCTGCTGGATGATGCCGGCGAAAAAATGAGCAAATCCCACAACAACATACTTGACCCGTGGGAACTGTTCGAGACAGTGGGCGCCGACGCGGTCCGGCTTCAAATGTGCTCGCAGGCACCGTGGAACGCCAGACGCTTCGGCAAAGACAGCCTAAACGAGGGAGTGCTCCCGCTTCTCAGGACGCTTTGGAACACATACGAGTTCACGACCCGCTACATGAGTTTGGACGGATTCGACGCCCGCGGCGGGAAAGAAAGGGATGCCAGCTTTAAGGTCGAAGACGAGTGGATCCTATCTGAAACAGACACATTGATTGCAGATGTCACAAGAGAGCTTGAGGCAAACAACTACCACATAGCATACGCCCAATTAAACGAGTTCATAGTCGAGAAGCTGTCTCGCTGGTACATAAAGCTCATCCGGGATAGACTCTGGCTTGAAGACGAGGACGGTAAGATAAACCCCTCAAAGAGCGCAGCATATATCACTCTCACAGAAGTCTTCACGCGGCTTGTCGCTTTGATGGCGCCTGTGACCCCGTTCATCGCGGAGGAGATTCACATGAACCTCGTAGGCGGCAAATCAGTTCATCTCGCGAAGTGGCCCGAGCCAGGGAAAACAAAACCGGAACTCGAAGAAGCCATGGAGATAGCGCGCAAAATATTCGAGGCCGGAAGCTTCATGCGCCAGAAAGCCGGAATAAAACTTCGCCACCCCATAGCCTCGGTGACGATAGTGGGAGACGACAAAGTCAAAAAAGCATGCGAAAAACTATCCGGTATCATAGGCAAACAATTGAACGCCAAAAAAGTTGAATACGTAACCGAAGTCGCGGGCACAACCTACGCGTACGCGCCCAACTTTAAGGTGCTGGGCCCGAAATACGGGAAAGACGCCGCCAAAGCAGCTGATGCAATAAGAAACGCGGGAGCAAAACTAAAGCAGGCATTGGATGCGGGACGCAAAACAAAGCTTGGGAAATTCGAAGTATCCCCCGACATGGTTGCTGAAGTAAAAATACTCGTCCCCGAAAAATACGCTGCAGGAGAATTCACGCACAAAGACTCGTCCGGGGTCGTATACATAAACACTGAACGCGACGCAACCCTCATGAACGAGGCGCTGGCCCGCGACGTCATCCGAAACATACAGGAACTCAGGAAAAAAGAAAATCTCGCCGAATTAGACAGAATCAAAGTCAAAATAACCGAGTCCCCGAAAGTCAAGGCAATGCTCGGCGAATTCGAAGACGAAGTCTTGAAGGAGGTGCGGGGAGACGAAATAACCCCTGAAAAGGAAGTTTCTGGGGCGTCATTCAGCTTCGAGGGCGAGGAAATAAAGGTTTCAATCAGTTTTTAGCCTTTTTTATTGTCATATTGCAATGTATTAAATTCAAAAAATTGGGGTGATGTGTGAAGTAAACGTTTTTCTTGCACTCTCACACTCAACTCTAACGACTAAATCACATCAAAATGAAAGGATCTCACGGATACCGGAGGAGGACTAGAAACCTAAAAACTAAG
>JBDRCA010000164.1:0-6526 GCA_043822165.1 Candidatus Altarchaeota archaeon
CTTCTTTTTCTTCTCCTTCGAGACCAGGAAAAAATCAGAGACAACGCCTGAAACATCCCTTTTCGCGAACACGCAACCCTTAACATCTACTTCCCCACCACCGGAAGCCAACAATCCAACAAGCGCGGAAGCATAATCCCAACTACCAGACACCTTGAAGCCCTTGGCTTTAGCAGAAACACTCAAAATCGGACCATTGAACTCGCCTCTCCCGTATCGCACGAAACGCTCGTGAACCCAATCCTCTACTGCCCCCTCAAACAACTGCTTTACGTAATGCATTTTAACTTCAACCGTCAAAATAATGTGCAAGACAAGATAATAAAATGATGCTCCTGCAACTGCAACTATACGGCCTCGCATTCCTCATAGGATCCCTCACGGTCGCATCGCTTTCCGACATACGCCGCATGGCCGCCCAAAAAGACTTCGCCGAAGTATGGGCAGGCTTCACAGTATTATTCCTCCTCTACGACGTATACCACCTCGACCAATTAAACCCTACAATGGTCGCCGCAAAATGGATGCTAATAGCCTTCTTCGCAGTAGCATCCGCGAAACTCACCACCCAATGGTTCGTGCTATCGCTCATGGACATCGCGGCAGTAACTGCAGTCATGTCGCTATTAACCGCGAAATACGTCCTAATCTACTACTTCATAATAATCGTCGCCAAAGAAGTCTTAAACCCAATCCTCAAAAAATTCGGAGACGCAGGCGCATACCCATTCCTACCCGTAGTCCTCACATCAACCATAATAATATTCACAACACTAAACTACGGAAACACAATCATAACAATATAAATTTCAGGATGTTGTAAAGAAAGCACAACGTCCCATAAGATTGTGCGTCTTTATCCTTTAATTTTTGGCCATCGATTATAGCCAATTGCTGGATCATTGGATTTATACTCAAGAATAAAGTCTACTTCTTTTTTGTTTACTTCTTTATCGCTCGCGTCTTCAGATTCCCAAAGAATTTCTCTTCTAATAGTAAAATCTCTTCTTTCTTCTTCGGTAAAATCTTTTTCAAGAAGCTTACTATTTGGGCTACCAAAATACCTAAATGTTCCAGTCAAATCCTTTCCTATATAGATTTTACCGTTTGGATAAGTTATCCTGTAAATCCACTTCATAATACGTTAAAATTTCGTATTACAGATGTTAAGCGATTTTATTCCACGTGCACTCTTTTGAGGTCTACGTCGTCCTGCAAAAGATTCAGGAACCGGCGTGTCGCCCGCTCAACGTCCTTGCTCTGCGTAATGTAGCGGCCCACAACGATTATGTCTGCGCCGGCTTTTAGGGCGTCTGCTGCGTTATCAGGTTCGACGCCGCCCGCGACGGAAACAAGAAGCTTCTTCCCCTTGAAGGCTGCCTTGATTTTGCCGACGTCGTCGAAACTGTGTTTTTTCCCGCCCTCCTCGTCAATGCCCCTGTGAAGCTCGACGATGTCTGGAAGCTCCTTCAGAGACTTTAATAGTTTTACCGGGTCCGCCACGTTTATGGTGTCTAGTATCGAGTATATGCCGAGTCTTCTCGCCTCGTATACGAATTTATCGATTACCTCAACAGGTGCTTGGCCTGCTACTGCGACTGCGTCGGCTGTCTCGTCGAAGGCCAGGTCGACTTCAACTTGTCCCACGTCCATAGTCTTTAAGTCGGCGATTATGAAGCTTGACAGGGATACTTCGCGCAAGACGCTTATCGATTTCACACCTTCGCCTTTGATGAGCGTTGTCCCCACCTCGAGTATTATGCTGTCTGAGTCTGGTATTTGTTCGACGATTTTTCGTGCCGCCTGGTTGGAGGTCATGTCCAGTGCGATTTGAAGGTATGGCGGCCTCCACAGCCGGGGGACCTTGAAGCCCATTATGGGGTGTGTGGCCCTGTCTTTGTCGTAGGCTATCTTGTTCCAGCCTGGATAGTCTGTGAGTGCGCGGCGAAGAGCGAGTTTCGTGGCGCTGTAGTTGTACTGGTAGATCCTCCGGTAGTCGGATGCCTTGGGGTGTATGAATATGCTTGCTATGATGACCCAGTCCTCGATTTTGTCTTGCGGGATTATGCCTTCTTCGACGGCGTCGGCGACTGCTTTGGCGACCGCGGCTTGGGCTGGCCCGAAAATCTTGTTGGCGTCATCCAAGTCTGCGACAGTTACTTTCGGGACGACGAGCGTGTATGGTTTGGCGGGAAGGTTAGGCCTTATAACCCCTATGACTGGGGTATGGCCTTTGGATAGAGTAGTCAATCCTTCAGCGAAGGCCTTGCCGACGTTTGATTCCTTGTCTCCGACCATCAAGTCGATGTGGGCTATCTCGTTTCCTTTTCCAACGAGTGCTTCGCCGATTTTGAACATCGTCATTTACCCCCCTTAAGTTTCAGGGCTTCGATGGCCGGCAGCTTGTATCCTGCGAGAAGGTTCACGCATGCTCCGCCGCCAGAGGAGATGTGGTTTATCTTGTCTCCTACTCCGAGTTCGCGTGCTGCTGCTACTGTGTGGCCTCCGCCGATTACGGAGAAGCCTTCCGAGTCTGCGATGGCTTTTATCACTGCTTCGGTGCCTTTCGCGAATTCTTTTTTCTCGAATATTCCGAGGGCTCCGTTTGCGAATATCGTGTTTGATTCCGAGATGATTTTCACGTAGTTTTCAATGGTTTTTTCGCCTATGTCGCTTATCTTGTCGTTTGTTGGTAAATCGCTTACTGGTATTTCGAGTCGCTCGCCTTTCCTCTCGACTGCTAGGTCGTTTGGGAGTATTATGTCTGCTTCGTATTCTTCGAGGAGGTCTGCGGCTACGTCTATCTGGTCTGAGAGTTTTTTGCCTCGTATGAACTCTATGTTGGGTTCTCCGAGCCTGTAGCCTTTAGCTGCCAGGAATATGTTAGCGACGAGTCCTCCCGTTAGTATTTTGCAGTCGTTTGCCGTAAGGGTTTGTCCCATGACGTTTATGCTGTCGTCTGCTTTTGTGCCTCCGAGGACGAATGCTATTGGGGGTTTCGGGTTTTTGAGAAGGTTGGTTATTGTAGTGTATTCTTTTTCCATGAGCCGTCCCATGGCTGATGGCAGCAACATGGGGAATCCGACGACGGATGGTTGTGAGCGGTGTGCTACTGCGAATCCGTCGTTTATGAACATGTCGGCGGTTTTTGAGAGTTTTTGGACTAGTATTGTCTTTGCTTGCGCGTCCGGGGGGCGCTGTAGTATTTCTTCGGAGTAGAAGCGGGTGTTTTCGAGGAGTATTACGTCTCCTTCCTTCATTTTTTTTATTTTTTCGCCGACGTCTTTGCTCAGGAGGCTGTCGACGTATTTCACGGGTTTTCCGATTACTTTGCCGAGTTTTTCGGCGTGTTTTTCCAGTGTCGTGAAGTCTTCGTCTCCTGGGCGTCCCTGGTGTGCGAGGCATACTGTTTTCGCCTTCTTTTTGATTAATTCCTGGATTGTTTCTTTGTGGGATACGAATCTTCTGTCGTCCAGGAATTCGCCTGTTTCCGGGTCTATCGGGGAATTAAGGTCGAGCCGCAGTATAACTGTTTTGCCGTTTAAATCGTAGTCGTCCAAGGTTTTCAGTCCGTCAAACACTATCAACCACCTCTCAAGTTGTAAGTAGATAAGTATTGTTACTGTCAAATAAAAGCGTTAGAAATCATTGCGTGACACCTGCAATAGCGTTCTTGCGATTTGATAGCTTGCGCAAACCTTTTTATCCTATCCTTCTTATTGTAAACCCACGATGAGCCAGACAATCGCTGAAAAGATATTGGCAGCCCACGCAGGCAAAGAAAAAGCAGGCGCCGGCGAAATACTCGAAGCAAAAGTAGACTACGTCATGGTAAATGATGTGACAGGATTACCCGCATTCGAAGCCTTCGAAAAACTCAACACAAAACCACTGAAAGACAAAGTAGTCCTAATACCAGACCACTACATCCCCAACAAGGATGTAGCCTCGGCCCAGCAGGCTAAAGCCATGCGCGAATTCGCATTCAAACACGGCATCGAAAACTACTATGAAGTAGGCTGCGGCGGAGTATGCCACCAAATAATGATCGAAGAAGGCTACGCCGCGCCCGGAAGGCTCATAGTCGGCGCAGACAGCCACACCTGCAGTTACGGCGCCCTCGGAGCATTCTCGACGGGCATAGGCTCGACGGAGGCCGCGTGCGCCATGGCTTCCGGGGAACTATGGTTTAAGGTGCCTGAGACCATAAAATTCAATGTCGAGGGAAAGCTCGGTTCCTATGTGATGGGCAAAGACGTGATACTGCACATTATCGGCGACATCGGGGTTGACGGCGCGTTATACAAGAGCATGGAGTATTACGGGAGCGCCATGGAGGCTTTGCCTCTAGCAGACCGTATCTCGGTTTCCAACATGGCGATCGAGGCAGGAGGAAAAGCCGGTATTTTCCCCCCGGACGGGAAAGTGGACGAGTATCTGAAAGGTAGAGTGCGGGGCTCCTACGAGAAGGTTTATGCCGACAAGGACGCGTCTTACTGCGACATGAAGGAGTATGATGCAGCAGATATTCCCGTGACTGTCTCCGAGCCTTTTTTACCGGAGAACGCAAAACCTGCTGCAGAAGTGGACGTAAAGATAGACCAGGCGTATCTAGGCTCTTGCACGAACGGGCGCATAGAAGACATGCGGGTTGCCGCGAAAATCATGAAGGGAAAAAAAGTCAAGGCTGGTGTTCGCATGATAGTCGTGCCCGCAACCACGCGAATACAGGAGCAGATGAACGAGGAAGGGCTCACTAAAACCTTCATCGACGCCGGCGCATACGTGTCCGGCCCCACGTGCGGCGCATGCCTGGGCGGATACATGGGAGTCCTCGCAGCCGACGAAGTATGTGTAAGCTCAACGAACAGAAATTTCATTGGGAGAATGGGCCACAAAGACAGCAAAGTCTATCTCGCAAACCCTGCAGTAGTCGCAGCCAGCGCAATAACCGGAAGAATAACTGACCCCAATAATCTTTAGTGTTTTTCCCCGAGGATTAGTTTCCGCAGTCCCTCGGGAAGCGCGTTTTGCGCGTGCATCTCGTCCAAGTATTCTTCTCCCTGCCCTGTTAAGCCGGCTTCCGTCGTCTCCTGTTTCCCCCTCCTCACCTGCCGCGTCGTTATGAGGTCTGCGGCTTCAAGCTCGGCGAGCGCCCTGAGAACCGGGGCGATGCTGTAGGGCGGCTGGCTCTGAGTTGCTGTGGGAAAAGGAGTTGCGCGGTAAAGGTCCGGGGCCTGCATTTTCACGGGACTGCCTCCGTTGTATAACGCATCCAGGACGTTTAAGTGCGTGTTCGGGTGGCGGGGAAAGGGATTCTCGTATGCGCGGTGCGACCACACGGAAAGCTCGCCGCCTCTTGCGCCCGGCACGTTGTGGGGAAGTTGTTTTTTCACGAATCCCGCGACCTCGAGAAGCTGAAGCGACACGCCCACGTAAAGCCGCTCTTGCGTCGTCCCCTCAAGGCTTAAGGCGTCCATAATCTCCCGGGTATCCCGTGAACTCGCAGGTATCCCGTAAAGCTCCCTCTCGATTTGGCCTGGAATCCGCCGTCTTATGGCAGACCTTAAAACGCCGACTCTACCCTCCCACGTAGCCTGCTGCGGGTGTCTCGTCTCAACAGACTTCATGACCCTGCTCATCTCGTCAAGCTCGTCTGAGTCCGGCCCGTAGCGTACGGCGGGGACGGCAAGCACCTGAAAAACCGTCGGAGGCCTGCCCTCGCTTATCCTCCTGAATCCGCTGGTAATCTGCAATACATGGGCTTTAGCATTCAACTGTTGAAGAAGAGTCGCCGAGCCAGAGCCCTGGTTAGCCTGAATATCCGCATGAACCTGCGCGAGAAGAGCAGCCTCAACACCGGTTGAAGGAACGCTCGCCAACTGGTTCAGGCGTATGCGGGGCCCGAACCTACTCGTACCCTCGACGATACGCTCTATGACCTCCTCTTGGCTCAAATCCATCCGCGCCCTGCGCCCGGAGTCCGGGAATTCTTTACCGGAGATTCGTCTGACCGAGACCATCAGCCTTCAGTGTTTTTTCTAATCCACGAAAGGTAATTCTTGCTTCCCTCAACAATCGGTATTGCGACGACTTCAGGGCACTCGTAGGAATGAAGTTGCAGTATTCTCTCCTCGATTCTTCCATAGTTTCCGGAAACCGTCTTGCACAAAAGCAGGTGTTCGCCTTCCCTCTCGATTTTCCCCTTCCACCTGTAGACCGAGATTATCGGCACAACCTGGACGCACGCGCAAAGACGTTCCTCGACGAGGGCCTCGGATATTTTTCCCGCCTCAGCCTTACTTCCCGTGGTTGTCAACACAATCATGCATTCACTCATCACTCAACCTCTGTGAACTCAAGGCTCAAGTCGATTGATGAAGCAGAGTACGTTAAGCCGCCAACGGATATCAACTCGACGTCAAGCCTGCCATAATCCTTTATGCTCTCAAGGTTAACCCCCCCCGAAACCTCGATGTTCACATCTCCCCTAAGGCCTTTTTTCTTTAAGGAAGCGACTACTTCC